>DASVQQ010000011.1:0-300000 GCA_036389035.1 Jatrophihabitans sp.
TGACGTACTGCTCGGGCGCGATCGCGAAGCACGACACGTTGTGATCGGACATCTCGGCGTTGAGGGTCCAGCCGAGGGCGGTGTAGAAGGCGGTCGCGCGCTCGACGCTCTCGACCGGGCAGGTGATGAAGAGGCTCATGCGGCCATACTTGCAAAATGCAAGTGTGCCGTCAAGTCCCGGCCGTGGACGGATCACCGGCTCGCTGTAGAAGGCATGGCGTGGAAGTACCGCACCGGGGCGCCGCCCTCAGCCTCGCCGCCACCTTGATCTGGATCACATCAGACTTGATCAACACGGCCTAGGGCGCTACAGCTAGGCAGCAGGACTCAGCCGTAGCGCGGGGCGTTGCGGCTGCGCTGGACGGTGGGCGCGCGCCGGTCCCGGGCACTCCAGCAGGCGGTGTGCCAGTGCCGCCGGTCCGAGGCGTCCAGGTCATCGGCAGGCCACGCCACCAGGTGGGCCAGGCCGGCCGGCAGCAGCTGATCGCAGCCCGGGCACCGGTAGGGCGCCGCTGCGGACTGTCCCGACCCGGACTGTCCCGAGCCGGACACTGCTCGCACCCGGTACTCCACGCCGCGCCACGACTGCGACTGCTCGCCGGCGCGAAGCTCGCCGCCCTCATCGCCCGATTTCCGGCCCCCGGCGGCGGGTTTGCGGGCCGTCCCGTGCCGAGCGGGCAGGTTTCGGCGGGGCATCAGCCAAGTCTAACGACGGACGCCGGCCTGCCGGGCTCAGTGCGGCGCGAGCGCCTGCACCACCCGGGACGGGCTGGGCCGGCCGAGCTGGCCGGCCATCCAGGCACTGGTCTCAACCAGCTTGGCCAGGTCCACCCCGGTCTCGATGCCCAGGCCGGCCAGCTGCCACAGCAGGTCCTCGGTGGCCAGGTTGCCGGTCGCGCTCTCGGCGTACGGGCAGCCGCCCAGGCCACCGGCGGAGGCGTCGACGATCGTGACGCCGCACTGCAGCGCGGCGAGGGTGTTGGCCAGCGCCTGGCCGTAGGTGTCGTGAAAGTGCACCGCGACGGCGGCCAGGTCCAGGCCGGCCTCGGTCAGCTGGCGCAGCAGCTCGCGCACCTGGCCCGGCGTGGCCACCCCGATGGTGTCGCCCAGGCTCAGCTCGGTGCAGCCCAGCCGCATCAACTCGGTGGCCGCCCGCACCACCTGGGACAGCGGCACCCGGCCCTCCCACGGGTCACCGAAGCACATCGACAGGTAGCCGCGCACTCGCAGGCCGCGTTCGCGGGCCCCGGCCACCACCGGCGCGAACATCTCCACCGACTCGGCCATCGTCCGGTTGAGGTTGCGCCGGGCGAAGGTCTCGGTGGCGCTGCCGAAGATCGCGATCTCGGTGACACCGGCGTCCAGCGCCCGGTCCAGGCCGCGGGCATTGGGCACCAGCACCGGGTAGCGGACGCCGGGCCGGCGCTCCAGCCGGTCCAGCAGCTGCTCGGCGTCGGCCAGCTGCGGCACCCAGGACGGGTGCACGAAGCTGGTCACCTCGACCAGCTGGTGGCCGGCGTCGACCAGCCGCTCGATGAACTCGAGCTTGACCTCCAGCGGCACGATCGCCGACTCGTTCTGCAGTCCGTCCCGCGGCCCCACCTCGCAGATGACCACCCGGGCGGGCAGCGTCTCCAGCTCGACGACGTCGGGCAATCCGGTGGCGACCATGCGGCGATCCTCCTCCTGACCTCTGGCCGCCTGGCGCCGGCGGCCTGCTGAGCCTGGGCTCAGGTGTACTCGCGGAAGCCCTTGCCGGTCTTGCGGCCCAGCCGGCCGGCGGTGACCAGGTGCTCCAGCAGCGGGGCGGGCGCGAAGCCCGGCTCCCGGAACTCGAGGTAGAGCTCCCGCTGGATCGCCAGCGCGACGTCCAGGCCCACCACGTCGAGCAGCTCGAACGGGCCCATCGGATAGCCGCAGCCGACCTTCATGGCCGAGTCGATGTCCTCGCTGGTGGCGTAGTGCGCCTCCAGCATCTTCACCGCGTCGTTCAGGTAGGGAAAGAGCAGCGCGTTGACGATGAAGCCGGCCCGGTCACCGCAGCGCACCGGGTGCTTGCCCAGCTCGGTGCAGACCGCCAGCGCGGTGGCCTCGACGTCGGCGGCGGTGGCGACCGTGCTGACCACCTCGACCAGCGCCATCACCGTCGCCGGGTTGAAGAAGTGCAGGCCGATCACGTCGGCCTGCCGCGAGGTGGCCGCCGCGCACTCGATCACCGGCAGGGACGAGGTGGTGGTGGCCAGGATCGCGCCCGGCCGGCAGATCTCGTCCAGGTTGGCGAACAGCGCCTGCTTGACCGAGAGCTCCTCCACCACCGCCTCGATGACCAGGTCCATCGGCGCCAGGTCGTCCAGGCGGGCCGAGCCGGTGATGCGGGCCTGCGCCTGGTCACGCTCGTCGCCGGTCAGCTTGCCGCGCTGCACGCCCTTCTCCAGCGAGCGCTGCAGCGAGCTGTGCACCCGGGCGACCTTCTCGGTCGAGCGGGTGATGAAGTGCACGTCGTAACCGGCCCTGGCGAACACCTCGATGATGCCGGTCGCCATGACACCGGAGCCGATGACGCCGACCCGCCGGATCGGCCGGGCCCCTTCGGTGTCGGCCTGCTGCGCCGGGGTGTGCGCGTCGGCCACCACGTTCGGGGAGTCCGGGCCGTCATAGGTGTAGAAGCCCCGGCCGACCTTGCGACCCAGCAGGCCGGCCGTCATCATCTGCTTGAAGATCGGGGTCGGAGCGTGCAGCCGGTCGCGCGACTGCTTGTACATCGTGTCCAGGATCTCGTAGGCGGTGTCCAGCCCGATCAGGTCCAGCAGCGCCAGCGGCCCCATCGGCAGGCCGCAGCCCAGCTTCATCGCGGCGTCGATGTCCTCGCGGCTGGCGTAGCGCTCGGAGTACATCGCGGCGGCGTGGTTGAGGTAGCCGAACAGCAGCGCGTTGGCGATGAAGCCGGCCCGGTCGCCGATCGTGACGTCGGTCTTGCCGAGCGAGGCCACGAACGCCTCGATGTCGGCGACCACGTCCGGATCGGTGACGACGCTGCGCACCACCTCGACCAGCTTCATCACCGGGGCGGGGTTGAAGAAGTGCACGCCGATGACCTTGTCGGGCCGCGAGGTCGAGACCGCGATCTCGGTGACCGACAGCGACGAGGTGTTGGTGGCCAGGATCGTCTCCGGCCCGCAGATCTCGTCCAGGGCGGCGAAGATGGCGCGCTTGAGGTTCAGCTGCTCGGGCACCGCCTCGATCACCAGGTCGGCGTCGGCCAGTGACTTCATCTCGGTGTCGAAGGTGATCCGCGACAGCAGCTCGGCCTGCTCGGACTCGGCCAGCTTGCCGCGGGCCACCGCCCGTCCGGTGGACTGCTCGATGTGGCCCCGGCCGCGGGTGATCGAGGCCTGGTCGCGGTCGACCGCCACCACGCTGAGGCCGTTGCGGGCGAACACCTCGGCGATGCCCGCGCCCATGGTGCCCAGGCCGACCACGCCGACTCGAGTGAATTTCCGCGCCACTGCTGGTGCCTCCTCTTCAGGTCGCTGTTCGCCACCAGTCGTTCTCGCGGCCGGCGCCGGGAGCGACCATTCCGGGTCAGTGCTCGGTCACCGCCGTTGTGGCATCACGGTATCCGGCCGGTCGGCGGGCGGCACCGCGGGCGTGGGTGAAGTCTCACGCCCCGACCCGTTCAGCGCCGGCCCCAGCGCAGCCTGGCCAGCTGGCGGAGCTGACCGATGGAGGCGTCCGGGCGGGCGAAGGTGGCGAGCTTGAGCGGGATGTCGAACAGCTGCGAGGTGACCGCCCGGGAGCGGGCGAACTCGCGCAGGCCGTCCGGGCCGTGGATCCGGCCGAAGCCGGAGTGGCCGCTGCCACCCCAGGGCAGCCCGGGCACCGAGGCGTAGGTCAGCACCGAGTTCACGCTGACCATGCCGGCAGTGAGCCGGTCGGCCAGCTGCCGGCCCTGCCCGCGGCTGAACACCGAGGCGCCCAGGCCGTAATCCCCGGAATTCGCTGCCTCGACCGCTTCATCGAGGTTGGCGACCTTGCTGATCACCATGGTCGGACCGAAGGTCTCCTCGGTGACGGCGGGCTGGTCCGGTGGGACGTCGACCAGCACCACCGGCTCGACGTAGGGCCCGCGCACCGAGTCGAGCCCACCCACCAGCGCCCGGCCGCCGTGCGCGATGGCCTCGCGGATGTGCCGGGAGATGATCTCGAGCTGGCCGGGCATGGTGATCGCGCCGTAGTGCGGCACGCCCTGGCTGCCATGAGGGCCCTGACTGCCTTGGCCGTCCGGCCCGCCGGTGCGGATGCCGGCGGCCTGCTCGGTGACCCTGGCGATGAACTCGTCATAGACCGGCGCCTCGACGTAGACCCGTTCCACCCCGGCGCAGGTCTGGCCGCCGTTGAACATCGCACCCCAGACGGCCTGCTCGGCGGCCCGTTCCAGGTCGGCGTCGGCGGCCACGATCAGGGCGTCCTTGCCGCCGCACTCGATCACGCACGGGGTGAGGCTGCGGGCGCAGCTGGCCATCACCAGCCGGCCGGTCGCAGCCGACCCGGTGAAGGCCAGCTTGTCGACGCCCGCCTCGCACAGCCCGGCGCCGGTCGCGCCGAAGCCGGTGACCAGCTGCAGGACGGGCTGTTCACCGACCACCTGAGCGAAGGAGTCCACCAGCCACCGCCCGACGGCCGGGGTGTACTCGCTGGGCTTGAAGACCACCGCGTTGCCGGCGGCCAGGGCGTAGCTGATCGAGCCCATCGGGGTGTGCAGCGGGTAGTTCCAGGGCCCGATCACGCCCACCACGCCGAAGGGCAGGTACTCCAGGGTGGCGGAGTGGTTGATCGCCAGCAGCCCCGGGTTGACCCGGCGCCGGCGCAGCACCTTGCCGGCATTGCGAGCGGCCCAGGCCAGGTGCGCGATCGCCAGAACGACCTCCACGACGGCGTCGTCGTGCGGCTTGCCGTTCTCCCGCGAGATCAGCTCGGCCAGCTCGTCGGTGCGCTGAACCAGCTGCGCCCGCCAGGCGGTCAGCCGGGCGCGGCGGCCGGACGTGCCGAGTTCGGCCCACCATGCGGCCGCTGTCCTGGCCCGCTCCACGGCGGCGGCCACGTCCTCGGCGGTGTGCACGTCGAAGCTGGCCAGCGGCTCGCCGGTCGCCGGGTTCAGCGACTCGAACCGCTGCCGGTCGCCGGCTTCGATGCTTCCGGAGGACTGGGCCGTGCTGCCGGAGGACTGAGCCGGACTGTTGAAAGGCTGGGCCGTGCTGCCGGATCCCTTCGAGACAGCGGTCATGCGGCCGAGGTTACTGGCCGGTAGGCCGGCGCGCCAACGCGGCGGCTGTCCGTGTGACGCCCCGCCCCGGGAACAACGCTGAGCCCTAGAACAACCGCTGGGACGGGTCGTCCACGCCGCGCAGCAGGTCATAGTCCAGCACCAGGCAGTCGATGCCGCGGTCGGTGGCCAGCGTGCGGGCCTGCGGCTTGATCTCCTGGGCGGCGAAGACGCCCTTGACCGGGGCCAGCAACGGATCGCGGTTGAGCAGTTCGAGGTAGCGGGTCAGCTGCTCGACGCCGTCGATGTCACCGCGCCGCTTGATCTCCACCGCCACCGACACCCCGTGCGGGTCACGGGCCATGATGTCGACCGGCCCGATCGCGGTCGGAAACTCCCGCCGGACCAGCCGGTAGCCCGCGCCCAGGGTTTCGATGTGCTCGGCCAGCAGCACCTGCAGGTGCGCCTCGACGCCGTCCTTGACCAGCCCCGGATCGATCCCGAGCTGGTGGCTGGAGTCGTGCAGCACCTCGGCGATGGTGATCCGCAGCTGATCACCGGTCTTGTTGGTGACCGTCCAGAGCGCGTTGCCCTCGAACTCGCCGTCGGACAGTTCGGTCTCGACGAGGGTGCACGGCGGCGACATCCAGTTCAGCGGCTTGTAGGACCCGCCGTCGGAATGCACCAGCACCGAGCCGTCGGCCTTGACCATCAGCAGCCGCGGCGCCATCGGCAGGTGGGCGGTCAGCCGACCGATGTAGTCGACCATGCAATGAGCAATCACCAGGCGCACCGGGGCAGCCTACCCAGCCGGGCGCGAGCGGCTCAGTCGAGCCCGTTGGCGTCCCGGACCGCCTGCAGCACCCCGCCGAGAACCTTGCTCAGCTCGAAGTCCTTGGAGGTGAAGACCCGGGCCACCCCCAGCTTGATCAGCCGGGCGGCGTCGACGTCGGGGATGATGCCGCCCACCACCAGCGGGACGTCGTCCAGGCCGGCGGCCCGCATGCCGTCCAGCACCTCGGGAACAACCGACAGGTGCGAGCCGGACAGCACCGACAGCCCCACCACCGAGACGTCCTCCTCCACCGCCGAGGCCACGATCTGGGCCGGAGTCAGCCGGATCCCGGAGTACACCACCTCGAAGCCGGCGTCGCGGGCCCGGACGGCGATCTGCTCGGCGCCGTTGGAGTGCCCGTCCAGCCCCGGCTTGCCGACCAGGAACCGCAGCCGGCCGCCGAGTTCGGCGCCGGTCTCGGCGACCCGGCGGCGCAGCTCGGTGAACGCCTCGTCGGCGCCGCCGGCCGCACCGGCGCTCGCGGCGCCTGAGACCCCGGTCGGCGCCCGGTACTCGCCGAACACCTCGCGCAGCGCGCCGGCCCACTCACCGGTCGTGACGCCGGCCCGGGCGCAGCGCAGGGTGGCGGCCATCAGGTTGGCGCTGGTGGCCGCCACCGCCTTGAGCTCGGCCAGGCCGGCCGCCACCTCGGCGTGGTCGCGCTCGGCCCGCCAGGTCCGCACCGAGGCCACCGCGGCCGCCTCGACGCCTGGGTCGATCGTGAGGATCGAGCCCTCGACGTCGGCGGTGAGCGGGTTCGGCTCGGTCTCGGTGAACCGGTTCACTCCCACCACGACGTCCTCACCGGTCTCCATCCGCCGCCGGCGCTCGGCCAGCGAGGAGACCAGCGCGCTCTTGAGGTAACCGGACTCGACCGCGGCCACCACCCCGCCCTGCTGCAGCACCTTCTCGATCTCGGCGCGGGCGCCGGCGGCGATCTCGGCCACCTTGGCCTCGATCACGGCCGAGCCGTCGAAGATGTCGTCGTACTCCAGCAGGTCGGTCTCGAAGGCGAGCACCTGCTGCATGCGCAGCGACCACTGCTGGTCCCACGGCCGGGGCAGCCCGAGCGCCTCGTTCCAGGCCGGCAACTGGACCGCGCGCGCTCGTGCACTCTTCGACAGCGTCACCCCGAGCATCTCCAGCAGGATCCTGGTGACGTTGTTCTCCGGCTGGGCCTCGGTCAGGCCGAGCGAGTTGACCTGCACGCCGTAGCGCAGCCGCCGCTGCTTCGGGTCGGTGACGCCGTACCGCTCGGCGGTGATCTCGTCCCAGAGCCGGGTGAAGGCCCGCATCTTGCACAGCTCCTCGACGAAGCGCACCCCGGCGTTGACGAAGAACGAGATCCGCTGCACCACCTCGCCGAACTTCTCCGGCGGCAGCTGGCCGGACTCGCGCACCGAGTCCAGGACCGCGATCGCCGTGCACAGCGCGAACGAGACCTCCTGCACCGGCGTCGCCCCGGCCTCCTGCAGGTGGTAGCTGCAGATGTTGATCGGGTTCCATCTCGGCACCTCGGCCACCGTGTAGGCGATCAGGTCGGTGATCAGCCGCAGCGACGGCTCCGGGCCGAAGATGAACGTCCCGCGCGAGAGGTACTCCTTCACGATGTCGTTCTGGGTGGTGCCGGCCAGTTGGGAACGTGCCTGCGCAGGATCTAGGCCGGCCTTGGCGGCATGCTCCTCCGCCACCACCAGGTAGAGCGCCAGCAGCCACATCGCCGGGGCGTTGATGGTCATCGAGGTGTTCATCTGCTCCAGCGGGATGCCGTCGAACAGCGTCCGCAGGTCCCCCAGGTGGGAGATCGGAACGCCGACCTTGCCGACCTCGCCGCGGGCCAGCTCGGCGTCGGGGTCATAGCCGGTCTGGGTCGGCAGGTCGAAGGCGACCGACAGCCCGGTCTGGCCCTTGTCCAGGTTGCGCCGGTACAGCGCGTTGGACTCCAGCGGGCTGGAGTGCCCGGCATAGGTGCGCATCACCCAGGGCTTGGTCCGCTCGGCCATCGGCGCGGCTCCTGACTCGGTGCGGGACTCGGCTGGCCAGAGTCTGGCACGCGCGCTACCGGCAGGCAGGGCGATGTGGCTCAGTTCGCACCCGCGCGGGCCGGCCGGCTAGTAGCTGTAGAAGCCCCGGCCGGTCTTGCGGCCGAGGTCACCGGCCACCACCATCCGCGACAGCAGCTCGGGCGGGGCGAACTTGGCGTCCTTGGTGTCGTTGTAGATGTTGTTCGAGGCGTTGCGCATGATGTCGATGCCGGTCAGGTCCAGGGTCGCCAGCGGCCCCATCGCGTGGCCGAAGCCGAGCTTGCAGGCGGTGTCGATGTCCTCGGCGGTGGCCACCCCGGTCTCCAGCAACCGGACCGCCTCGTTGCTCAGCGCCGCGATCAGCCGGGTGGTGACGAAACCGGCGACGTCGCGGTTGACCACGATGCAGGTCTTGCCGATCTGCTCGGCGAAGGCGCGGGCCCTGGCCAGGGTGTCATCGGAGGTCTTGTAGCCACGCACCAGCTCGCACAGCGCCATCATCGGAACCGGTGAGAAGAAGTGGGTGCCCACCACCGACTCCGGCCGCTTGGTGGCCGCGGCGAGCTGGCTGATCGGGATCGCGGAGGTGTTGGAGGCCAGCACCGCGCCGTCCTTGCACAGCCCGTCCAGGGTCCGGAACAGCCCGTGCTTGACGTCCAGGCTCTCGTACACCGCCTCTACCACGATGTCGGCGTCGGCCGCCGAGTCCAGCTCGGTGCTGGTGGTGATCCGGTCCAGCGCCGCCCGCATGTCGGCTTCGGCCAGCTTGCCCTTCTGGACGAACCGGGTCATCGACTTCTCGATGCCGTCCAGGCCGCGCTGCAGGGCCACCTCGGTGACGTCCTGCAGGGCGACCCGCAGTCCTGCCACGGCCGCCACCTGGGCGATGCCGGATCCCATCAGGCCGGCTCCGATAACCGCTACCTGCTGTGTCATGGCGTCTGTCTCCTCTGGGCGTGCGATCCGGGCGGCCGGGCCGATGCTCGCACGATAGCCGCCGATCCCTGAGCAGCTCGCGCCGGCTGGCGAACGCCTGTAATGCTTGAGCGAGGTGGACCGGACGGTCGATGCGGGAGGGATTGGCATGGGCTTCGATCTGAGCATCCTGGCGTGGGCGATCGGCATCGTGACCATGCTGATGCTGGCCAGCCGGTGGGTGTTCCAGCCGTCCCGGCCGCGCACCGGGCGACCGGCCGGCGGCCCGAACGCCGATCTCGGGCTGCTGACCCCGGTGCTGTCCCACGCTCCCCGCTCGCAGGTGCTGGCGGCCAAGAACCTGCTGTCCGAACGCGGCATCCGCTGCTCGGTGTCGCGGCTGGACCGGGACAGCTACGACCTGCTGGTGTTCGCCGTCGACGCCGACCGGGCACGCGAGCTGCTGGACGAGTAGCGGCGCACTGAGCGGTGCCGGCCGGCCCGCCGCCTGCGTGCCGATCAGCGCGCCGAGCTGCCCGCGGTGTGCCGCCTTGCCGGCAGCCCGCCTAGATTGGGGCCCATGGCCGTACACCTGACCCGCATCTACACCAAGACCGGCGACAACGGCACGACCGGGCTGGGTGATCTGAGCCGGGTGCCCAAGACCGACGTCCGGGTCGCTGCCTATGCCGACTCGGATGAGACCAACGCCGCTGTGGGGGCCGCCCTGGCCCTCGGCGAGCTGGCCGAACCCATCGCGGCGGTGCTCAGGCACGTGCAGAACGACCTGTTCGACGTCGGGGCCGACCTGTGCACCCCGATCGTGGCCGACCCGAAGCACCCGCCGCTGCGGATCACCGAGAGCTACCTCAGCCGGCTGGAAGCCTGGTGCGATGAGTTCAACGCCGAGCTGCCTGCGCTGGCGAGCTTCATCCTGCCCGGCGGCACCCCCGGGGCGGCGCTGCTGCACGTGGCCCGGACGGTCACCCGGCGCGCCGAGCGCAGCACCTGGGCGCTGATCGAGGCCGATCCCGAGCACACCAACCAGCTGGCCGCCACCTACCTCAACCGGCTCTCGGACCTGCTGTTCATCCTGGCCCGGTGCGCGAACGCGGGCACCGACGTGCTGTGGCAGCCGGGCGGTCCGGCCGCCGTCTGAGAACCTCGGCCGCCATCTGATCCAGCCCGGCCACACGCCGGATCACGCACACACCGCGGTCAGAACCGGGGCGCCGACGCCTCGAGCCACGACAGGAAGCCGGTCAGCCCGTTGTCCGGAAAGCCCAAGCTGACCTTGGAGCCCCGAAACCGGCATTCGGCGATCATCAGGTTCGGTCGCAGCGCCATGTCCCGCTGCGGATCCCAAGGCCGGCTCAGAATGACCTCGAGGTCAGAGCGCGGCATCCGCAGCGCCGGCTTCGGTGACAGCGACAGGGTGCGGTACCAGATCAGCTCGTCGCCGGCGTAGCGCCCGACCCCGTTGGACCAGCGCTGGTCGTCACGCTTGAGCGCCATCGGCAAGCCACCGGCCGAGCCGACCACCCGCCGTTGGTGCAGCACCACCGAAACCCACAGCACCAGCCCGCAGACGAGCAGCACGCACACCACGATCAGAACGGAGAGCTCGATCTCCGCCAATCGGGTGCCTCCTTCACGCTGCCTGTCCAGCTTGCCGGACGGACGCTGAAACCGCTAAATCTGCTCGCCCGCGGCGCGCAACCTTGCCAGCGCCCGGTTGCGGGCCTCGACGGATTCCTCGTCGTTGCCGTCGCCGGCCCGTTCCAGCGCCTGCCGAGCCCGGGGAACGTCGACCTCGTCAGCGGTCTCGGCCATCTCGGCCAGCACCGACACCCCATCGGCACGCACCGACAGGAACCCGCCGTGCACCGCCACCCGCTGCTCGACGCCATCGGCACGCAGGATGCGCACCAGCCAGCCTGGAACAAGCGCGCCAAGCAGCGGCGTGTGGCCGGGCAGGACGCCGATCTCGCCTTCAGGCGTGCGGGCATAGACCGCGGTGGCCTCTCCCGACCAGATCTGACGGTCGACCGAGACCAGTTCGACCTGCATGGTGGCGTTGCTAGCCATTCGTTGCGCTCCTCGCTCGCTGACCCTGCCTCGACTCCTGACCGCTACAGGTCAGGAGTTCTTGAGCTCGTGGGCCTTCTTCTCCAGGTCCTCGACGCCACCGCACATGAAGAACGCCTGCTCCGGGTAGTTGTCGAAGTCACCGGCGGCCAACCGCTTGAACGCGTCGATGGTCTCCTCGATCGGCACGAAGGAACCCTCGATGCCGGTGAACTGCTTGGCCACGTAGGTGTTCTGCGACAGGAACCGCTCGATCCGGCGAGCCCGGCCGACCAGGATCTTGTCCTCTTCGGAGAGCTCATCGATGCCTAGGATCGCGATGATGGACTGCAGCTCGTTGTAGCGCTGCAGGATCCGCTTGATCTCCGAGGCCACCGAGTAGTGCTCCTCGCCAATGTACTGGGCGTCCAGGATCCGGGAGGTGGAGTCCAGGGGGTCCACCGCCGGGTAGATGCCCTTCTCCGAGATCGGCCGCGAGAGCACGGTGGTGGCGTCAAGGTGGGCGAAGGCGGTGTGTGGCGCCGGGTCGGTGATGTCGTCGGCGGGCACGTAGATCGCCTGCATCGAGGTGATCGAGTGACCGCGGGTCGAGGTGATCCGCTCCTGCAGCTGGCCCATCTCATCGGCCAGGGTCGGCTGGTACCCCACCGCCGAGGGCATCCGGCCGAGCAGCGTCGACACCTCTGAACCCGCCTGGGTGAAGCGGAAGATGTTGTCGATGAACAGCAGCACGTCCTGGCCCTGCACGTCGCGGAAGTACTCGGCCATCGTCAGCGCCGAGAGCGCGACCCGCAGCCGGGTGCCCGGCGGCTCGTCCATCTGCCCGAACACCAGCGCGGTCTTCTCCAGCACGCCGGACTCGGTCATCTCAGCGATCAGGTCGTTGCCCTCACGGGTGCGCTCGCCGACTCCGGCGAACACCGACACGCCACCGAAGTTCTCAGCGACCCGGTAGATCATCTCCTGGATCAGCACCGTCTTGCCGACGCCGGCTCCGCCGAACAGGCCGATCTTGCCGCCGACCACGTACGGGGTCAGCAGGTCGATGACCTTGACGCCGGTCCACATCGGCTCGGTCTTGGACTCCAGCTGGTCGAAGGCCGGCGGTGAGCGGTGGATCGACCAGCGCTCGGTGAACTCCAGCTTCTTGCCGGCCTCGTCCAGGGGCTCGCCCAGGGCGTTGAACACGTGGCCTTTGGTGATGTCGCCCACCGGGACGCTGATCGCGGCGCCGGTGTCGGTCACCTCCGCGCCCCGCACCAGGCCATCGGTCGGCTGCAGCGCGATCGCACGCACCATGTCGTCACCGATGTGCTGCGCGGTCTCCAGCGTCAGGGTCTTGGACAGCTCGCCGAGCTCGATGTCGACCTTCAGCGCGTTGTAGAGCGCCGGCAGGCTGTTTCGGCCGAACTCGATGTCGACGACCGGTCCGATCACTCGGACGACACGGCCGCGAACCGGCGCCGCCGTGCCGTCGGTGCTGGCGGGATTTTCCATCACAGTGCTCATCAGTAGTCACTTCCTGCTGCCGCGAGGGCGTCGGCGCCACCGACGATCTCACTGATTTCCTGGGTGATTTCAGCCTGGCGGGCTTGGTTGGCCAGCCGGGTGTAGACCTTGATGAGGTCCGAGGCGTTGTCCGAGGCCGACTTCATGGCCCGTCGCCGCGCTGCCGACTCCGACGCCGCCGACTCCAGCAGCGCGGAGAAGATCCGGGCGCGGACGTAGCGCGGCAGCAGGGCGGTCAGCAGCTCCTCGGGTTCGGGCTCGAACTCATACGCCGGCCCCGGGTTGCTCGAGGACCCTGAGGACTTGGCCTCGGCATCCCGCTCGTCCTGGACGGCCTGCTCGGCCTCGGAGAGCTGGACCGGGGCCACCAGCGCCGCCGTCGGGGTCTGGTTGACCATCGACTCGAACCGGGTATAAACCATGAACAGCTCGTCGATGCCGGCCTGGTCGTTGGACTGGCCCTGGCTGGTGGCCAGCAGCGCCGAGACCACCGCCTCGGTTGCGCCGCGGGCGTCGAGGAAGGTCGGCTGCTCGGAGAACCCGGTCCAGCTGTCGGCGAGCTGGATCTGGCGGAACCGGTAGAAGGCGACGCCCTTACGTCCGATGACGTAGATCACCGGCTCCTTGCCCTCGGCCCGGACGGAGGCCGCGAGCTCGTTGGCCTTCTTGATCGCGTTGGCGCTGTAACCGCCGGCCAGACCGCGGTCGGAGGTCACCAGCAGGATGCCGGTGCGCTTGGCGTTCTCGGCTCTGGTCAGCAGCGGGTGCTTGAGCGAGGAGTCCTTGCCCAGGGCGGCCAGCGCCCGGGTCAGCTCGTCGGCGTAGGGCCGGGCCGCGTTGACCCGGTTCTGGGCCTTGACGATGCGTGACGCGGCGATGAGCTCCATCGCCTTGGTGATCTTCTGGGTCGACTGGACCGACTTGATCTGCCGCCGGTAGATCCGGAGCTGGGCGCCCATCGGCTACTTCACGTCTTCTTGGGCGGTCGCGCCCGCGGCGGTGGCGCCTGCCGGAACGGCCGAATCGGCGTTGTCGGCCCGCTGGGACTCAAGCTGGTTGTCGGCCCGCCCGGACTCGGACTGGCCGTCGGCCCGCCGGGACTCGGGCTGGTTGTCGTCCCGCCGGGGCCGGGGCTGGCCGTCGGCCTTCTTGGTCACCGTGGAGGTGAACTGCGCCTTGACCTCGACGACCGCCCTCTCCAGCTGCGCGATGGTGTCGTCCTCGAGCCTGCCGGTGTTGATGATGCTGTCGAAGATCTCCTGCTTGTCGTTTGCGATGTAATCGTGCAGGGCCGCTTCGAACGGGCGGACGTCGGCGACCTCGAGGTCATCGAGCTGGCCGGTGGTGCCGGCCCAGATCGAGACGACCTCACGCTCGGCCGGGAACGGCGACGCGGCCGGCTGCTTGAGCAGCTCGACCAGCCGGGAACCGCGGCGCAGTTGCTGCTGGCTGGCCTTGTCCAGGTCCGAGCCGAAGGCGGCGAAGGCCTCGAGCTCGCGGTACTGGGCAAGGTCGACCCGGAGCCGGCCGGCGACGGACTTCATCGCTTTGGTCTGCGCGGCGCCGCCGACGCGCGACACCGAGATGCCGACGTTGATGGCCGGGCGGACGCCGGCGTTGAACAGGTCGGTCTCCAGGAAGCACTGGCCGTCGGTGATCGAGATGACGTTGGTGGGGATGTAGGCCGAGACGTCGTTGCCCTTGGTCTCGATGATCGGCAGGCCGGTCATCGAGCCGCCGCCGAGCTCGTCGGACAGCTTGGCGCAGCGCTCGAGCAGGCGCGAGTGCAGGTAGAACACGTCGCCCGGGTAGGCCTCGCGGCCCGGCGGGCGGCGCAGCAGCAGCGACACGGCGCGGTAGGCCTCGGCCTGCTTGGAGAGGTCGTCGAACACGATCAGGACGTGCTTGCTGTCATACATCCAGTGCTGGCCGATGGCCGAGCCGGTGTAGGGGGCCAGGTACTTGAAGCCGGCCGAGTCCGAGGCGGGGGCGGCGACGATGGTGGTGTACTCCAGCGCGCCGGCCTCCTCCAGGGCCTTGCGGGCGCCGGCGATGGTGGAGCCCTTCTGGCCGATGGCGACGTAGATGCAGCGCACCTGCTGCTTCGGGTCACCGGTCGCCCAGTTCTCGCGCTGGTTGATGATCGCGTCCAGGGCGACGGTGCTCTTACCGGTCTGCCGGTCGCCGATGATCAGCTGGCGCTGGCCCCGGCCGATCGCGGTCATCGCGTCGATGGCCTTGATGCCGGTCAACAGCGGCTCGCGGACCTCCTGACGCATCACCACCGAGGGCGCCTGCAGCTCCAGAGCGCGACGGGCGTCGGAGTTGATGTCGCCGAGGCCGTCGATCGGGATGCCCAGCGGGTTGACCACCCGGCCCAGGAAGGCGTCGCCGACCGGGACCGACAGGACCTCGCCGGTCCGCTTGACCTGCTGGCCCTCGATGATCTCGGAGTCGTCACCCAGGATGACGACACCGATGTCACGGACGTCGAGGTTCAGCGCGAGCCCGAGGGTGCCGCCCTCGAACCGGAGCAGCTCGTTGGTCATCACGCTGGGCAGGCCCTCGACGTGGGCGATGCCGTCACCGATGTCAGCGACGGTCCCGACCTCTTCGCGGGAGGTTTCCGGCGAGTACGAGGACACGTAGCCCTCGAGTGCGGTCCGGATCTCTTCGGCAGAGATCGTCAGCTCAGCCATGTGGTCCCTCAATCTTGATCATCCGATGATGCGTGGTCACGTTGTTCACTTCTCAGTGTTCACTTCTCAGCCGGCGAATACGGTGCGGGCGGCGGCCAGCCGGCTGGCGACGCTGCCGTCGATGACCTCGTTGCCTACTCGGACCACCAGGCCGCCCTTGACGTTTTCATCGATAGCGGTTCGTACGTTTATCTCTCGACCGTAGATCCGGGTCAGCACCGCCGCCAGCCGCTCGGTCTGCTCCGGGGTCAGCTCGGTGGCCGTCAGCACCCGGGCGACCGAGTGTGCCCGGCGGGCCTCGCTGGCCTGCAGCAGGTCATCGATCGCCAACGTCAGGGTAGGTCGCCGGCCACTGGTCACCGCGTGCTCGAGCAGTTGGGCCGTGATCGGGTGCACTTTCGCACCCAGCAGCGAGCGCAGCAGGCCACGGCGGCGCTCGGCCGGCACGCCGGTCTCGTCCAGCGCGGCTGAGAGCTCCCCGGAATCGGCCAGGACCCGCTCGAACCGGAACAGCTCGTCCTCGACGGTGTCGAGCTGGCCGTCCTGCTCGGCCGCAGCCAGCAGCACGTCATTGCCCAGGATCTCCAGGGCGTCGGCCAGGTCCCACGGCGATGACCAGCGCATGGACACCGCGTCGGCGACCAGTCCCAGCGCCACGTCGCCGACTTGGCCCCGCAACAGCGAGCGGGCCAGGTCCGCGCGCGCCGCGGCATCGGTCGAGGGGTCGCCCAGCGCGCGTCGCAGTCGGGCCTGCTTGCTCAGCAGCCCCGCGACCTCGTACAGCTCATCGGCCAGTTCCCGGTGCCGGCTGCCGTCCTCATAGCGACGCAGCAGCGGAATCCAGTTGAGGAGAGTATTGGACAAATCGGGCAGCACCGCGTTCAGCCGCTTGCGCAGGTCGGCAAGGGCAGAACGCGAGGCGGCGGCGTGGATCATCGCTGCTCGCCTGCCTGCTGGCGCTCGATGTCGGCCAGGAACGCGTCCACGGTGCCGCGGATCGCGGCGTCGTCAGACAGGCGCTGACCGACGATCTTCTCCGACAGCTCGATCGCCAGGACGCCGATCTCGCCGCGCAGCTCACGCACCACCTGGCCGCGCTGGGCTGCTAACTGCTCCTCGCCGCGAGCGATGATCCGAGCCGATTCCTGCTGTGCCTGGGTGCGCAGCTCCTCGACGATGTGCTGCGCCTCGGCGCGGGCGCCCTCCCGAATCTGAGCGGCTTCGGTGCGGGCCTCGGCCAGCTGGGCGTTGTACTGCTCCAACAGCCGGGCGGCTTCGGCCTGGGCCTGCTCGGCGCGCGCGATGCCGCCCTCGATCGCGTCCCGGCGGGCGTCGAAGGCCTTCTCGAACCGCGGCACCACGAACTTGCTGATCAGGAAGAGCAGGATGCCGAAGATGATCAGCACCAGGATGAACTCGGACAGCACGAAGCCCAGCGGGTTCGGCTCGTGCCCCTCTTCTTCAGCGGCGAGCAGAGTCAGATACATAACGCACCCCTAGGAGATCGGTGGACTGCTCTTCAAGCTGCCGGGCTAAATGACGAAGGCGAGCGCGATACCGATGATGGCCAGCGCCTCGGCGAGAGCGAAGCCGAGAATGGCGATCGGCTGCAGCCGGCTCTGCATCTCGGGCTGACGCGCCGTGCCGTTGATGTAGGCGGCGAAGATCAGACCGATGCCGATGCCGGGGCCGATAGCCGCCAGGCCGTAGCCGACCATGTTGAGCGAGCCTTCCATGGGGGGTTTCCTTCCGTTTCTCGGCCGGCGTGGCCGATCGTGATCGTTATCGCTGATGCGCACGGTGCGCGGGCGTTACAGGTGGTGCCGGAAAACTCAGTGCTCGGAGGCCAGCGCCCCGGAGATGTACTGCGCGGTCAACAAGGTGAAGACGTAGGCCTGCAGCAGGGCCACCACGATCTCGAGGAAGCCGATCGCCACCCCGAGCGCGAAGGCCAGCACGCCGGCCGGCTTGAGCACCGGCGAGCCGGTCGCGGTGATCAGCAGGTAGGCGCCGCCGGTGGAGAACAGCACCAGCAGCAGGTGCCCGGCGAACATGTTGGCGAACAGACGCAGCGACAGCGTCACCGGCCGGATCAGGATGTTGGACAGGAACTCCAGCGGGATCAGCAGCGGCAGGATCCAGCCGGGCACCCCCGAGGGGACCGTGGTGTGCTTGAGGTAGCCGACAAGGCCCTTTTCCATGACGCCGACGCCGTTGTAGATCAGCCAGACCAGCAGCGCCAGGCCGTAGGCGAAGCTGGCCCGCGAGAACGGCGAGAAGGCGAGAATCGGCACGATGCCGAACAGGTTGTTGATCACGATGAAGAAGAACAGCGACACCAGCAGCGGGACGTAGCGGCGGAAGTGCTTGGCTCCGATGATGTCCTGGGCGACGCCGTTGCGGACGAAGTTGTAGGCCTGCTCGCCGAGGTACTGGCCCTTGCTCGGCACCACGGCGCTGCGCCGCGAGGTCATCGCCAGGAACAGGTAGGCGAGCACCGCGCCCAGCACCAGCAGCAGCGAGGCCTTGGTCAGCAGCACCTGGTAACCGGACTCGTCCCAGTGACGGCCTGTGAAATCAGGCAGGAAGAACTCAGCCGGCCCAGGGGCGTGGAATCCTTCAGCTGCTGTCAGGACTTCGCCGGTGTGGCTCACGCAGTCTCTCCTCGGTCATCACTATCTGGCCGCTGTGTTCGGGCTGCCTCGTCGTCAGACGTCGTCCACTCCTTGGACGGAGTACTACTTGCCGTGCGATGCTCGGTATCGGGCGCTTTGAGGCTGTACCGGGCGAACACCATGTACATTCCGAAACCGGCTCCGACCAGAATCCCGATTGGAATCCAGTAGTCGGCATGCAACCAGATGCTCAGCAGCCAGCCCACGAACCCGTAGAACAGCACTCCGGCTACAAGATAGCCGAAGGCAGCCCACGGATCTCCGCCACCCTGGTCCGGGGCGCTGGGACGCGGCGAACTGTGCATTTGTAAGGGAATGCTAACAGGCATTCACAGGCGCTCTCGCACGGCCCGCGAGGCCGCCAGCTCGGTGCCGAGCCAGATCACCAGCCCGGTGAACAGGCCCACCGCGATCGCCGGCCCGTCCACCACCCGCGGGCTCGAGGCGGCCAGCACCAGCCCCAGCGCGATCGCGGTGGTCAGGTAGCTCAACATCGCCACCGGCAGGGTCATGGCCGGCAGGTGACGGCCGACGAACCGGATGTTGAACGCCCCGAACTCGAAGGACGCCACCGCCAGGGCCAGTCCGCCGACGAAGCTGAGCCCGGCCCGGGCGCCGGCTCCCGACAGCACGCTGAACGCCAGCAGCCCGAGCGCCGCGGCAGCCGCCAGCGTCAGCCAGCGCAGCGTCACCGCCCTGGACCTGGGCACCGACCGGGACGCCGGCCCGGTCACCGGCAGCGGCCCGCTCACGGCCTGGCCGAACGCAGCCGCGGGATGGCGGTCGCCAGCAGGCCGGCCGCCAGCAGGCCGGCCACCACCGCCAGCACCAGCCAGGGCCCGGTGCTGAAGGACATGGCCACTGCCCCGAAGGCCAGCACCGCCGACCAGAAGTACAGCAGCAGGACCGCCCGGCGATGGGTGTGGCCCAGGTCCATCAGCCGGTGGTGCAGGTGCTCCTTGTCGGGCGCGAACGGCGACTGGCCGCGCCGCAACCGCCGCAGCACCGCCAGCACCAGGTCGAACAGCGGCAGCGCCAGCACGGCCAGCGGCAATATCAGCGGCAGGTACAGCGGCAGGGTTCCCTTGATGCCGAGGGACTGCGGATCGGCCTGCGAGGAGGCCGTGGTCGCCCCGGCCGCGAGCATCAACCCGACCAGCATCGAGCCCGAGTCGCCCATGAAGATCCGGGCGGAGGCGAAGTTGTGCGGCAGGAACCCGATGCAGGCGCCGACCAGGCCGGCGCAGATCAGCGTCGGCGCCGCCGCGATGTCGGTGTTGCCGACCTGGGCCAGGTGATAGCTGTAACCGAAGAACGCCATCCCCTGGATCGCGGTGACCCCGGCGGCCAGGCCGTCCAGGCCGTCGATGAAGTTGATCGCGTTCACGGTCAGCACGGTGAGCAGGATGGTCAGTTCCACGCTGGCGTCCCGGTCCAGCGGAATCGTGCCGATGTCGCCGAACGGCACGTAGATGTAGAGCAATTGGATGCCGCCGACGATCGACATCACGGCTGCCGCGGTGACCTGGCCGGCGAACTTGGTCAGCGAGTCGAGCTCGTAGCGATCGTCCAGGACGCCGACCGCGCAGATGATCAGGCCGCCCCACAGCACGCCGGTGATCTCACTGCCGTTGCCGAACGTGCTGCGCAGGGTGGGCAGGGCGTGCGCGACCAGCATCGCCACCGCGAAGCCGGCCAGCAGCGCGACGCCACCCAGGCGCGGGGTGTCCACGGCGTGCACGTCCCGGTCGCGTGGCTTGGCCACCGCCCCCCAGCGGGTGGCGACCTGGCGGGCCAGCGGGGTGCACAGAAACGTCCCGAGGGCGGCGATCAGGCCGACCAGTGCGTATTCCAGGGACGGGTGCATGAGCTAGGCCAGCTTCGCGCTCATCCCTGCGGGTAGGCCGGATGAGCGGCGACCAGCGTGCTCACCTCGGCGCGGATGTCGGCGTGCATTGCCGCGTCGTCGCTGGTGACCGCCCGGCCGATCAGTCGCGCGATGTGCGCCATCTGCGGCTCGGTCATGCCCTGGGTGGTCACCGACGGGGTGCCCACCCGGACGCCGGAGGCGATCGAGGGCGGCGCCGGGTCGTTGGGGATGGCGTTCTTGTTCAGGACGATGCCGGCGGCGTCGCAGCGGTTCTCGGCGTCCCGGCCGCTGACCCCGATGCGTGTGAGGTCCAGCAACGCCAGGTGGGTGTCGGTGCCGCCGGTGACCGGTCGCATGCCCGCCTCGGCCAGGCCCGCGGTCAGCGCCTGGGCATTGCTGATCACCTGCCTGGCATAGGCCTGGTACTCAGCCGTGGCGCACTCGGCGAGGTTGACCGCCTTGGCCGCGATCGCGTGCATCAGCGGGCCGCCCTGCATCATCGGGAACACCGCCTTGTCCAGCTTGGCGGCGTGTTCGGCCTTGCACACCAGCGCGCCGCCGCGGGGGCCGCGCAGCACCTTGTGGGTGGTGAAGGTGACCACGTCGGCATAGGGCACCGGTGACGGGATCGCCTTGCCGGCGACCAGGCCGATGAAGTGCGCGGCGTCGACCATCAGGATCGCGCCCACCGAGTCGGCGATCTCGCGGAACGCGGCGAAGTCGATCAGCCGCGGGATGGCCGAGCCACCGCAGATGATCATCTTGGGACGGTGCTCGGCGGCCAGCGCCCGGGCCTGGTCGTAGTCGATGTCTTCGGTCTTGGGGTCCACGCCGTAGCTGACCGCGTTGAACCACTTGCCCGAGAAGCTCACCTTGGTGCCGTGGGTGAGGTGGCCGCCGTGCGGCAACGACATCGCCAGAATGGTGTCACCCGGCTTCAGGAACGCGCCGTAGACGGCCAGGTTGGCGCTGGCGCCCGAGTGCGGCTGCAGGTTGGCGTGCTCGGCGCCGAACAGCGCCTTGGCGCGGTCGATGCCGATCTGCTCGGCCCGGTCGACCACCTCGCAGCCGCCGTAGTACCGCTTGCCGGGATAGCCCTCGGCGTACTTGTTGCTCAGCGTGCTGCCCAGCGCGGCCAGCACCGCCGGTGAGGTGAAGTTCTCGCTCGCGATCAGCTGAAGCCCGCCGCGCAGCCGGTCCAGCTCGTCCAGGACCACGCCGGCGATCTCCGGATCGATCTTCTGCAGCGACTCGAAGTCCGGTCCCCAGTACTGCTCAGGCATGTGCTCGACGCTCCCTTGCTGAGGTGGGCTGGAAGAGGCCGTCGGCGCCCGGCCGCAACGCCTCGCAACCAAGAGGTTAGCCGACCTGGACGGCACCGGGCGGCGGCGGCAGGCCGGGTGTCCTCAGCACCTTGCGCAGCTGCTCCGCCGGCCCTGCCGTTCGCATCGGCGCAGTTCACGGCGTGCTGTGCGATGACCTCGCGCCGCCGCGCATATGTCGCTCGGGGATGGTCCAACCGGTGTCCGGAGTGTCATATTAAGGCCGTTGCAGTGAGCCCTTCATACCCGCCGCTGTCCGTTCGTCACCCCTTGAGAGGTATCGCTATGCCACCTTCTGCTTTGTCTGCGCCATCCCAGGTTTCCCGGCGAAAGGGGCGGCAACGGGTGGCCGCCCTCGTCGCTGGAACAGCCACGGTTGCCGGTGTGCTGATCGCTGTCGCCGCTCCGGCCGCGGCGACCGTCCGAGGGACTGCCGTGACCGCGCAGGACTGCGGCGGCGGGACGATGGGTTCGGGCACTCGGACGTGCGTTGAGCTGGCCGTGTCATCGGCCCGGGCCACCGGCGTGACCGTCCAGGACTGCGGCGGCTTCGGAATAGGTTCCGGCAATCGGGCCTGCGCTGCGCCGGCCATGGCGCCGGCCATGGCAACCAGCACGAGCACGCAGGACTGCGGCAACGGACAGTTCGGTTCCGGCAATCGGGCCTGCGCCGCGCCGGCCATGGCGCCGGCCCGAGCTACTGGCGTGACCGCGCAAGCCTGCGGCGGCTATTTTGGTTCGGGCCACCGCACCTGCGCTGCGCCGGCCCAGGTCACCGGCGCGAGCGTGCAGGACTGCGGCAACGGGTCGTTCGGTTCAGGCAATCGCGCCTGCGCCGCGCCAGCCATGGCAACCAGCGCGAGCATGCAGGACTGCGGTGGCTCGGGACAGTTCGGTTCCGGCAATCGGACGTGCGTGGATTCGGCCGCCACACCGGCCCGGGCGACTGCCATCATCCAGGCCTGCGGCGTCGGGCTTAAGGGTTCAGGCGGTGTCGTCTCTTGCGATGAGCCGGATGTGACAGCGGCCTGGACAACCGGTGCGACCACGCAGGACTGCGGCGGCGCGGGACAGTTCGGTTCCGGCAACAGAACGTGCGACGAGTCAGCCGACACACCGACCGAGGCCACCATCGCGGCTGTGCAAGATTGCGGCGTGGGCACGAAGGGTTCGGGCGGTGTCGTTCCTTGTGATGAGCCGGACCTGGCAATTCACGTGGCATAGACGATCGCTCTCAGGGGTAGCTCCAGCCGACTTCAGCTGTCAATATCACACTGTTTGATGAGAAAGTCGGTTCTGCGACCCATCCTCATGTGGTATCCCTTGGGAGGACCCGCAATGCCCCCTTCTGCCGCATCTCCAGCCTCCCGACGAAGGGGATGGCAGCGCCTGGCCGTCCTCGCTGTCGGAACCCTCACGGCCGCAGGCGCGCTGGTCGCCATCGCCGCTCCGGCCACCGCCGGATCCCACGGCAGTGCTTCGATGGTCGGCCTCGGGACACTCGGCACGACCATCTTGGATTGCGGCAACGGGTCGTTCGGTTCGGGCAATCGGACCTGCGTCGACTCTGCCGCCACACCGGCCCGGGCACCGGCCCGAGCGACCGTTCAAGCCTGCGGCGGCGGAGCGCACGGGTCGGGCGGTTTCACGTGCGCTGAGTCGGACCTGGCACCGGCCCGGGTAGCCGGCGCGACCATCCAGACCTGCAGCGGCTTCGGAATGGGTGGCGGCGGTGTCACTTCTTGCGCTGCGCCGGACGTGACCTCGGCCCAGGCAGCCAGCACTATCACGCAGGCCTGCGGCGGCGGGATGCAGGGCTCCGGCGGTGTCATCTCTTGTGATGAGCCAGACGCAGCATCGGTCTGGACAACCGTCACGATCATGTGGAGCTGCGGCGTCGGCACGAAAGGCGGGGGCGATATCGCATGCGATGAGCCGGAGAGCTTCAGCAACTCCAACCAGACCCAGCAAACTTGCGGCGGCGGGATGTCGTCGGGCGGCGGTAAGACTTGCGATGAGTCGGCCGTGACTCCGGCCCGGACCACCAGCGCGAGCATCCAGGCCTGCGGCGGCGGGACGTCTACCTCGGGCGGTATCACCAACTGCGCTGAGTCGACCGAGACAATCAGCGCGGCATAGCCCCCGGTCACCCGCATAAAAGGGCGGAGTATCCAGCCGCACCCGTGCTGCGGTGACTTGCCGGCAGGTCGGCAGTGACCACCGCTGACGCGGCTCCCCCAGCCGCCCAGGCCCTGGGCGCACAAAGCGGTGGAGGCCGACGGCGGTCCATTCCGGAGCGATGGCATCCGTGCGGCAACCTGCCCAGCAAATTGGCAGCTCCTAGGGCTAGCCCTCCTCGAAACTAGCTGTCAATATCACACTGTTCAATTAGAAAGTCTATTTTGTTACTACTGTCGTATGTGTGATCTTCTGAGAGGAACCGCAATGCCCCCTTCTGCTTTCTCTGCAACACCTCCAGCGTCTCACCGACGCGGATGGCAGCGGCTGGCCGTTCTCGCTGCCGGAGCCGTCACGGCCGTCGGCGCGCTGGTCGCCATCGCCGCTCCGGCCACCGCCGGCAGCGATTCGCCGGTCGGCCTCGGTGGCTCCTACACCTCCGGCGGGGCCAGCCAGTTGGCCGGGAACGCCAACAACTCCGACCAAGCCATCCAGGACTGCGGTGGTGGTTGGATTGGTTCAGGCAATCGGACTTGCGTTGAGTCGGCTGCGGGCACGACCCGGACGACCAGCGCCACCGTCGGGGACTGCAGAGGCCCCTTCCTCGGTTCGGGCGGCGTCACTCCATGCGAGGAGCCGGATACGGCCCCGGCCCGGACGACCAGCGCCACCGTCGGGGACTGTAGAGGCCCGCTTAGCGGCTCGGGCGGCGTCACTCCATGCGAGGAGCCGGCTACGGCCCCGGCCCGGACGACCAGCGCCACCGTCGGGGACTGCAGAGGCCCGCTTAGCGGCTCGGGTGGCGTCACTTTATGCGAGGAGCCGGACACGGCCCCGGCCCGGGCGACCAGCGCCGGGGATTGCCGAGGCCCCTTCAGCGGTTCAGGCGGCGTCATTACATGCGAGGAGCCGGCCGTGATTTCGGCTCAGGGACCCGGACTCGGGGATATCCTCCAGGCCTGCGGCCCGCTCAGCACCTATTGCCCTGTGCCGGAGCCGGATGTAGCGCTGGCCCTGACAGCGTCCCGGGCAATCAGCGCAACCATCCAGGACTGCGGTGGCGGGTGGGCCGGTTCAGGCAATCGGACTTGCGTCGAGTCGGCCGTGACTCCGGCCCGGACCGCCACCACCCAGTCCTGGGATGACGGCGGCGGGGCCAAGGGCGGCGGGGACTGAAGCAGGGGCGCGTTCTAGTTCTAACTCCGCTGAGCCGGCCCGGGCGACCAGCGCCAGATAGGCGTTCCGCCCGGGAGCCTGACCAGCACGCCACTACGGCTGCCCGGGCACCTCGAGGGTGTCCAGCACCTCGCGCAACTGCTCCACACTGACCGCGCCCTGGCGCAGCAGCACCGGAGCCGGACCGGTCAGGTCCACGATCGTCGACGGCCGGCCGGCCGGCGCCTCGCCGCCGTCGAGGTACACCGACACCGACTCCCCGAGCTGCTCGTAGGCCTGCTGAGCGGTCACCGCCGGCGGCATCGAGGTGATGTTGGCGCTGGACACCGCCAGCGGGCCGGTCTGGGCCAGCAACTCCAGCGCCACCGGGTGCAGCGGCATCCTGATCGCGACCGTTCCGCGGGCATCGCCGAGGTCCCACGACAGCGACGGCGCGTGCTCGACCACCAGGGTCAGCGCGCCCGGCCAGAACGCCTCGACCAGATCGCGCGCCTGACCGGAGACCGTGCTGACCAGGCCGTCGATGGTGTGCCAGGAGCCGACCAGCACCGGAACCGGCATGTCCCGACCGCGCCCCTTGGCCGCCAGCAGGCTGGTCACCGCCGCCGGGTTGAAGGCGTCGGCGCCGATGCCGTAAAGCGTGTCGGTGGGCAGCACCACGACCGAGCCGGCGCTCACCGCACGTGCGGCCGCGCTGATGGCCATCGGCCTGGTGTTCGGATCGGTGCAGTCCAGCAGGTCGCTCATGAATCGCAATCCTGCCGCACCGAAAAAGCTGTCAACGCGCAGGTGTAGCCAGCGGACGCCCGAAGTGTCAAGATGCGAGTTGTATGGCCCGAGTAAGCCATCGCTCGCTCGTCCTCGTTCATCCCCTTCATTTTCACCGCTCGCTCCCCCCGTGCCACCCCTCGAGAGGAACCGCAATGCCGCCTTCTGTATCCCCCGCCGTGTCCCGAGGCTCCAGGCGAAGGGGATGGCAACGCGTGGCCGCTCTGGTCGCGAGCGCCGCAACAATGACCGGGGCACTGGTCGCCATCGCCGGCCCGGCCACGGCCGCCGTGCCGGCCGGCCCCGCCTGGGCGGTCAGCCTGGGTGACTCCTACATCTCCGGCGAGGCCGGCCGGTGGGCCGGGAACTCCAACAGTTCCAGCCAGGTGGACGCCCTCGGCTCGACCGCCTACCACGACGCCGGCACCGGTGAGTCGATCCCCGGCTGCCACCGGTCCAAGTCCGCCCAGATCGCGTTCGGCACGATCGCGTCGAAGAACCTGGCCTGTTCCGGCGCCAAGACCACCACCTCGCCCTACAACCCCGACAACGACTTCAAGCCCGGGCTGGACTTCTACAACGACGGCGCCGGCCACATCGGCCAGGCACTGGCGCTGCAGAACTTCGCCGCCACCAACCGCGTCACGATGGTCGCCATCTCCATCGGCGGCAACGACTTCAACTTCGGCTCGATCGTGCAGACCTGCGTCACGAACTTCCTGACCTCGCCGACCTGGTGGAAGAACTACTGCAGGGACGACGCCTCCGTCACGGCCAACTTCACCAGCGCCAACGTCGCGGCGATGTCGACCCGTATCTCCACCGCCCTGAAGAACGTCAACACCGCCCTTGCCCGCAACGGCTACCTGACCAGTGACTACAGCATCGTGCTGCAGACCTACCCTTCGCCGCTGCCCAACGGCGCCGGGATCCGTTACAGCGAGTCCGGCTACAGCCGGCAGGACACCGGTGGTTGCGGCTTCTGGAACGGCGACGCCGACTGGTCCAACGCCACCGCGCTGCCCACCATCAACAACGCGGTGCGCAACGGCGCGGCCCAGTCCGGCCTGCCGAACGTCAAGATCATGGAGATCTCCGGGCTGCTCAACGCCCGCCGGCTGTGCGAGAGCACCGTGCGCAAGCTGCAGGAGACCTCGCTCACCAGCTGGCGCAGCGCCGGAGCGGTCGACATCAGCGAGTGGATCGCCAACATCAGGACGGTCTCGACCGTGTTCGGCCCGTACTACGTGCAGGAGTCACTGCACCCCAACTACTGGGGTCAGCTGGCGCTGCGCAACTGCATGCGGCAGGCCTACAACGGCGGCGCGATCCGGGGCGGCACCTGCACCCGGACCGGCGCCGGCCTCAACGCCTTGGGCGAGCCGGTGGTGGGGCTGAGCTAGCCACGCACCGCGGTGCTGAACCGTGGCCGGCCGGTCAGATCCGGCCGGCCGGCCACGGTCGCCCAGCATCCTGAGGCATTCAGCAGCCGGGTCAACGCCTCGGCATGGGTCTGGTCGTGCTCGATGCCCAGAAAGCCGCCGGGCCGCAGCAGCCGGGCCGCCAGCCCGATCACGGCAGGCATCAGGGCCAGCCCGTCCTCGCCGGCGAACACCGCCTCGGCGGGGTCGTGCGCCACCTCGGCCGGCAGCTGGTCCCGGTAGGACTCCGGAACGTAGGGCGGGTTTGCCAGCACCACGCTTACCTCGCCGGCCAGCTCGGCCAGCAACCCGGCGTCGGCGATGTCGCCCGGCAGCACCTCGATCGGCCGGTCCCCGGCGGCCTGCCGGTCGGCGGCGTTGCGCCGCAGCCAGTGCAGCGCCCGCTCCGAACGCTCCACCGCGATCACCCTGGCGACCGGGAATTCCCGTGCCACCGACAGCGCGATCGCGCCTGAGCCCGCTCCCAGATCCACCACGGTGGCATCCGGCGTCAGCCACGGCTCCGCCAGCTCGATCAGCAGCTCGGTCTCCGGGCGCGGGATGAACACCCCCGGCCCGACCGCGAGTTCCAGGCGCCGGAACGGCGCGGCGCCGGTCAGGTGCTGCACCGGCACGCCGGTCACCCGCCGGCTGACCAGCTGCCGCAACCGCGCTGACGCCTGCGGGCTCAGCGTCTCGGTGATCAGCAACCGGCTACGGCTGGCGCCCAGCACGTGGCTGAGCAGCAACTCCGCCTCGACCCGGGCCGAGTCGACGCCGGCCGCCGCCAGCTCGGCAGTGGCAGCCGCCAGCTCGGCCCGGACGGTGAGCCGCATCAGCTGCCGGCGTCTCCGGACAGCGCCGCCTCGACATCGGCCCTGGTCAGCGCGTCGATCACGTCGTCGAGCGCGCCGTCGAGCACCTGGTCGAGGTTGTAGGCCTTGAAGTTGACCCGGTGGTCAGCGATCCGGTTCTCGGCGAAGTTGTAGGTCCGCACCCGCTCGGACCGGTCGACGGTGCGCACCTGCGAGCGGCGGGCGTCCGAGGCGTCCTGCTGGGCCTGCTCCTGGGCGTGCGCCAGCAGCCGGGCCCGCAACACCCGCAACCCCGCCTCGCGGTTCTGCAGCTGGCTCTTCTCGTTCTGCATCGAGACGACGGTGCCGGTCGGGATGTGGGTGATCCGGACCGCCGAGTCGGTGGTGTTGACGCTCTGGCCACCCGGGCCGGACGAGCGGTAGACGTCGATCCGCAGGTCGTTGGGGTCGATCTCGACCTCGACCTCCTCGGCCTCGGGCAGCACCAGCACGCCGGCCGCCGAGGTGTGGATGCGGCCCTGGGACTCGGTCACCGGCACCCGCTGCACCCGGTGCACGCCGCCCTCGTACTTCAGCCGGCTCCAGACCGGCTTGTCCAGGCTGCGCGAGCGCACCGCCACGGTGACCGACTTGTGGCCGCCGAGGTCGGTCTCCTCGTCGTCGAGCACCTCGGTCTGCCAGCCCTGCAGCTCGGCGTAGCGCAGGTACATCCGCAGCAGGTCACCGGCGAACAGCGCGGACTCGTCACCGCCCTCACCGGCCTTGATCTCGAGGATGACGTCCTTGATGTCGTTGGGGTCCTTGGGCACCAGCAGCTCGCGCAGCTTGTCCTCCAGCGCCGGGACCTGGGCAGCCAGCTCCTCGGCCTCGGCGGCGAACGAGTCGTCCTCACCGGCCAGCTCGCGGGCGGCCTGGGCGTCAGCTCGCACCCGGTCCAGCTCGTGGGAGGCGCTGACCACCGGCGCGAGTTGCGCAAAGCGCCGGCCGAGCCGCCGGGCGGTGGCCTGGTCGGCGTGCACCGCGGGATCCGACAGCGCTGCCTCGGTCTCGGCGTACTCGGCCAGCACCTGTGCCAGCGTGGAGGATCCGTCAGCTTCTTGAACCATGGCCCATTTCCTGTGATCGCGCCTGGTCGCGGCGGCCTGAACAGCTTTCCCGGCAAAGAGAACGGCGCCCCGGGTGTGCCGTCAGGCACGCCCCAGGGCGCCGTCGAGGTAGCTAGGCGGTGGTGCGCTCGCGCTTTCCGTAGCGCTTCTCGAACTTGTCGACCCGGCCGCCGACGTCCATGATCTTCTGCTTGCCGGTGTAGAACGGGTGGCAGGCAGAGCACACCTCGGCGTGCATGGAGCCGCCCTTGGCGGTGCTACGGGTGGTGAACGAGTTACCGCACGAGCAGGTCACTTCGGTGACCACGTACTCGGGGTGGATGGCGTCCTTCACGATGGTTCCCTTCTATGGCGCCTCGTCGGCGCCGGTAATGGCCGCCGGGTCGCCCTGAAGAACTCCCGCGCGGGCACCGGCAGTGCGGTGGTGTGCGGGACAGGACGTGAACCGGAGCCGGGTCGTCAACCAGACAGTGTGCCAGTCGTGGCCACGCTCATCCAAACGCGAGGGCCCAGCCTGCCATTCCGCGCTCGACTCCCGAGCCTCGCGGCCACCCCGACACCGCCTCCGGCCACTGCCACACAGGCCTTCGGCCACTGCCACACAGGCCTTCGGCCACCTGCCACACAGCTCGTCCCCGCCACCGGGAAGACCGATGACGGGGACGAGTGCTACCGCGGCGAACTCAGCCCTTGACGCCACCGGCGGTCAGGCCGCTGACGATGCGCCGCTGGAACAGCAGCACGACGATCACCAGCGGGACGGTCACCACGACGCCGGCCGCCATCGTCTGGGTATAGGGAACGACGTGCGGGCCGGCGGTGAACAGGGCGAGGGCGACCGTGGACGGCTCCACCGACGCGACGCCGTTGGACAGCACGCTGGAGAGCAGGTACTCGTTCCAGGAGGCCAGGAACACCAGGATGGCGGTGGTGAACAGCGCCGGCGCGGCCAGCGGGAAGATCACCAGCCGGAACGCCTGCCCCGGGGTGGCTCCGTCCACCCGGGCCGCCTGCTCCAGCTCCCACGGCATGTCGGAGAAGAAGCTGGTCAGGGTGTACACCGCCAGCGGCAGCGAGAACGAGATCTGGGGCAGGATCAGCGCCTGGTAAGTGCCCAGCCACCCCCAGTCCGCGAACAGCTGGAACAGCGGCGTCAGGATCGCCACGCCGGGGAACATCGAGGCTCCCAGGATCGCGGCGAGCACCGCGCCCTTGCCGCGGAAGGACAGCCGCGCCATCGCGTAGCCGGCGAACACCCCGACCACCATCGCCATGAAGGTGACCACGGAGCCGATCAGCAGGCTGTTCAGCAGTGACCGGCCGAAGGCGTTGTCGGTGGTGTCGAAGGCGTACCTGAAGTTCTCCAGGGTGACGTGGGTGAACCAGGGCGTCGTCTCGAAGGTGAAGGCATTCTCGCGGAAGGCCAGCACCAGCATCCAGTAGAACGGTGCCAGGCACCAGAAGATGATCAGCGCGATGACGGCCATGGTGCCGATGTTGCCGCGGTTGAAACGCTTCTTCGGGGCAGGAGGGTGCTGGGTGGGGGTATCCACCGCGGTGGAGCCGTGGGCGACAGCAGTCATCTCACTTACCGCCCTTTCCTGGAGTTCCGACGATATTGGCGTTGAACAGCCTCACCATGCCGAGGGCGATGGCGAAGATGAACAGGAAGGTGATGGTCGACAGCGCCGAGGCGGAGTTCAGGCCGCTGTTCAACTGATCGACCACCAGGATCGACATGGTGGTGGTGCCGTTGGCGCCGCCGGTGAGGATCTGGGGCAGGTCATACATCCGCAGCACGTCCAGGGTGCGGAAGATGACCGCGACCGCCAGCGCCGGCTTGACCAGCGGCAAGGTGATCTTGACGAAGCGCTGCCAGGCGTTGGCCCCGTCGACCTTGGCCGACTCGTAGATGTCAGCGCTGATGCCCTGCAGACCGGCCAGGATCAGCAGGGCGATGAACGGCGTTGTCTTCCAGACATCGGCGATCACGATCGCCGTGCGGGCGGGCCACACCTCACTGGTCCAGGCGAAGTTGGTGCCGAGCATCTTGTTCAGGATGCCCTGCGGGTCGAAGACCACCTGCCACAACTTGGCGGTGACGGCGGTCGGGATCGCCCAGGGGATGAGGATCGCGGCCCGCACCAGCGCCCGGCCCCGGAACGCCCGGTTCATCATCAGCGCGAAGATCATGCCGATCACGGTCTCGAGCAACACGGTCACCACGGTGAACCCGACCGTGACGGTGACCGAGTCCCAGAACTGCGAGCCGAGGGTGCCGGTCGGACACCTGACGGTGCGGCCGGTGGGAGTGGGGCACTGCTGCAGCAACCACTGCTTGTAGTTGGTCAGCCCGGCCCAGGCCCCGGCCTCACCAAATTGCCCGGTCTCCGGATCGATCGTGCGGGTGTCGGAGAGGAAGGACTGGTACACCGCCTTGATGATCGGGTAACCGACGATCAGGCCGAGCAAGGCGACCGTGGGCGCCACCAGCATGAACGCCAGGCGACCCTCGCCGGTCTTGATCTTGTTTCGTTTGGGTCCGGGCGCCGAGGGCAGCGGGGCGGTTCCAGATTGTCCCGCTGCCGGTTTCGCGAGGGTCATGAAGCCTCCTCAGGCTGATGACATCCCAGGGCTAGGGAGAAGTACGAGCTTCGCGCACTGGCGGAGCCGGCGTCCAGTGGTAACCACCGGCTCCGCCAGTCGCGCGAGAAATCAGCCTGCGGTACCGGACTCGATTGCCGCTTGAAGGTTCTTCAGGGCCTCATCTACCGAGGTCTCACCTTGCAGTGCCGCGTAGATGTTGGTCTGGATGGCCTCGGTCACGGCGGGGTAGAACGGGGTGACCGGACGCGGGATCGCGTTCTCGATGCCCTCGGCCAGCACCGGCAGGTACGGGAACTTCTTCACCAGCTCAGGGTCCGAGTACAGCGACTCGATGACCGGCGCCTGCGAACCCTGGTTCAGGTTGTACTTCTGAATCGCGTCGGACTGGACGAACTTGAGGAAGTCCAGGGCGGTCGCCTTGTACTTGGAGTACGTGCTGATGGCGACGCTGTGACCGCCGAGGCTGGACGCGCCGGGGCCGTCCGGGCCGGGCAGCGGCGCGATGCCGAACTTGCCGGCGACCTTGGAGCTGGGGCCGGAGAGGATGGCGTTGGCGTAGGGCCAGTTGCGCAGGAACATCAGCTGACCGGCCTGGAAGGCGTTCAGGCTCTGGGTCTCCTGGAAGCCGAGCGCCTCCTTGGGGATGTAGCCCTGCTTGAAGCCGTTGACCAGGAACTCCAAGCCCTTCTTGGCTTCGTCGGTCACCACGTTGGGGGTCTTGCCGTCCTCCTTGACGATCTGGCCGCCGGCGGAGTTGATCGCCTCGGCCCCGTTCACCGTCAGGCCCTCGTACTTGGCGAACTGCCCCGCGTAGCAGGCAGGCTGGGCGCCGGTGATGGAAGGGCCGGTCTTGCCCTTGCATGCCGCGAGCATCTCGTCCCAGGTGGCAGGCGCCTTGGAGACCAGGTCCTTGCGGTAGTACAGCAGGCCGGCGTCAGAGGCGTACGGCGCGGCGTAGAGCTTGTCGTTGTAGGTCGCCTGGTCCACCGTCGGGCCAAGCAGCTTGCTGGTGTCCATCTGGTACTGGCCCTCGAGCGGGATGATCCAACCCTTGGCCGCGAACTCCGCCGTCCAGACGACGTCCACCGTCACCACGTCGTAGTTGGGGTCCTTGGCCTGGAAGTGCTGCTGCAGGTCGGACAGCTGCTGGTCAGCCTGGTCGGACTGCTGCTTGATCGTGACCTTCTCGTTGGGGAACTTGGCGTTCCATTCCTTGGCCAGGTTGGGCATCAGGCCGCTGTTGTCCTTGCCGGTGACGAAGGTGATCGGGCCCCGGGCGCTGGCCGCCTTGTCATCTCCACCACTGTTGTTGCCGTTTCCATCACTGCCGCCGCAGCCAGCCAGTACAACGGCCGCACCGAGCAACGAGACCGCACCAAGGGCGACCTTTGGACTCATTAAAGCTGTCCCTTCAGACGATGTTACTTAAGCGCTTACAGGTTTTTTGAGAATGACATCGAACACACTGCTTGCAGAGGGCCGACCGGCCAAAGATACGTAACTGTTACCTCCCCGCCAGAGTCTCATCACATTAGTCCTGATCGTGTCCGGGTCGCGCACCGCGGCAGGCTTCGATTTGGTTACCGATGCTGTTGAGCCGGGCCGCCGCACGTGGCTTGGACATCGGCGTCGAGGGCTGCAGCAGCGACGGAGGCACGTCGACGTAGCTGCCGTCCTGCCGCACGAACCGCACCGTGTCCGAACCGCGCACATCCGAGACGACCTCGACGCGCGCGATCTCAGACCACGGCAGCCAGACCGGCCGCCTCAGGTACCGGACCACCGCGCCCTCGGAGTCCACGCCCAGATACATCCGCAGGCCGAGCACCGCCAGCCCCAGGGCGAGCGCGCCGAGCGCCAGGGTCAGCACCCGCACCGTCTCGGAGGGGTGGCCGTAGATGTTCAGTGCGGCAGCGCCGCAGACCAGCAACATCAGCAGCGCCGGCTGGTACGGCGGCACCCGCCACGACAGCGACCGGCCGGTGTGCAGCGCCGGTCCCCCCGCCTCGTGATCGACCACAGAGGAAGTCTAGGACCGCGACGCCGGTCCGCGGCAGGGCGACTCACGCTTGCGCGCCCGGTAGGTTCTCAGTGGCCGGCCCGGTTCGAACCGGAGTGCGTGGTTGGGTCGAGTTTGGGGAGGCGGTCATGGCCAGCAGCCAGGCCACGTGGTGGCAATCGGCCGTGGTCTACCAGATCTATCCGCGCAGCTTCTGCGATGCCAGCGGCGACGGCATCGGTGACCTGGGCGGCATCAGCACGCGGCTGGACTACCTGCAGCAGCTGGGGGTGGACGTCCTGTGGCTGTCGCCGATCTTTCCCTCGCCGCAGGATGACGCCGGTTATGACATCAGCGATTACCAGGACGTCGACCCGGTGTTCGGCTCGCTGGCCGACTTCGACGACCTGCTGGCCGAGGTGCACCGGCGGGGCATGAAGCTGGTGCTCGACCTGGTGGTCAACCACACCTCCGACGAGCACCCGTGGTTCCGGCAGTCGCGAAGCGGCAGGAACGCGGCCAAGCGGGACTGGTACTGGTGGCGCGGCCCGCGACCGGGGATGGCGCCCGGCGCCGCCGGGGCCGAGCCCACCAACTGGGGCTCGGCCTTCTCCGGCTCCGCCTGGCAGTTCGACGAGGCCAGCGGCGAGTACTACCTGCACCTGTTCTCCCGCAAACAGCCCGATCTGAACTGGGAGAACCCGCAGGTGCGCTCAGCCGTGCACGCGATGATGCGCTGGTGGCTGGACCGAGGGGTCGACGGCTTCCGGATGGATGTCATCAACATGATCTCCAAGGATCCGCGCCTGCCGGACGGCCCGGTCCGGTCCGGCGACTACGGCGACGGCTCGCCGCATTACATCTGCGGGCCGCGCATCCACGAGTTCCTGCAGGAGATGAACCAGCAGGTCTTCGCCGGCCGCGACCGGCAGTTGCTCACCGTGGGCGAGATGCCCGGGGTGAGCGTGGAGCAGGCCCGGCTGTTCACCGACCCGGCCCGCCACGAGGTCGACATGGTGTTCCAGTTCGAGCACGTGCAGCTGGACCAGGGCATCGACAAGTTCCACCCGACCGGGTTCAAGCTGCTGGACCTCAAGGCCAGCCTCGGACGCTGGCAGGCCGGATTGGCCGAGGTCGGGTGGAACAGCCTGTACTGGAACAACCACGACCAGCCCCGGGTGGTGTCACGCTTCGGCGACGACAGCGAGCAGTACCGGACGCTGTCTGCCAAGACGCTGGCCACCGTGCTGCACCTGCATCGTGGAACTCCCTACATCTACCAGGGTGAAGAGCTGGCCATGACCAACTCGACGTTCGGCGGCATCTCCGATTTCCGTGATATCGAATCGCTGAACTACTACGCCGCGGCCATCGCCGGTGGCTCGGGCGGATCGGCGGGCAGCGCCTCGGGCGGGTCGCCCACCAGCGCCTCGCCAGGCGAGCAGGGCGGGCCGGACGACACCGAGGTGCTGGCGGCACTTCGCCGGATGAGCCGGGACAACGCCCGGACCCCGATGCAGTGGACCTCCGGCCCGCACGCCGGATTCAGCACGGCCGAACCGTGGATCGGGGTCAACCCGAACCACCGCCAGATCAACGCCGAGCTGGAACTGGCCGATCCGGATTCGGTCTTTCACCATTACCGAAAGCTGATCGAGCTCCGGCACACCCACCCGATCGTGGCCCTGGGCAGCTTCCAGATGCTGCTGGCCGATGATGAGCAGGTCTACGCCTTCCACCGGCGTCTGGACTCCGAACTCTGGCTGGTGCTGGGCAACTTCACCGCTGCCGAGGTCGAGGTGCGGCTGCCCGACGCGCCCGTCTGGGCCGCCGCCGAGCTGCTGATCGGCAACTACCCGGCCGACGCCGCACCTGACCTGACGTTGCGGCCCTGGGAGTGCCGGGTCTACCGGCGCACCGCCGTCCCGGGCTGACCGGGCTCAGCGGGCTCAGCGGGCTCAGCGGGCTCAGCGGCGAAGCTGGCCGGGCTCAGCGGGCTCAGCGGCGAAGCTGGCCGGTGGGATCGCCGGCCAGCTGCTGAAGCTCGGCCAGCGGGACCGGAACGGCTCGCGGGATCTGGGCGGCCACTGCCACGCTGCAGCCCGGGTCGCCGGTGACCACGAAGTCAGTCTGAGCGGGTCCCACCGATGGCAGGGGCCCGGCCCGGCCGGGAACCAGGCCGGCGCCAGGAACGCACAGGGCCTCGGCCGACACCACGATGCCCGAACCGGTGCGCAGCACGATGGCCGTCCGGACCACCCGGCCGGTGGTGGTCTCTGAGACGGCCACCGAACTCAGCACGGTGGAATCGGGGAACAGCCGCCGCGCCAGCGTGTTCAGCGGCTGGCTGACGCTGACCTGCACCTGGCAGCCGGACAGGTTCGGGCAGCCGCTCGGATCCGGCCCGGCCGGGTAGTCGGGCCGCACCAGGTTGGTCACCTCGATGACCCGGGACCGGTGCTGCCACCAGAGCGCGGCGGCGGCGCTCGCCGCGCAGGCCAGCAGCAGCGCCACCGCTACCAGCCAGGCGGGCACCACCCTGGAACGCCCGGACGGGCCGGCAGCCGCTGCCGGGTGCCCACCGCCGGCATCGGGATCGCCGGGTTCGTCCGGCGCCTCGCCATGGCACTCGATCAGCACCGGCCAGGTCGGGTCCGGCTCCGGCCGGGTGATCCGGCGCCGGCTCATGGCGACAGCTGGATGGCCGGGTCGCGCGCCAACGCCATGGCGGCGTCCTCGAACCGCACGTCCGGCCCGCGGGTGCGCAGCAGCAGCGTCACCCCGCAGCCGGGCCGGCCGGGAACCAGCATGCTGAGCTGGCGGAAGTCGATCACGCTGTTACCGGACAGGTCGACGCTGGCGGTGTTGGACCGATCCAGGCGTGGTGTGGACCCGGGCGCTCCGCGCACGCACTGAGCGCTCACGCTCGCCGTCGAGTCGCCCTCGATCAGCCCGATCAGCGAGGTCCGGTAGCTGCGGTCGCCGCGCGCGTCGAAGGTGGTCCGGGCGGCGAGCACCTGGCCGCCGGGAAACGCCCGGGCGAAGGCGGCAGCCAGATCGGTCGCCTGGCTGCGCACCCGGCACGTGGTGAAACTCGGGCAGCCGCTGGCGTCGACGGTCGCGGCGGCGGGCGGAGCCGGCGCGGCGACCGTCCGCACCCGGCGTTCGGGATGAGCGCGCGCGGCATTGACCGCGATCACCGCCGCGAGCAGCGCAAGCGCCAGCGCGGTGATCGCCCACCGGCGCTGGCCCGCGCCGGCGAACACCCAGCGCGGTGACCCTGCCGGACCGACGCCGGCTGGCATGCCTTGGCTCAGCGGTCGTCGTTACCCGGCGTGGTCTTGGCGATCTGCATCAGGAACTCGATGTTCGTCCGGGTCTTGCGAAGCCGGTCCAGCAGCAGGTCGATGCCCTGCTGCGGGTCCAGGGCGTGCAGCACCCGGCGCAGCTTGATCACCACGGCCAGCTCGTCCGGCGACAGCAGGATCTCCTCCTTACGGGTGGAGGACTGGTCCACGTCCACCGCCGGGAAGACCCGCTTGTCGGCGATCTTGCGGTCCAGCTTCAGCTCGGCGTTGCCGGTGCCCTTGAACTCCTCGAAGATCACGGTGTCACCCGCGGAACCGGTCTCGACCAGCGCCGAGGCGATGATGGTCAGCGAGCCGCCGTCCTCGATGTTGCGGGCAGCGCCCAGGAATCGCTTCGGCGGGTACAGCGCGGTCGAGTCGACACCGCCGGACAGGATCCGGCCCGAGGCCGGGGCGCCCAGGTTGTACGCGCGACCCAGCCGGGTGATCGAGTCGAGCAGGACGACCACGTCATGGCCCATCTCCACCAGCCGCTTGGCCCGCTCGATGGACAGCTCGGCGACCATCGTGTGGTCCTGCGGGCGCCGGTCGAAAGTCGAGGCGATGACCTCGCCCTTGACCGAGCGCTGCATGTCGGTGACCTCTTCAGGCCGCTCGTCGATCAGCACCACCATCAGATGGCACTCGGGGTTGTTGGTCGCGATGGCGTTGGCGATCGCCTGCATGATCATGGTCTTACCCGCCTTGGGCGGGGAGACGATGAGCGCGCGCTGGCCCTTGCCGATCGGCATCACCAGGTCGATCACCCGGGTCGTCAGGATGTGCGGCTCGGTCTCCAGCCGCAACCGCTCCTGCGGGTACAGCGGGGTGAGCTTGGTGAACTCGACCCGGTTGCGGGCCTGCTCGGGATCAACGCCGTTGATGGTGTCCAACCGGACCAGCGGGTTGAACTTCTCCTTGCGCTCGCCCTCGCGGGCCTGGCGGACCGCGCCGGTGACCGCGTCGCCGCGCCGCAGGTTGTAGCGGCGGACGTGGGAGTTGGAGACGTAGACGTCATCGGAGCTGGCGAAGTAACCGCTGACCCGGATGAACCAGGACCCCTTGTCATCGACGTTGTCGATGATGCCGGCGACCGGCACCAGGATGTCGTCGTCGGAGATCGTCGGCTCGATGTCGTTGCGGCCACCGTTGCTCGGCACCTCGGCACGGTCGCGGGTGCGCCCCCGACGGTCCCGGTAGCGCCGCGGCCGGCGGCCCGAGCCGAACTCGTCGTCGTCGTCGTTGTTGGTCGGGCCGTTCTGGTTGCGGTCCCGGTTCTGGCTCTGGTTGCGGTTGCCGTCGCGGCCGTTGAACTCGCGGTTGCCGTCCCGTCCACCGTCCCTGCCGTTGACTGCCTGGCCGTCGCGGCCGTTGGCGTCGCGGGTCTGGCTGTCGCGGGTCTGGCTGTCGCGGGTCTGGCTGTCACGGCCCTCGCGGGTCGTCTGGCCGTCGCGGGTTGTCTGGGCATCGCGGGCCTCGCGCGGCTGGCCGTCGCGGCCGTTGGCGTCGCGGGTCTGGCCGTCGCGGGTCTGACTGTCACGGCCCTCGCGGGTCGTCTGGCCCTCGCGGGCCGTCTGGACGTCGCGGCCCTCGCGCGGCTGGCCGTCGCGGCCATTGGCGTCGCGGGTCTGGCCGTCGCCGCGGGTGCGGCCGGTCTCGCGGGAGCGGCCACGCTCGGCCTGGCGGGTGCTGCCGTTGTCCGAGCCGTTGCTGTCCGGGCCGCGGGTGTCCTGCGCGGCGTCGCCGGGCGGAGTCGCGATGCTCGCGGGCGGGCTGTCGACAGCCTGCTCAGAGACTGTCGGCTGGGTGTTGGTGGCAGCCCGGGTGGCCGAGCGGCGGGTCCGGGTGGTCGGCGGCGCCTGGGCCGCCGGCGCGGTCTCGGCGGCGTCGCTCTGGCGGGCCGCGGGAGCGCTGCTGGAGCCGCCCTGCGGTCGCTTGGCGGTCTCTATGGCGGCGATCAGATCGCTCTTGCGCATCTTGCCGGTGGCAATGCCCATCGAGCCGGCCAGCGCCTGCAGCTCAGGGAGCAACATCGAGGACAGCGAGCCGGAGCGACGCTTGGCGCGCTCCTGGGAGGCATTGTTGGCACTGCCGTCCGCGGACTCGGTGCCGGGCAGGACGATGAGTTGGTCCTGGGTGTTTGTCACTGTGGTTTCGGATCCTTCCGAGTGGTCGTACGTCTCTTTTCGGTCAGACGCACACCGGTGTTAGGTCGGCGGGTATCGCCGGGCTGATCGAAGTACCGATCAGGAGAACTCGCAGTCGAGGTCGGAGCGGACTTGTCCAGTGCGCCCAGCTCGAATTTCAGTGTTTCTGACTGAGATTTCGACTTCTGGAACGTCCGCGCAGGCTCTTCGGGCTGCTTCGTCGCGTAGCTGGCACAACCGTGGTCACGCGAGGAATGAGCTAAGAGTAGACGTAAGCCGCTCACTGCGCCAACACAGGGTGAGGCGTGTCTTATTCCGATTCGGCCGCCGGTGGCTGCTCCCGCTTGCCGGTCAGAGCCGCGGCGCGTTCACAGCACGGCAGTCCGTACGCCGGCCGAGAATTCCGGCTCAGCGCATTCCCAGCCGGACGGCGCCAGCTCGCCCGCCGCCCCCGCCTGCTCGGCGGTGGCCAGCGCCAGCACCGAGGAGCCCGCGCCGGACAGCACGGCGGCGATCCCCCGGCGGCGCAGGGCGCTGATCAGGCCGGCGCTGGCCGGCATGGCTGCCGCCCGGTAGTCCTGATGCAGCCGGTCCTCGGTGCCGGCCAGCAGCAGCTCGGGGCGACCGGTCAGCGCCACCACCAGCAGGCCGGCCCGGCCGGCGTTGAAGGCGGCATCGGCATGCCCGATGAGCTCGGGAAGCACCGCCCGGGCGGCCTTGGTCGCCGACTGCTCGGCCGGAATGAACAGCACCGGCCGGATCCCGGTGGCAGCCAGCTGATCGGCGGTCGCGGCTTGCGCGCCGTAGCCCCTGCCCTCGGCCAGCCAGGCGATGCTCAGCCCGCCCAGCAGGCAGGCGGCGACGTTGTCGGGATGCCCTTCGAGGTCGGCGGCCAGGGCCAGGGCGTCGGCGTCGCCCAGCCGGGCCCGGCCGTCGGCGCTCAGGCCCCGGGCCAGTTCGATGCCGCTGACGATGGCCGCCGCCGAGGACCCCAGGCCCCGGCCGTGCGGGATGTCGTTGCGGCAGTCCAGCGCCAGCCCCGGCGGCTGGCCGCCGATCAGGTCGAAGGCGGCCCGCATCGCCCGGACGACCAGGTGAGCCTCGTCCAGTGCCAGCTCACCGGCGCCGGCGCCGCGGACCCGGACGTCCAGGCCGGCGTCGCTCACCCGGGCCCGCACCTCGTCGTAGCGGCTGAGCGCCAGCCCGAAGCTGTCATAGCCCGGCCCGAGGTTGGCGCTGGTGGCCGGGGCCCGCACCACGACGGTGGCGGTGCTGAACGGGGCGGGCATCACGCCAGCCCGAGCTCGACCGCCGCGGCGTGTCCGTCCACCGGGATCGTGACCGGAGCCGGCGCCCCGGAGATCGCCCACTCGGGGTCCTTGAGACCGTTTCCGGTGACGGTGCAGACCACCACCGCGCCAGGCCGCAGCCGGCCGAGGCTCGCCGACTTGATCAGCCCGGCGACGCTGGCCGCGGACGCCGGCTCCACGAACACCGCTTCCTTGCGGGCCAGCAACCGGTAGGCCGCCAGGATCTCCTTGTCGGTCACCGAGTCGATCAGCCCGCCCGAGTCATCCCGCGCAGCCTCGGCCTGCAGCCAGGACGCCGGGTTGCCGATCCGGATGGCAGTGGCGATGGTGATCGGCTTGGCGACCGGGTGACCGAGCACGATCGGAGCAGATCCAGCGGCCTGGAACCCATACATTGCAGGGGCATTCTCGATCAGGCCGTCGGCGAGGTACTCCCGATAGCCCTTCCAGTAGGCGGTGATGTTGCCGGCGTTGCCGACCGGGATGCAGTGGACGTCAGGGGCCCTGCCGAGCAGGTCGCAGATCTCGAAGGCCGCGGTCTTCTGGCCCTCGATCCGATCCGGGTTCACCGAATTCACCAGCGCGACCGGGTAGTCGACCGCGAGCTTGCGCGCCAGTTCCAGGCAGTCGTCGAAATTGCCGTCGACCTGCAGCAACCGGGCGCCGTGCACCAGGGCCTGCGCCATCTTGCCCAGCGCGATCTTGCCCTGCGGGACCAGCACCGCGCACACCATGCCGGCGCGCACCGCGTAGGCCGCCGCCGAGGCGGAGGTGTTTCCGGTCGAGGCGCAGATCACCGCCTTGGCGCCTGACTCGGCCGCCTTGGAGATGGCCACCGTCATGCCGCGGTCCTTGAACGAGCCGGTCGGGTTGGCCCCCTCGACCTTGAGGTACACCTCGGCGTTCACCAGCGTCGACAGCTCGGTGGCCGGCAGCAGCGGGGTGCCGCCCTCGTACAGGGTCACCACCGGCGTGCGCGCGGTCACCGGCAGCCGGTGCCGGTAGGCCTCGATCAGCCCGGGCCACGCCGAGGCCAGCGGGCCGCTGGTGTACTGCCGTCCGGCCATCTCTGCCATCTCCTGCCGCTGAAACCCGAAACCGCTCCGCCGGTGCTCATTCGCTGAGTCAGTCCGGTGGCAGCCCTTCGACTCGCATCACGCTGCGCACCCGGCGAATGAAATCGTATGCGGACAGCCGCCGGACCGTCGCCGCGAGCGCGGAGTCCGGCGCGACGTGGGTCACCAGCACCAGGGTGGCCGCATCGCCACGTCCCTCCTGGCGCACGGTCTGGATGCTGACCTCGTTGTCGGCGAACGCGCCGGCCACCGAGGCCAGCACCCCGGGACGGTCGGCGACGTCCAGGGCGACGTGATAGCGGGTCAGCACCTCGCCGATCGGCTGGATGGCCAGGTCGGCGTAAGCGCTCTCGCCGGCGCCGCGGCTGCCGCTGAGCCGGTTGCGGGCCACCGCCACCAGGTCACCGAGCACCGCGCTGGCGGTCGGCTCGCCGCCGGCGCCGCGGCCGTAGAACATCAGCGAGCCGGCCGCCTGGGCCTCGACGTAGACGGCGTTGAAGGCCTCGCCGACGCCGGCCAGCGGATGCGAGCTCGGGATCATCGCCGGGTGCACCCGCACCGCCACCGACGGCGTGGCCCCGGAGCCGCTGCGTTCGCAGATCGCCAGCAGCTTCACGGTGCAGCCCATCGCCGCGGCGCTGGCCACGTCGGCCGCGCTGACCTCGCTGATCCCCTCGCGGTGCACGTCGGCGGCGGTGATCCGGGTGTGGAAGGCCAGACCGCCCAGGATCGCGGCCTTGGCCGCCGCGTCGAAGCCGTCGATGTCGGCGCTGGGGTCGGCCTCGGCGTAGCCGAGCGCGGTCGCCTCGGCCAGCGCCTCGTGAAACCCGGAGCCGTTGGCCGTCATCCGGGACAGGATGTAGTTGGTGGTGCCGTTGACGATGCCGATCACCCGGGTGATCCGGTCACCGGCGAGGGACTCCCGCAGTGGCCGCAGCAGCGGGATGGCCCCGGCGACCGCCGCCTCGTAGTACAGGTCCAGGCCGTTGGCGCTGGCCGCGGCGTGCAGGCTGGCGCCGTCCTCGGCCAGCAGCGCCTTGTTGGCGCTGACCACACTCTTGCCGGATTTCAGGGCGCTCAGCAGCAGGGAGCGGGCGGGCTCGATCCCGCCGATCACCTCGACGACGATGTCGATGTCGTCGCGGGTCACCAGCGCCGCGGCGTCGGTGGTCAGCAGCGCCGGGTCGATGTCGCTGTGCCGGTTCGGCCGGCGGACCGCGATGCCGGCCAGTTCCAGTGGCACCCCGACCCGGGCGGCGAGCTCACCCGACTGCTCGCCGAGCAACCGGGCCACCGCGGAGCCGACCACCCCGCAGCCCAGCAGGGCGATCCGGATCGGCCGAGGTCGGCTCATCGGCCGGCTCTCATCCGCCGACCGGAACGGCGCTGTCAGCCCGGTGGCTGACCGGGTCCCAGCCGACGTCGTTGGCCATCAACTGCTCGAGGGTCTCCCGGCGCACGATCACCTGGGACCGCGCGCCGGCCACCGCCACCACGGGCGGGCGGGGAATCCGGTTGTAATTGCTGGCCATCGCGTAGCAGTAGGCGCCGGTCGCGGCCACCGCGAGCAGGTCGCCGGGCGCCAGGTCAGCAGGCAGCCAGCAGTCGCGCACCACGATGTCGCCGCTCTCGCAGTGCTTGCCGACCACCCTGGACAGCTGCGGCGCGGCGCTGCTGAGCCGGTTGGCAAGAACCACGGTGTAGTCGGCGTCATAGAGCGCGGTGCGGATGTTGTCGCTCATTCCGCCGTCGACCGAGACGTAATTGCGCACCAGGCCGCCGTCGAGCTCGATCGGCTTGACGGTGCCGACCTCGTACAGGGTCAGCATCGACGGGCCGATGATCGCCCGGCCGGGCTCGACCGAGAGCCGGGGAACCGCCAGCCCGGCCAGGCCGCATTCGCGCTCGACGATCTGGCGCAGCCGGGCGGCCACGTCGGCGGCGGGCTGCGGGTCATCGCCGTCGACGTAGGCGATTCCCTGGCCGCCGCCCAGATCGATCTCGGGAAGCTCGACGCCGTGCGTGTCCCGGATCCTGGCCAGCAGGCTTACCACTCGGTGGGCGGCGACCTCGAAGCCGCCGGTGTCGAAGATCTGCGAGCCGATGTGCGAGTGCAGCCCGACCAGGCGCAGCTGGGGATGGCCCAGCACCCGCGTCACCGCTGCCTCGGCCTGGCCGGTGGCCAGCGAGAAGCCGAACTTCTGGTCCTCGTGGGCGGTGGCGATGAACGCGTGGGTGTGCGCCTCGACCCCGACGGTCGTCCTGACCAGCACCCGGGGACGGGCCCCCAGCTCGGCGGCGAGCGCGGCGAGTCGGTCGATCTCTAAATGGCTGTCCAGCACGATCCGGCCGACCCCGGCCTCCAGTGCCAGTCGCAGCTCGGCGACGGACTTGTTGTTGCCGTGCAGCGCCAGCCGGTCCGGATCGACGCCGGCCCGCAGCGCGATCGCCAGCTCGCCGGCGGTGCACACGTCGATGCCCAGGCCCTCGTCGGCGATCAGGCCGGCGACGGCCGTGCACAGAAAGGCCTTGCCGGCGTAGTAGACGTCACCACCCTCGAACGCCGTGGCATAGGCCCGGGCCCGCAGGCGCAGGTCGTCGGTGTCCAGGACGAAGAGCGGGGTGCCGTGCTCGGCGGCCAGCCGGGTGGCGGGCACGCCGGCCACCGCCAGCTCACCGGCCTGCCGGGTGACGTTGGCCGACCAGACCCGGGGGTTGAGCACCGTCAGGTCCGGCGGCGTCGCCGGCTCGATGGTGGCTAGGGGATGCCCGTGGCTGGGTCCGGCCGGGTGGGCTGATCGGCTCATCGGCGCTGCCTCATCGCATCGTGGCTCATCACATCGTGGCTCATCACATCGTGGCTCGTCACATCGTCGCCCTCGTCAGAGCGGGGCCGGCGTGCGTCACTTGCGTTCGGGGGCTGACACCCCGAGCATCGCCAGGCCGTTGGCCAGCACCGTCCGGGTGGCGACGTCGAGCCAGAGCCGGGTGCGGTTGACGTCGCTGATCTGCTCGTCGCCCTTGGGCAGCACCCGGCACGAGTCGTACCAGCGGTGGAACTCCCCCGCCAGCGCCTCGAGGTAGCGGGCGACCCGGTGCGGCTCGCGCAGCTCGGCGGCCTGGGCGACCACCCGGGGGAACTCCCCCAGTGAGGTCAGCAGCGCCGTCTCGGTCTCGTGGGTCAGCAGGTTCGGCTCGAAGACGTCGAGGCCGATGCCGACCGCCGCCGCGTTCTTGACCACGTTGACCGTCCGGGCGTGGGCGTACTGGACGTAATGCACCGGGTTCTCGTTGGTGGCCCGGGTCAGCAGGTCAAGGTCGATGTCGAGCGTCGAGTCAGCCGACGAGCGGGCCAGCTGGTAGCGGGCGGCGTCCACCCCGACCGCGTCGACCAGGTCCTCCAGGGTGATCACGTTGCCCGCGCGCTTGCCCATCCGGACCGGCTTGCCGTCCTTGACCAGGTTCACCATCTGCCCGATCAGGATCTGCAGGTTCTGCCCCGGGACGTCGCCGAAGCACGCGCACATCGCCATCAGCCGGCCGACATAGCCGTGGTGGTCCGCGCCCAGCATGATGATCACCCGGTTGAAGCCGCGCTCGCGCTTGTCGAGGTAGTAGGCCAGGTCACCGGCGATGTAGGCCGCCTGGCCGTCGCTCTTGATGATCACCCGGTCCTTGTCGTCGCCGAAGTCGGTGGTCCGCAGCCAGATCGCGCCGTCGGTCTCATAGATCCGGCCCTGCTCGCGCAGCCGGGCCACCGCCCGCTGCACCGCGCCCGAGGAGTGCAGCGAGTTCTCGTGGAAGTAGACGTCGAAGTCCACCCCGAATTCGTGCAGGCTCTGCTTGATCTCGGCGAACATCAGCTCGACGCCGACGCCGCGGAACAGCTCCTGGGCCTGCTCGCGGGGCAGCGCGGGGGCCTCCGGGTGGCCGGCCACGATCCGGCCGGCGATCTCGGCGATGTAGGCGCCGGCGTAGCCGTCCTCGGGAACCGGCTCGCCGAGCGCGGCCGCCAGCAGCGAGCGGGCGAACCGGTCGACCTGGGCGCCGTGGTCGTTGAAGTAGTACTCCCGGCTCACCTCGGCGCCGCTGGCCTGCAGCACCCGGGCCAGCGAATCGCCCACCGCGGCCCACCGGACGCCGCCGATGTGCACCGGCCCGGTCGGGTTGGCCGAGACGAACTCGAGGTTGACCTTCTCCCCCGCCAGGGTCTGCGAGCGGCCGTAGGCGCTGCCCTGCTCGACGATGGTGCGGGCAAGGCTGCCCAGGCTGGCGCTGTCGAGGGTGATGTTGAGAAAGCCGGGACCGGCGACCTCGACGGCGGCGATGCCCTCGGTGTCCAGCAGCGCCTTGGCGATCGCCTCGGCGATCTCGCGGGGCGGGCGTCCGGCGGCCTTGGCCAGCCGCATCGCGACGTTGCTTGCATAGTCGCCGTGCGCCCGGTTCTTCGGGCGGTCGACCACGATCTCGGCGGGCGGTTCGGCGCTGAACGCACCGGAGTCGACGGCGCGCCCGACGGCGCTCCGGAGGGCGGAGCTGAGCTCGTCTGGGGTCACCAGGCCAATCTTAGTGCCGGGCACGACCCCTTTCTCAGGGCTACCGCGCGGTCCGTCAGGGCGGGGCCGGGCCCGCGCGGCGCGGCGGACTGGCGCCCAGCCGCACGGCGCCGAGGCATTACACAGCTTGTGGACCTAGACTCAGCGCCGAGAAGACGGCCCAGCCTGCGCTGCGCCACAATGCGACGAAAGCGACTCGATGACCAATCCGACGAAGCCTGCGTCTGGTGGCCCCAAGAAGAACCAGCCCCGCAAGGCTGGTCAGCGCCCGGCTGGCAGCACCGCCAGCACGGGTCCGGCCCGGAGCGCGGCAGCCCGTGCCCAGTCCAAGAAGATCGTGAACAAGCGCCAGACGCCGTGGGGCCTGATCATCGCGACCGTGCTGATCGTGGCGCTGGCGGTCGGGGTGATCGGCTACGCCGTGAGCCAGAACCGGAAGAAGGCCGACGAGCGCAACCCGGACAAGATCGCGGGCATCGTGCACAAGACCTTCACCGGCGGGGACCACAAGCCGGGTCCGATCAGCTACCCGGAGTCCCCGCCGATGGGTGGACCGCACTCCCAGGTCTGGGCCGACTGCGACGGCACTGTCTACCCGGACCCGATCGCCAGTGAGAACGCCGTGCACGGCCTGGAGCACGGCGCCGTCTGGATCACCTACAAGCCCGGCCTGCCCGCCGAGCAGCTCGACGTGCTCACCAAGCTGACCGCAGGCAAGCCGTACACGATGCTCAGCCCGTATCCCGAGCTGAAGTCCAACGTGACGCTGCAGTCCTGGGGCTACCAGCTGTCCGTGGACTCGGCCACCGACAAGCGGGTCGAGCGGTTCATCAACGCGCTGCGACAGAACCAGACCAACACTCCCGAGCTCGGCGCCAGCTGCAGCAACCCGGTCTTCAAGACCAACCCCAGCACGCCCGGCAAGCCCGCGGATTCCTGATTCGTCGATGGTCGTAAGCAGCTCAAGATGGTCGTGAGCACCGAACTCCCGCCGTCGGCGGAGCAGGACGAGACGCCGCCGGCCGGCTCCGGCTGGCCGCTGCGGACGCTGCTGCTGGCGGTGCTGGGGGTGGCCCTGCTGGCGCTGGCCAGCGGTGTCGGATACATCGCCGGACACCGCACCGGCTCGGCCACGCCGGACGCCGGCTCGGTCGACGCCGGCTTCACCTGGGACATGGCCTTCCATCACCGGCAGGCGGTGACGATGGCCGGGTACACCCGTGACAACAGCACCGGCGCGATCCGGACGCTGGCCTATGACATCGAGACCAGCCAGTACAACCAGGTCGGGCAGTTCCAGGGCTGGCTGGACACCTGGGGGTTGCCGCCGCAGAACCCGGGGACCCCGATGAGCTGGATGTCGCACGGGCATGGCATGGCGATGGAGTCGGCGGGCCCGGACGACCCGATGCCCGGGATGGCGACCCAGGCCGAGATCGGCAAGCTGCAGACGATGACCGGCAAGCCGTTGGAGGTCTACTTCTTGCAGCTGATGCTGCGCCATCACCAGGGCGGGCTGGAGATGGCGCAGTACGGCGCCGATCACGCCGGCGAGTCCTACGTGCGCAACGCGGCCCAGAAGATCGCCGATGCCCAGAGTGGCGAGGTGGTGCTGATGGAGCGGATGCTGCGCGAGCGCGGCGCCAGCCCGCTGCCGCCGCCGTCCTGAGTTCCCCGCTCTTCACCCCGATCGTTGGCCACCCAGCAGGGCCGCGCTCGGCGTGTCTCCCTGCTGCCAGGCCAACGATCGGCTGCCACGGGTCCTAGATCACCCGCGCAGGGTCGGGTGCGCCCGGGCGGGCCGGACCCGGCTGATAGCATTCTCGTCGGTCATCGGGTGCGCGTCGGCGCGGTGATCAGGGCCGTCAGGCCCCCGTAGCTCAGGGGATAGAGCGCTACCCTCCGGAGGTAGAAGCGCAGGTTCGAATCCTGCCGGGGGCACTCGTGGTGCGCAGGCGGAGTCATCTCCCGCGGCCGGGCAGGTATGCCGGCATAAAGGCCATCAACCTCAGACGCCGACCGTTCAGGTGTTTAGCTCGCCGGGATTTTATCGGTCAAGGGCTATAAAGGCCGCAAGGTGGCTCCTACAGCGCGACCCGACCCGAAACGGTCACTGCGATAGTAGCCGCCCATGGTGAAGGCCCACCCTGCCGTCGGGGCGGACCTTGAGTACCCCGGAGAGATCCCTCCGGTTCGCCGCAACCTTTCGATGACCCGCGCGTTGGTGGTGGCAACAACTTGCGTTACGGCCGCCTGCACCCCCGTATCCGGCCCCGTCCGTGGAGGCTCCATGACCCGTTCCGTTCCAGCTCGGCGACGCCGAGCTGCTGTCCAATTCAGCGCGGTCGCGCTGGCCGCCGGTGTAGCCATCAGCATGGTGAGTGTCGGAGGGGCGAACGCCGCCCCCTCGGCAGCACCGGGGGCTGCGGAAGCGAGCAACACCCTTTCCCTGCTGGGAATCCCGATCGGGTTCTCCGACGTCGATGCCCGCGTCGGCTCGGTCGCGCCGACCACCGCGCAGCTGAGCCAGGTGTCGGCGCTGGGCGCCACAGCCCGCTGGAACCGGTTCGGCACCGTGCAGTCGATGACCAAGTACGGCGGCTACCTGGGCACCGGCTACACCGGTGACGCGGTCGCCGTGGCCCGGGCGTGGCTCAAGAGCAACGCGGGCCTGTTCCGGCTGGCGTCGGCCGACATCGACGGGCTCGAGCTGCTCAACGACCAGCGGACCGCCGGCGGCCAAGGTCACGCCGTGCTGTTCCGCCAGCGCTACGGCGCCCTGCCCGCCGGCCAGGACGGCCTGATCACCGTCGGCGTCGCGGGCGACAAGGTCGCCCACGTCTCATCCTCGGCCACCGGGCCGCAGACCGCGCCGCCGGCCGCCACCCTGTCGGCCGCCAGCGCCTGGCTCAAGGCCGCCGCGAACGTCGGCCACTCCCTGTCCTTGGCCTCGCTGTCCACCCCGACCGTCCTCGACGGCTGGACCGTGTTCAGCGTCCCCGGCTTCGCCCAGCAGCAGCGGGCCCGCCTGGTCGCGGTGCCGACTCCGGCCGGAGCGGCCCGACCCGCCTTCGAAACCATCGTCCTCGACGTCCAGGGCGGCAACGCCCAGGCCTACACGGTGTTCGTCGACGCGGTCTCCGGCGAGATCCTGATGCGCTACAACCGGGTTCAGCACAGCCAGACCAGCAACCAGTTCACCGGCGCCTTCACGCCCACCGGCTGCGGGACGGCCGTCCCCGGCGGCACCGTCGACGCCGCCACCAAGCAGATCACCGTGGCAGCCACCAGCACGGTGATCAGCAACGACATCGTGATCCAGCTGCTGTTCAACGGCGCCGTCGTGGCGGCGAGCAACGACTACGGAGTCGGACAGGAACAGCTCAGCTACGCGCCGGCCAGCGGCGTGCCGGCGGGTGACTACTTCGTTCGGGTCTGCCCGTCCCCCAACCCGATCGGCCCGTTCGTCGAGCCGTACACCGCCTCGGGCGTGTTCATCTCCTCCGACACCGCTGCCGGCCCGGACGGGGCCGGCCTGCCCTACCCGCCGAAGTGGAAGTACTTCTTCAACGCCCCGCCGTTGGACTACTCCTCCACCGACAACCGCAAGACCGGCTGCTGGGTGGTGACCAACCAGACCGGCTGCGACCGCAAGGAGCAGAACCTGGCCTCGCGGGCGCCGTGGGACGCCGACCCCCACACGGGCCTGCCGACCTTCACCACCTCCGGCAACAACGCGGTGACCGCTGAGTCGTGGCTGTCACCGCTGACGCCGGGACCGGCCGGGCAGCGCCCGATCGCCGCGGACCGCAACTACAGCTTCCCCTGGACCAACCAGTGGAACACCTCCAAGTGCAGCCAGGCGAGCTTCGCCTCACCGAGTCGCAATGACATCGACGCGTCGGTGACCGACCTGTTCGTCGGGCACAACCGGTTCCACGACTTCTCCTACTTCCTCGGGTTCACCGAGGACAACTACAACGCGCAGGTGAGCAACTTCGGCAACGGCGGCAAGCAGGGCGATCCCGAGATCGGCAACGTCCAGGCCGGGGCCATCAGCGGCGGCGCGCCGTCCTACCAGGGCCGCGACAACGCCAACCAGGTCACCCTCAACGACGGCATCTCGCCGATCACCAACCAGTACCTGTTCCAGCCGATCTCGGCGGCGTTCTACTCCCCCTGTGTCGACGGGGATTACGACACCACGATCTTCGGCCACGAGTACACCCACCTGATCAGCAACCGGATGGTGGGCGGCCCGGACGCCGGCCTGTCCGGTGAGCAGGCCGGATCGATGGGCGAGAGCTGGGCCGACCTGAACGCGATGGAGTACCTGCACGAGTTCGGTTACACCCCGCAGAACGGTGAGAACCCGTGGGCCGTCGGTCCCTACGCCACCGGCAACAAGGAGAAGGGGATCCGCAACTACAGCCTCAACAACAACCCGCTGAACTACAGCGACATCGGCTTCGACGTCACCGGGCCCGAGGTCCACTCCGACGGCGAGGTCTGGAACGCGGTGAACTACGACATCCGCCAGGCCCTGGTCGCCAAGTACAACGCCACTCACCCGGCGACCAACGCCGCCCTGCAGCAGCGTTGCGCCCAGGGCGAGCTGTCGGCCGACCAGTGTCCGGGCAACCGGCGCTGGATCCAGCTGGTGTTCGACGCCTGGCTCCTGCAGCCGTCGACGACCAGCATGCTCGACGCGCGGGACGCCTACCTGGCTGCCGACATGATGCGCTTCGGCGGAGCCAACCAGGCGGCGCTGTGGACGGCGTTCGCCAAGCGGGGCTTCGGCAAGGACGCCTCCACGCTCGGCACCGATGATCCCGATCCCAAGCCCAGCTTCGTCGGGCTGACCGGTTCGCAGGCCGGCACGGCGAACTTCACGCTGAGCGCCGTGGACAACGGTGGCGCGAAGGTGAGCGGCGCCAAGGTCTACGTCGGCCCGTACTCGGCGGGCGTCACCCCGGTGGCCACCTCGAACCTCAACGGGATCGCGACGTTGCGCGCCGAGCCCGGCACCTACACCATCACGGTGCAGAAGGCCGGATTCGGCATCCAGAGCTTCACCCACACGGTTGCTGCCAACACCACGGCAGCGCGCACGTTGTCGCTGAAGACCAACCTGGCCTCAGCTGCCAACGGCGCGACCATCACCGGCGGTGCGACCAGCGTCAACCACGCCAATCTCATCGACGACAACGAGGCGACCAACTGGAGCGACACCACCGCGGCGGTGCCGGTCAACGTCAGCAAGCCGTCGGTGACGGTGCACCTGGCACGCACCGCGACCGGTCCGGTGATGGTCCGCACGGTGAAGGTGAGTGCCTTCACCCAGCAGACCGGTGGCCGCTTCGACGCGCTGCGGCAGTTCGCCATCGCGGTGTGCAAGGAGAGCGCGACCAACCCCGGTTGCGTCAACCCGGCTGGTTTCACCACCATCTACACCAGCCCGTCGAACGCCTTCCCCGCCACGCGGCCCCGGCCACTGGCGCCGGATCTGCTGGTGCGGCAGTTCGACGTCCCCGACACGACGGCTACCCACCTGAAGCTGATCGTGCTGAACAACCAGTGCACCGGCGCTCCGGAGTACCAGGGCGACCAGGACAACGACCCGACCAGCGACAGCGACTGCGTCACCGGCTCGACCAACACCAACCCGCTGTTCGGGCCGAAGGCGCCGACCGTCAAGGCCGCTGAGATCGAGGCGTTCTCCTAGAATCTGAATAACGCTGAGGCCCGCTCGATCCGCACCTGGATCGAGCGGGTCTTCGCATGTGACGACCGCGATTCGCGGCAGGCGCCCCGCGCACCAGGTGACCCGATTCGCGGCAGGCGAGTCGAGCGTTCGCCGACGGCGACTACCATCGCGGCCATGGTCGGATGGGGTGAGTTCGCCGAAGCCGCTCCTGCCATCGCTTCCGTCTTCACGCGACGCCACGCGGCGACCGGCAAGCTGTGCATGCTGGCGACGCTGCGTTCGGACGGCTACCCGCGGATCAGCCCGATGGAGCCCAGGGTCTTCGAAGGCCGGCTGTGGCTCATCGGCATGCCGGGCACCACGAAGTTCCTGGACCTGGCCCGCGACCCGCGGTTCTGCCTGCACACCGCCACCGTCGACACCCAGGTGACGGACGGCGACGCCAAGCTCTGGGGCGTGGTGCGCGACGTGCCGGACACGGCGCTGCATCAGCGATTCGCCGAAGACCTGTTCGCCGACATCGGACTCGACCTTCGAGGCAGCGAGTTCGACCATTTCTACGAGGCCGACCTGACCAGCGCGTCATCCGTGGAGTACACCGGCGGCCACCTCTACGTCACGGTCTGGAAGCCTGGGCAGCCCGAACGGGTGATCCGCAAGCAGTGAGGGGGTAGTGGGCTCTGGAAGAGGGTGTTCCGGACGGCCGCGTGTCGAAGGTGCTAATCGGTGCAGAACCGGCCATCCTCAGCCGATCCGATGTGAGAGTCTCGCGCGACTTGCCACGCCCATCAACGTGAGGACGGCCGCATGCAGCCCAACTACGGGCCCACCCAACCCGCCGCTTCACAGTGGTATCCGGCTATGGGCTCATCGCCGGCGCCCCCTGAGGGCCGCGGTGGACGAGGACTGGCCATCACCGCCCTGGTGCTCTCGATCGTGGCGATACTCCTCGTCTTGGTCCTCGCGCTGGTCGTCGTGTTCGCCGGATCGGCGCTCATGGGAGAGGGTGGCGAGCCGCTCACCGGCCAGCTGTCAGCGCCTGCCACCGGGCCCGTCACCGGCGACATCCTGGCCCAGGCGGTCACCGCTCGGATCATCCAGGACGGCGGCGACGTCTCGCGCATGGACTGCCCGCCGACGCCGAAGGTGGGCCAGGGCGTGGTGGCGGTCTGCCACGGCGTCGTCGAGTCGACGGACTGGGCCATCGTGGTGTTGTTCGAGGACGAGGACGGCCGCTTCACCCTCGTGCCGGCGTGACAATCGTGCCGGCGTGACAATCGTGCCGGCGTGATATCACCCTTGACCGAGCTGGCGAACCTGCTCGACGACGTCCTCGGCGCAGCCGTAGGACAGCGTCACCCCGGCGCCGCCGTGGCCGTAGCAGTGCACCACCGGACCGCGGGCCCGGACCTCGGTCTCCAGCCGCACGGCGGGACGCGCCGGCCGTACTCCGACCCGATGGTCGAGGACCCGGGCCTGCGCCACCTCGGGCACCAGCGCCCGGCACCTGGCCAGGATCGCCTCGGTCACGGCCGGCCGGACCTCGAGGTCCGCCTCGCCCTCCTCCGCGGTTCCGCCCAGGATCACCGTGCTTTGCCTCGGCACCACGTAGGTCAGCTCAGCCGGTTCGCTCTGGTCCAGCAGCCATTCGGTGAGACCGAACTGCTCCATGACGACGACCTGCCCGCGCACCGGGCTGAGCGTCCGATCCCCCGCCAGCTCGCGCGATCCCAGCCCGGTGCAGTTCACCACAACGTCGACACCGGTGAACGCGGCATCCAGGTCATCCAGGCGCTGAACCTCGACGCCCACCCCGAGCTCGCGCAGCCGGGCGACGAGCCAGGCCAGGTGCAGCGCCATGTCCACCACCGGAACCGTGAGGAGGTAGCCGTCGAGGTAGCCCTCGGGCAGCTGGTCGGCGCTCACCCGGCCCAGCTCGGGCACCGCCGAACGCCACCACGGGTCGGGCGCGGGCCTGCGGAACAGCTCCCGACCAGGGCACAGCCTGACCCCGGAACGCGGGTCGGCCGACAGCGCTCGCAGGGCGGCGAAGCTGGCCGCCGACCAGCGGGTGACCGCCGTTTCGGGATAGGCCCGGTAGGGATACCACAGCGCGGCCGCGATCGAGGATGTCGTGCTCTCCGACAGCCCGGCCGCGATCACCTCGACCTGATGGCCGGCCTCGGCAAGGCGCAGCGCACTGGTCAGCCCCACCACGCCGGCGCCGGCCACTCGCACTCTCATACCGCTCATCCCACCATGCCCGTCCCACCCAGCGCGGGCATGTCGGATCTGACCTCAAACCAGGCGCCGAACGGCCCTCGACGGTTTATGCTGCGCCCATGAGTGAGGAGCGCTGCGGCGCAGACATCGGTCAGATTCGTGAGGCTCACCCCAGCGGCGAGCTGGAATGGCTCGACAAGTTCGACACCACCTGCGGTGAAGCCCCCGGCCATGAGGGCCAGCATGTCTTTCACAGCCAGGAGGACGGCGACGAGCGGCTGCACTGGGATGAGGCCGCCCAGCGGTTCAGCTCCTACCAGAGCGCTCCACCGGCGCCGGAAGAGAAGTTCGTCTTCTAGGCTGCCGGCGGGGCGTCATCCCGCGTCATCGGCGTCCGCCCGACCACCGACACCGTCGGGCTGCCCCTCTCCGGGTGGGACATAGCCGGTACCACGCTGCTGGTAGTCGACCACTTCCTCCTGGAAGGCATCCTCACGATGCACCGGATCGCGGTTGGTGCCTTTCTGCCCGTAGTCGGGGACGGTGTAGTCGGTTTCTTCGCTTTCGTGCCCGGGTTCCTCGGCAGGGATCTTCACGATGACCTCTTGATTCAGTCGATAACAGCGACGGTAAGCACGGCTATCTCCGCGACGAACAGCACGACCGCCACTCGGAAGTACTGCGATCGTCGATCAATCACCTTGGCGTTGCTGACAACCCCCGACGCCAGCGAGGTAGCCGCGTCGCGAAGGATGGTGTCGATGTCCCGGCCGCGGGCTGTCTCAGCGAGGATCACCGAGGCTGCCCCGCCGTAGACCCATCCCTTGACCGGCCAGATGATCCCCATGGTCAGCAGGCCGATCCCGACCACGACCGCGAGCAGGGTCACCGCGCCCCAGGTGGGGAAGACGCTTCCTTTGTCCTGGTCCGTGTTGATCAATCCGACGCCGGCCGAGAACGACGTGACCAGCGCGGCGGCCGACAGCACAGCCGTCGCACGGTTGCGCAGATTTCCCAGCGTGACGTCCTGCTGGCCGAGGTGGGTCACGACCGCGTCGTAGGCCAGCTTGAACCGCTCATCAGACATGACCAGGACCTCTATCCGTTCCTGAGCCGGAATCGTACTGACCCCTCCGGGCGGCACGGAAGACCGCGCTGCCTTGGCGGAGACTACCGGTCTGCTGGCTGGGGTCGCGGGCTCAGCTGCCGTGGGACGGGACGGGCAGCAGGGTGTGCAGGTGGATCAGGTTCACCTCGAGCAGCAGGTCCCGCTGTGCCAGCACCTCGGCCGGGGTGCCCTCGGCGACGACCCGGTGATCCTCGTTGAACACCACGCACCGGTCGGCCAGCCGCTCCAGGCTGTCCAGGTCATGGGTCGCCAGCACGATCGTCTTGCCGGCCTCGGCCAGATCCTCGATCAGAGCGGTCAGCCACTCCGACGTGCGCGGATCCAACGCGGCGGTCGGCTCGTCGAACAGCAGCACCTCGGGGTTCATGGCCAGCACCGTCCCGATGGCCACCCGCTTCTTCTGGCCACCCGAGAGCTGGAACGGCGCCCGGTCGGCCAGCTCGCTGATCTCCAGCAGGCTCAGCACATCCTCGATCCGTTGCGCGATCTCCTCGCGTCCCATGCCCAGCTGCAACGGGCCGAAGCTCAGCTCGTCACGCACCGTCGGCGAGAACACCTGCGCATCGCTGTTCTGGAACACGAAGCCGACCCGGGACCGGAATCCGGCGTTGAACTGCTCGTCCTCGAGGCTGTCCTCGGTGACCGGCTCGCCGTAGGCGGTGACGGTGCCCGAGGTCGGAAAGATCAGGCCGTCCAGGATCTTGAGCAAGGTGGATTTGCCGCAGCCGTTGGCGCCGAGCAGCGCGAGCTTCTCGCCCCGGTAGACCGAGAGGTCCACCCCGTTGAGCGCGACGAAACGATCCAGGTAACTGAAGTGCAGGTCCTCACAGACCAGGATCGGCTCACCCGGCGGCTTGCGCGGCGGCCGGCCGTGCATCGACCGCGGGTGCGCATGGCGGATCTGCTGGACGTGGACGTGCTCGTGTTCAGCCACCGAGAGCCCTCTCCGCGATGAGCAGGCCGGCCGCGACCAGGGCCACCGCGATCGCGAACACCAGGTCGGTGACGGCCGGCCTGGGTTGCGCCAGCACCTTGGCGTCGCCCCGGTAGCCCCGGGCGGTCATCGCCTGATGCACCTCCTCCGACATCGCCATCGTCCGCCCGAACAGCGCGCCGGCCGAAGCCGCGACGAACGCCCGGGCCTTTCTGTCGTGCTTCTCCGAGCCGATCGTGCGCGAGGCCCGCGCCTGGTACATGTCGGTGACCGAGGCCAGCAGCAGGAACAGGTACCGGTAGGCCATGCCGATGATCAGGATGAACATCCTGGGCACCCCGAGCGCCCGCAGCGAGGCCAGCAGCCGGGTCCACGGCGTGCTGAGCGTGAGCAGCACCACCAGGCTGACCGAGGTCGTCACCCGGGACAGCACCAGCGCCGCCGAGGTCAAGCCCTGCGAGGTGAAGCCGTGGGCCTTGCCGTGCCAGTGCCACAGCGTCCACACCACGTCCCCTTCGGTCACCACGCTCAGGGTGGCCGGGATCAGCACGATGCCGCTGAAGATCGGCACGAACAGCCAGACCCGCAGGAGAAAGAACCGTAGTGGCAGCCGGCTCAGCGCGGCCAGCACCAGGGTGAGCGCGTAGAGCGCCAGCAGCGCCGGGATGCTCCGCAGGAACGCGGCGGTCACCACCAGGGCCAGCAACCCGAGCAACTTCACCCGCGGCTCCAGCCGCTGCAGCAACCCCGGCCGGGAGCTGGTCTCGTCGCTGAACATCACCTGCCGCAGCAGGTCCGAACCGCCGGTCAACGTCTTGCGCACGAACGAGACCTTGCGGCGCCTGCCGCTGCGAGCGCACGGGCAGATCCCGGCGTCCTGGGCAAGCAGCCAGTCCGGAGTCCGGGCGGTGGTGGTCACGTCAGGCGCTCGGCGCGGGCACGGCTCACGAAGGCGCGTCGACCGTCGGCTTGTGCGGCGACGGTGGCTCCGCACCGGGACCGACCTCGGGGCGCCGGGACCGGCTGATCCACTGGATGAGGTGAGCGATGAGGAACAGCAGCACCGCGATCACCGCGACACCGATAGCCGCCGAGATCAGGTAACCGATCACCGGGTGCTTGTCGTCGGTGAAGTCATAGCCGGGTATCGGCGTGTGCTCCCAGAACCCGTTGTACTTCTGCAGTCCGGTGGGCACCGTCGACAGGTTCAACTCTGTCAGTTTCAGGTCCTGCGGCGCCTCCTCGCCGAAGGCCCCGCCGGGCGCCAGCAGGCCGAGCGGGGTCAGCAGCACCATCACCACGATCGCCGTCAGAGCCACGTGGATCGGCTTGAACCGGCTGGTGCGCCGGACCCGGGCCGCCTCGTCGATCGGCGTCTTCGGGTGGTTGACGCTCAGCAACGCGATGTTGGCCCGCTGCAGGTAACTGATGACCCCGGCGGTCAGCACCGCCTCGGCGACCCCGGCCACCAGCAGGTGCGCCAGCAGCATCGCCGGGATCGTCTCGGACAGGTCGTACGGCGAGTACAGCGGAACGCCGTCGGAGTTGGTGAACAGGCTCGGCTGGATGCCGAGCAGGACGCCACAGGCCAGTGACGAGGCTGTCAGGCCGACGTACCCACCGGCGGCCGCGGCGATCACCCTGCGCCTGGACGTCAGGGTGGAGCCTCCGGCCACCAGCCGGTACACGCCGTAGCCGACGAACGGCAGCACGATGCCCAGGTTGAGGACGTTGGCGCCGTAGACCAGCACGCCGCCGTCGCCGAACAGCAGGGCCTGGAACGCCAGCGCGACGCTCACCGCTATCAGGCCTGCCCAGGGACCGAGCAGGATCGCGACCAGGACTCCACCGGCGGCGTGAGCGCTGGTGCCGTCCGGAACCGGGATGTTGAACATCATCACCAGGAAGCTCATCGCCGACAGCATCGCCAGCGTCGGAACCTGGCGATTCTTCACCCGGTTGCGCACCCGCCGGGCTGCCACCGCGAGCATCGGAACCGCGACGGCGAAGGTGACCGCGCAGGTGGAGGGCGAGAGGTACCCATCGGGTATGTGCACGGCCAGTCCCCGTTCGGCGCGGACGCATGTCCTAGGCGGCTTATTGCAAAGTGTTGGCAATAGCGTAGAGCCGCCTGGCCGAGCTTGGAAACCCGGGACCGCCGCGCCGCGATCGTTGGCCGGCCTGCAGGACGACACGCCGACAATTTCCCCTGCTCAGCGGCCAACGATCACCGGTGCGGCGCCACGGCGACCGCGCTGATGGTGAGTTTTGGATCGCTCGCCGGGCGCTGCCTCAGCGCTGCACTGCCCAGCTCTGGATGGTGATCTGACGGGCCGGTGGGTTGGGCGTGGCGGTCGGGTCATAGATCAGCACCCGGGCCCGCAAGCCGAGCTTGCCGGTGCCGGCGGAGCAACTGGCGGCCGCCTGGCACAGGTAGACGTTGAGGTAGACCACCGTGCCGCCGGGGCCGAAGCCGGGTGAGTTGTCCGGCACCTCGATCACCGGCCCGCTGTAGGTGATGGACCCGGTCTCCTTGACCCACAGCGATCTGGCGATCACGCCGAAGCGCATCACCTGCGAGGTGACGTTGTTCAACGACAGGTCGATGACGGCCTTCGGCACGTAGGTGGTGCCCTGGATGTAGAACGCACCGGCGTACGAGGTATGGGTGGACAGCACCGCGCACTGCCCGGCCGAGCCGCCGGTGTAGGTGCTGGCCAGGCAGTTGCCACCGGGGATGGCTCCGTCCTGGGCGCGGAAGGCCGGCGGGGTGTAGCTGAGGTCGAGTTGGATGGCGTCGATGGTCTCGGTGCCGGCATGCCCGAGCCTGGACGAATACGCCATGCTCGCGCCCGTGAAGCCGTGGGTGTGCACGGCCGCGGCCAGCGGGCTGGTGCCGCCGCCGTACAGGTTGACCAGCGCGGTCTGCGTGACGGTGCTTGCGGTCGAGGGCAGCGTCGAGCTGATCGCCGCGCCGCCCGCAGTCGGGGTCAGCACCACCGTCCGCTGGTCGCCGCTGGCACCGGCGGTGTTGCGGTACACCACCCGCAAGGTCGCTGAGTTGAGCACCGAGCCCGCCGGGATGACCGGCGTCGGGGCGTAGCCACCCAGGGTGAACGAGGCCGTCTGATTACCCGTGGTGGTCTTGGTCCACGTCGCCCCTACCGTGTCGGCCTCAGCCAGGTTCGCCGCCGTCACCGTGGCGCTGTCGAACAGGGCCGGCGCCGGCGGGTTGACCACGGTGGTCGGCTTGACGGTGGCAATCGGCACCTGGGTCTCGGCGCCGCTTTTCACGCCGTACACCGCGATCGGCGGCCGGGCGGTGTGGTAGCTGGCGCAGATCTCGGCGTCGCCACCGGTCATCCGGAACTGGCTGTCGCCCCCGAACAGGAACTGCACGCCGACGGCCGAGGTCGACTTGATCGGATTCTGGCAGGCGCCGGGAATGGTGGCGGGCCTGAGGGGTCTGGCCAGCACGTTGCCGGCGGCGTCGACCGGCGTGCCGGCGACCAATTGCCCGCTGCTCACCGTCCAGACGTCGCTGCCGCCGAGCAGCGGGTTGGACGAGTTGTGGAAGTCGAAGTAATAGATGCCCGGCGTGAACCACCAGACGCTGTTCCTGCATACACCGCCGCTGTTGCTCATCAGCGAGGACAGCGCCTCGGCGTCGTCGTAGTAGCCGGGCTGGAACGTCATCACCCCGCCGGGGCAGTTGGCCGCCGTCGACGCTGGCACCGGCCGGTAGGTCGGCACCGCGTTGGCCGGTGAGCCGAACGCCGGCTCGAAAGAGTAGTTCGGGTCGACCACGGTGCCGGCGGCGCAGTTCGGCGGCGGGTTGCTGACGATGGTGCCCGAGCAGCCGGTGTGCGCGTACACCCCCACGTTGGACTCCAGCGTGCCCCTGGTGACCCGGATGTTGGAGTTCGACACCACCGAGCCGTGCACGATGAACGGAATGGTGGGACTGTTGTTCTGGATGTTCAGCCCGTCCTCGCCGGGGTTGGTTCCCAGCGTCAGGATCGCGTTGCCCGGCTTGTTCGCCGTGGTGATCGGGACCAGGCCGCCGGCCGCTCCGGAGTTCGGGTCCGGCGTGCAGGTGACCGCGGCCGAGGACGCCGCGCCGCCGGTGGTGCCGGGATAGAAGTTGTTCAGCAGCAGCGTGTCGGCGGTGGGGCCGGAGCCGAAGCACTTGGGATGGGTCGGGCTGGAGGTGTTGTTGTTGAACGGCGAGCGGCGCAGCGCGGTGATCGCGGCCTGGGCGGCGCCGTCGCTGCCGTAGAGGTGAGCGGCCTGGCCGCGCAGCGCCACGGTGGTGCGGACGCTGGTGTCGCCGAAGGACAGCAGCACCCCGACCACCAGCGCCACCACCGTGATCAGGAGCAGCGCGAACACCAGCGACGCCCCGGTGTCATCGGCCAGGTTCAGCCGGCGGCGAGCGGTCTTGATCATCATGACTGCCTCCGTTGGCCGCTCAGCTCGATCTGGTAGTTGGGCGCGCTGGCGCTCTGCGGGTTGTGAATGGTCAGCGAAAGCTTGACCACCAGGGGGGTCGCGGCTCCACTGCCGGTGCACGCCGTCGGCCCGGACCCCGACGCGCAGGACGCCGACACCGACACCAGGTCATGGGCGAGCACCGTGTCGGTGACGACGGTGGCCGAGCCGGCGCACACCAGCCGGTGCAGCCGCGGCTGGCCGGCCGCGTCCGGGATCGACACGTAGGCCACCCGCATCAGGGTCGGCGCCGTCGAGGCGGCGTTGGTGTGGTCATCCCACCCGAAGCGGATCACCGCGTTCGGCGTTCCCGCGGTGCCGCAAGGGAAAAGTCCTCCGGTGGCGGGCGCGTTCTGCTCGATCGACTGGGTCAGCGGGTAGGGCGCGGCCGGGTCGGAGGAGTACGTCGTGCTGCGCACGCCCAGGCTGGCGACGTCGGCGGAGAAGTAGGCGGTGCTGATCTGCGCGTCGTGCGATTCGCTGAGCCGGGCCGTGGTCGCGTCGGTGTTGCGGAGGTAGCTGATGATCACGTTGCCCAGTGGAACCGTGATGATTCCCATGATCACGACCGCCAGCACCAGCTCCACCAGGGTGAAGCCGCGCTCGTCCTGCCTCAGCATGTCGAGCCCTGCCCGCAGGGCTTGCGCAGCACCAGGACCAGTCGCTCGGTCGCCCGGTTGTCCGAGCTGGCGACCTGGACGGTCAGCTCCTGCAGCCCGACGTCGGTGCACGGGCCGGCGATCCAGGCGGTGCCGGACCAGTACCGCACCGAGACGGCGGAGGCGGCATAGCCACTCGGAGCCGTGAACCCCACGGTTGCCGGCGCGTACGCCGACGGCGCCGCGCACGCGGTGTAGCCCGCGCCGGCGACGTGCTTCTCGACGTTCTCGGCGTAGTCGCGCACCGCGGCTCCGGCCGTGGACTGCTTGCGATGGATGTCGGAGACGGCGATGCTGGCCACCAGGCCGCCGACCACCGCCACCACCGCGATCGCCATGATGGCGAGTGCGATGAGCAGTTCCAGCAGCGTCTCGCCGCGGTCGCGATCCACCTCGGATCTGAGGTCGAGGCTCATGTCAGGCTCATGTCAGACCTTGACCTGGTTGAAGATTCCGTACATCGCCGACACCAGCGCGATGGCCACGAAGCCGACCATGCCTCCCATCACGATGATGATGGCCGGCTCGAACAGGCTGGTCAGTTTCTTGATCTTGTAATCGAGTTCGCCCTCGTAGTAGTGGGCAGTCGCCTCCAGCTGGGCGTCCAGGGTGCCGGTCTCCTCGCCCACCTGCATCATCAGCGACGCGGTGCTCGGGAACAGCCCGGTCCGGGCCAGTGGCTTGGCCAGCCCGTCGCCTTCGAGCATCGACTCCCCCACCTGCGTCAGCGCCCGGATGTAGACCAGGTTGCGCAGTGACTCGCTGGCCACCCGCAGCGCCTCCGGAAGGTTGACCCCGGCGCTCACCATCGAGGACAGGATCCGGCTGAACCGTTCGACCAGCGCGTACTGGACGGTGGTGCCGAGCACCGGCACGGCCAGCACGAACCGGTCGCGGGCGTAGCGGCCGCGCTCGGTGCGCAGCGCCAGCGCCAACGCCAGCACCAGCCCGACGATGGCGGCGATGATCGCCCACCAGTAGTTGATCAGGAAGTCGGTGATCGCCAGCAGGATCCGGGTGGGCAACGGCAGGTCGGCGCCCAGGCTCTTGAAGAACACCTTGAACCGGGGCAGCACGAACCCGGCCAGAATCGCGACGGTGAACACCGACATCCCGGCGATCACGGCCGGATAGATCATCGCGGACTGGACCTTGCGCCGGGCCTCCAGGTCACGCTCGAGGTAGGTGGCCAGCTGGTCGAGCACCGTGTCCAGCTGCCCGGTCAGCTCGGCCGAGCGCAGGATGCCGCGGTAGAACGCCGGAAAGATCTTGGGGTGGCGGTCCAGGCAGGTCGAGAGCCGGTCACCGTCTCGCAGCGACTGCTCCACCTCGGCCATCATCCGGCGCACCGAGCTGTTGCTGGCCTCGGCGCCGATGGTGTGCACCGCGTCGATCAGCGGCAGACCGGCCCGGACGAAGGCCGCCAGCTGGCGCGACAGGTGCATCAGCTCGTCGCGCTTGACCCGCGGAGCGGTGATCTCGCTCTTCAGCAGGCTCGTCTTGGGCACCACCCGGATGTCTCGCAGGTCCCGCTCGTACAGGGCCAGCTCGGCAGCCTCCCGGCTGGCCGCCTTCTCGGTGCCGCGCGCCGACTCCCCGGACGGCAGGGTCGCTGTGTAGCTGAAGCTGGGCACGTCCTCAGACCCCCATCACGTATACGGACCGCATGATCTCGGCGAGGTCGGTGGCGCCCTCGCGCACCAGGTTGGCGGCTTCTTCCAGCAGGGTGCTCATCCCCTCGGCCCGGGCGAGCTTGCGCAGCTCGTCGTGCGAGGCGCGCTCGAGCACCAGCTCGCGGATGCCGTCGGACAGCGTCAACATCTCATAGACGCCGGTCCGTTCGAGGTAACCGGTCCTGGCGCAGAAGTTGCAGCCGGCGCCGTGCAGGAACCCGTCGTCCGGGGCCTCGCCGTCGATGGCGCGCAGGAACGCCAGCTCCTCAGCGCTCGGCTGGTAGGGCTCGCGGCAGTGCGGGCAGATCCGGCGCACCAGCCGCTGCGACAGCACCGCGGTGACCGAGGAGGCGATCAGGAAGGTCTCGATGCCCATGTCGATCAGCCGGTGCAGTGCCGAGACCGAGTCGGTGGCGTGCAGCGAGGACAGCACGAAGTGCCCGGTCAACGCTGACTGGACCGCGATCCGGGCCGTCTCGACGTCACGCACCTCCCCCACCAGGATCACGTCCGGGTCCTGGCGCAGGATCGAGCGGAGCCCGCCGGCGAAGGTGATCCCGGCCTGCTCGTTGATCTGGATCTGGTTGATCGAGGAGAAGGTGTACTCCACCGGGTCCTCGATAGTCATGATGTTGCGGTCCGGGCTGTTGATCTCGGCCAGTGACCCGTAGAGCGTGGTGGTCTTTCCGCTGCCGGTAGGCCCGGCGCAGATCACCATGCCGTAGGGCGCGCGCAGCATCGCGGCGTAGCGCCGCGCCATCGCCGCCGGCATGCCGAGTTGCTCCAGCTTGAACAGCGGCCGGCTCTTGTCCAGCAACCGCAGCACGACCTTCTCGCCGCCCACCACTGCTGTCGTCGAGACCCGGATGTCGACCGCGCGGCCCTCGATCTCGGTGCCGATCTGACCGTCCTGGGCGCGCCGTCGCTCGACGATGTTCATCCCGGCCAGGATCTTGATCCGGCTGACCATCGCCGGGCCCATCGAGCCCGGCAGGTCCAGCACGTCATGCAGCGCGCCGTCGATGCGGTAGCGCACCCGGACCCGGTCGTCCTGCGGCTCGATGTGGATGTCGGAGGCCCGGTCCCGTACCCCCTGGGCGATCATCATCTGCACCACCCGCACGACCGGCGCTTCGTCGGCGGTGGTGGGCGTGTCCATCCGGACGGTGTCGCGCCGCAGGCCGTCGCGGGCCTCGAACAGCTTGACCTGCGAGCTGACCCCGGTGATCGCGCGGTAGGTGTTGTCGATGGCCCGCAGCAAATCCGACTGGCCGGCCACGGTGACCTGGACGTCCTGGCCCAGCAGCGCGCGCAGGCTGACGATGGTGGTCTCGCTCGGGTCGGCGACCGCCACCAGCACGATGCCCTCGTCGATGGACAGCGGCAGCGCCGAGAGGGCGCGGGCGCTGTCGGCGGTGATCAGGCCGGCCACCTCGGGGTCCGGCGTCACGCTGCGCAGGTCGACGGCCGACACCGAACTCTGCTCGGCGATCATCCGGGTCAGGTCGCGCTCGGTGATGATCCCGCGGTCGAGCAGCAGCCTGCCCAGCCGCTTGGTGGCTCCGTGCTGCGCCTCTTCCAGCGCCGCCACCACCTGGGCCTGGGTCGCCAGCCGGGCATCGACGATCAGCTCGCCCAGCCGGCGGCCACCCTCGCGCACCTCGAAGTCGGCCGGTGGTTGGGCGGCGGCCGGCGAGGGCGCCGGCTCCGGCGCGACCTCGTCGGCGTGGTGACGGCCCCGAAGCTTCATACCGTCACACCCACTCGCGGACGCGGCACGGTGATGATGTCCTTGGGATACAGGCTGCGTGCCAGGGCGTCGTCGTAGCTGATCTGGTTCTGCTGCACCAGCGCCGACAGCGACTGCTCGAAGGTCACCATCCCGTCGCGCTGGCCGGTGAGCAGGACGTTTCGGAGTTGGTGGGTCTTGCCCTCCTTGATCAGGCCACGCGCCGGCGAGGTGGCCACCAGCACCTCGTAGGCGGCGATCATGCCGCCACCGGTCCGGGGCAGCAGGCGCTGGTAGACGATCCCGGTCAGCGCCGCGGCGAGCTGGACCCGAACCTGTGCCTGCTGCTCGCCCGGAAAGACGTCGATGATCCGCGACAGCGCCTGCGCGGTGTCGTTGGTGTGCAGGGTGGCGAACACCAGGTGGCCGGTCTCGGCGATGGTGAGCGCGAACCGGATCGACTCCAGGTCGCGCATCTCACCGACCAGCAGCACATCCGGGTCCTCCCGCAGGGCGGCCCGCAGGGCGTCGGGGAACGACGCGGTGTCCGAGCCGACCTCGCGCTGGCTGATCGCCGAGCGCTTGTGCTCGTGCACGTACTCGATCGGATCCTCGATGGTGAGGATGTGACAGGCGCGCTGGGTGTTGATCCGGTCGATCATCGCGGCCAGGGTGGTGGACTTGCCGGAACCGGTGGGACCGGTGACCAGCACCAGGCCCTGATGCTGGCGGGTGAAGCTCTCCAGCACCGGTGGCAGCCCCAGCTGCTCCATGGTCGGCACCTGGCGCGGGATCATCCGCAACGCCACCGTGGTCTGGTCCCGCTGGCTGAAGGCGTTGCCTCGGATCCGGGCCTGGTCGCGCCAGCTGAAGGAGAAGTCGTACTCGTGCAGGCCGGCGAAGGCGCTGAACTGGGAAGGGCTGAGCACTTCGGCCAGCAGCGCCTCGGTGTCGACCGCGCTGAGCTTGGGCTCGTCGGGCACCGGACGCAGCTCGCCGTGCACGCGGAATTGCGGCGCCAGCCCAGCCGTCAGCAGCAGGTCGGTGCCGCCGGCCTGCCAGAGCGCCTCCAGCAGCGCGTCGATCCGGCTGCCGATGTGATGACCGAGCATGGAGAAGTGCCTTTCACAAGGACGTGCTGAGTGGGTGACCCGGCTGAGGCAGGGCCGCCCCGTGGGGCGACCCTGCCTCGGTGCTAGGACGGGCAGCCGGTCAGGCCGTTTGCGCCGACGTTGCCGTTGGTGTTGTCGTAGGTGACGGTGTAGCCGTTGGTGGTCGAGGGCACCTCGCGCAACAGCCTGGCGGTCACCAGCGCGGGCATGTTGGCGGCGTAGCTGCCGTTCTTGGCGAAGTAGGCCTCGGAGGCGACCTCGACGTTCTTGACGTCGGACTTGCACGCCGAGACGTTGCCGCGGTCGGTGATGCCGCCGACGGCGAAGACGACGATCCCGGCCAGCACGCCCAGGATGACGATCACGATGAGGAGCTCGATGAGCGTGAATCCGCTCTCTTCCTCGCGCGCCTTACGCAGTTGTTCCAGCATTGCTTCCCCCTTGGTGAGGCGAGCAGCCAAGGCGGCTGTCGCGGTCTTGAGCTGCCCGGACGCCAGCTGACGTGGGCAGGACGGCCGCGTAGCTGTCAGCGAACCGCTGAATCGCCACGCTGACGGGATGCCGTGGGTGCGCGGCCATCAACGGCACCCCCCGGTTGATCGATGCCGCGACATCGCTGCTGGAGGGCACGTGCGCGGCGATCGGCCCGCGTACGACCGCGGCCACCTCCGCCGCCGAGATCGCGGCCCGGGTGTCCGAGCGGTTGAACAGCACCGCACGGGCAGCTCGCGAGTAGCCCAGCAGGTCCAGGATGTCGAGGGTCACGCGCAGGTTCTTCAACGCCGGGCGCTCGGGCGTGGCCACCACGACGTGGTGATGGGCGTGGTCCAGCGTTGCCAGCACCGCGGGTGAGAATCGCGCCGGCAGGTCGACGACGATGACGTCGTACCGGCTGACCAGGGCGCGCAGCAGCCGGCCGAGTTTCGCCGGCCTGATCCGCTCGGCGTCACCGGGCGTCACCGGCGCAAGGATGCAGTCCAGGCCGGTTTGCGGGGACACGGTCACCAGCTCGCCGGAGTCCACCAGCTCGCCGACCTCGCGCTTGCCGGTGAGATAGGTCAGCGTCCGGCTGGTGTCCAGGTCCAGCACCGAGGCGACGTCGCCGGATTCCAGATCGAGGTCCAGCAGGCACACCCGTCGCTGGCCCTCACCCTGAAGGGCGATCGCCAGATTGGTCGCCAGGGTGGTCTTGCCACAGCCGCCCTTGGCGGCGAACACCGCGAAGATCTTGCCCTCGGCCTGCGGCGCGGTCACGGCCGAACACGCATGGGCGATCTTGTCGTGAGCGGCGACGTCGAGCACCGTGTGCGCGCCGGCGGCCAGGGCGCGCGTGATCTCGGCGTCGGTCGGCCGATCCCGGATCAGGATCACCAGTGCCGCCGGATGCTCCACGGTGACCTGCGCGGTGAATCGCAGCGCCTCGTCGATGGGGACCGAGGCGCCGATCACCACCGGGCAACGGCCGGTCACATTCGCCAGCAGCACCGAGACCTTGCCCAGCGTCGACACGATCTGCAGCTCGCCGCCGATGGCCGCCGCCAGCACCTGTGCCGCCAGCGGGTCGGACTCGCAGACGATCGTCACGTCACCCTCCCCCCGTTGGCACTGCTCACATCGTGTGAAGTGAGCGTGACGGATTCCGGCTGGATGACACAGCGGGCGATCGGACAGACCTGACGTCCACTGATCGGATGACAGCCGCGCGCGGGGGGTGTTCAGCAGGTCGCGTTGTGTAATCGAGACCAGGCATAACAGGCGTATCGCGTGAGCCTTGAGCAGAACTTTAGGCACCAAATAAGGCTGGAGTGTGCTTTCATAAGAGCGGCGTTAAATAGAAGTACGGCCTTAACGGGGGGCTATGGAGATCAGCACAGCGGTTGAGTCAACCGTTGCTGCCCGACGTGCCCCACATGTGCAAGAACATGCCTCGTCGGCAGCCCGGTTGATCATCGTCGACAGTCACCCGGTCACCCGGCTCGGACTGGCGCTGATGGTGAACGGCCAGCCCGACCTGCACACCGTCGCCGAGGCCGGCACCGCCGCCGAGGCGATCGGCCTGATCGGCGCATTGCGGCCCGACGTGGTCACGATCGGGCTGTCCCTGCCCGACCGTCCCGGCCTGGAACTGGCCGCCGAGTTGCGCGACCGCTTCGAAGGCCTGGGCATCGTGATCTTCACCGCGCGCGGCGAGGACGATGTGCTGTTCCGCGCCCTGGAGACCGGCGCCTCCGCGTTCGTGTCGAAGCGGGCGTCATCACCGGAGATCCTCGGCGCCATCCGGCATGCCGCGGTCGCCGCGTCCTCCTTCAGCTCCCGGGGATTGGCGGCCGCCCTGCGACGGCGCCAGCTCGCCCCGGCGCTACCGGTGCTCAGCGAGCGTGAACGCCAGGTGCTCAGCCTGCTGCTGGCCGGGCTCTCGGTGCCGGACCTGGCGGTTCGGCTGCACATCAGCGCCTCGACCGCCAAGACCTACGTCGCACGCCTGTACGACAAGCTCGGAGCCAACAGCAAGGCCCAGGCGCTGCTGACCGCGGTCCGGTTGGGGCTCGTCGAAAGCGCCCCGGCGCCCACGCGGTCGGCGGTCTGAGCGGCCATCCACGGTCTGCGCGGTCGGCACCCTGGGCGGTCTGAGCGGCCGTCCCGCGATCTGAGCAGGGTCAGGCGTCTGACGTGCGGGCGATCGTCGCGCTGGCCCGGCGAACCGTCGGAGCCGGCCCCGCCGGGATCGACTCGGTCAGAAAGGCGTAGCTGTGGGCCAGCACGTTGGCGGCCCGGGAGCCGGCCGCTGCCTGGCTCAGCACCGCGGTCAGCCAGTCGGAGATGTCACCCCAGCCCGGAGCGGCCAGCGAGCCGCCGACCTGCTGCACCGACAGCGCCGCGCACAGGTTGGCGAAGGCCAGCCGGTTGCGCAACGGCCAGTCCCGCAGCGTCGCCAGCACGAAAGCCGCCGCGAACACATCCCCGGCGCCGGTGGCGTCGACCTCGTTCACCGGCAGCGAGGGAACCCACTCCTCCTCACCGGTCACCGAGTCGATCGCGATCGATCCCTGCCCGCCGCAGGTCACCACCACGACCGGCACCGAATCGGCCAGCTGGAGCAGGGCGGCCCGTGGGTCGTCGGTGCGGGTGTAGGCCATCGCCTCGGTGCTGTTGGGCAGGAAGGCGTGCAGCTGCTCGAGCTGCTCCAGCACGGCCGGTGACCACTGCTGGCTCGGGTCCCATCCCACGTCACCGAACAGCAGCATCCCCCGCTCGGCGGCGGTGCTCACCCAGGACTCCGGCTCCTGGCCCAGGTGCACCACGCCGGCGGCCGCGGACGGCGGATCCGCCAGCAGGTCACTGGCCGGGATCGGTGACGGGTGGCTGTGGGTCACCATCGCCCGGTCGCGGTGCACCGCCATCGACACGGTCACCGGCGAGTGCCAGTGCGCCAACCGGCGTGAGCGGGACAGGTCGACGTGCTCCTGCTCGGCCAGCGTCCGCCACAGGAAGTCGCCGTAGACGTCATCGCCGAAGACAGCCGCCAGGCTGGTACGCAGCCCCAACCGGCTGGCCGCGATCGCCAGGTTCGCCACCCCGCCGGGACAGGAGCCCATTCCCTCGGCCAGCATCTCGGTGCCCTGGGCGGGCAGGGCAGGCAGGCCGGTGAGCACCACGTCGAAGAACACCGTGCCCTGCATGATCACGTCGAAGTCCGGCTCGGCCACGGTATGAGAGTGCCACCTCAGAGGGGTATTGCCACCTCTTATTAGGGTATTGCCCCATGCGGCTGGTGATCGTGGGCGGCGGCGGCTTTAGGGTGCCGCTGGTCCACCGGGCGCTGCGACGCCGCCCGGAGCTCGGAATCACCGAACTGGTGCTCTGTGACCTCGATGCCGCCCGGCTGGCCACCATCGGCCGGGTGCTCGAGCCCGATCCGGCGATCCGGCTCAGGCTGGAGACCTCGCCGGCGCGGGCTCTGCCGGACGCGGACTTCGTGTTCTCCGCGATCCGGGTCGGTGGGGCGGCCGGCCGGGTCGCCGACGAGCGCCGGGCGCTGTCGGCCGGCGTGCTGGGACAGGAAACGGTCGGAGCCGGCGGCCTGGCCTACGGGCTGCGGACCCTGCCGGTCGCGCTGGACCTGGCCCGGACGGTCGCCGACCTCGCGCCGCGGGCCTGGCTGATCAACTTCACCAACCCGGCCGGCATGATTACCGAGGCCAGCCGGGCGGTGCTGGGTGACCGGGTGATCGGAATCTGCGACTCGCCGGTGGGGCTGATCCGGCGGGTCTGCCGGGCGCTGGACGTGCCCGAGGCCGAGCTGCGGACCGGCCGGGTGGCGCCCGACTACGCCGGCATCAATCATCTCGGCTGGCTGCGGTCCCTACGCCGGGACGGCCGGGACCTGCTGCCGGACCTGCTCGGCTCCGACGCGCTGATCGAGTCCTTCGAGGAGGGCCGGCTGTTCGGAGCGCCGCTGCTGCGGGCGCTGGGCGCTGTGCCGAACGAGTACCTGCACTACTACTACAACACCGCCGACGTCCTCGCCGCGCTGGCCGCCGGCCCGACCCGGGGCGAGTTTCTGCAGCGGGAGCAACAGGATTTCTACGCGACCGCGGCGGCTGACCCGGCGGCGGCTGCGACGCTGTGGGAGGCGGCCAGGCGGCGCCGGGAGGAGAGCTACCTGGCTGAGGCGCGCTCGCCGGAGCAACCCCGCGACGAGCAGGATCTGGCCGGGGGTGGCTATGAGGAGGTCGCGCTGGAGTTGATGCGGGCCCTGTCGGGCGGGCCGGCGACCAGCCTGATCGTCAACGTGGCCAACGGTGACACCTTGCCCGGGCTGCCGGCCGACCTGGTGATCGAGGCGGTGTGCCGGGTCGATTCCACCGGCGCCCGGCCGGCGCCCGCGCCCGCGCTGGAGCTGCACCAGTTAGGGCTGATCGCCTCGGTGCGGGCCGCCGAACGCGCCGCCATCGAGGCGATCAGGACCGGGTCCTACGAGCTCGCGCTGCGAGCGTTCGCGCTCCATCCGCTGGTGGGCTCGGCGCGGATCGCGCAGGACCTGCTCACCGATCTGCTGCTGGCCGACCCCGCGCTGGCCCGGCTGCTGGCGCGGTGACGCGGCCTCACTTCCACCGCGCCGGGCGCTGACCGGGCAGCTGCCGGCTCATGCCTGGCCGCCTGCCAGGTCGGTTCAGGCCTGGCCGCCTTCCAGGTCGGTTCAGGCCTGGCCGCCTTCCAGGTCGCCCTCGGTGTCGAGGTAGGCCTGCTGCAGGGCGGCCAGGGTGTCGGGGTCGGGGTGTTCCCACATCTGGCGCTGGGCGGCTTCCAGCAGCCGTTCGGCGATGCCGTGCAGCGCCCAGGGGTTGGACTCGGCGAAGAACTTCTGCAACTGAGGGTCCAGCACGTAGGTCTGGGCGAGCTTCTCATACATCCAGTCGGCGACCACTCCGGCGGTGGCGTCATAGCCGAACAGGTAGTCCACGGTGGCCGCCAGCTCGAAGGCGCCCTTGTAGCCGTGCCGCTGCATCGCGTCCAGCCAGCGCGGGTTGACCACCCGGGCCCGGAAGATCCTTGCCGTCTCCTCGGACAACGTCCGGGTGCGGACCGCGTCCGGGTTGGTGCTGTCACCGATGTAGGCAGCCGGCGCGGAGCCGGTCAGGGCCCGCACGGTGGCCACCATGCCGCCGTGGTACTGGAAGTAGTCATCGGAGTCGGCGATGTCGTGCTCGCGGCTGTCGACGTTCTTGGCCGCGATGCTGATCCGGCGGTAGGCGTTCTCCATGTCCGGGCGCGCCTGGATGCCATCCACGCCGCGACCGTAGGCGAAGCCACCCCAGGCCGCGTAGACCTCGGCCAGGTCGGCGTCATCGCGCCAGTTCCTGCTTTCCAGCAAGGGCAATAGTCCGGCGCCGTAGGCCCCGGGCTTGGATCCGAACACCCGCAGCGTGGCCCGGCGCTGGTCCCCGTGGCTGGCCAGATCGGCCTGCGCGTGTGCCCGGATGAAGTTCATCTCGTGCGGCTCGTCCTGCTCGGCGACCAGTTGGACGGCGTCGTCCAGCAGCGCCACCACGTGCGGGAAGGCGTCGCGGAAGAAGCCGGAGATCCGGACGGTCACGTCGATCCGGGGCCGGTCGAGCTCGGCCAGGCTGATCAGTTCCAGGCCGGAGACCCGCCGCGACGCCTCGTCCCAGACCGGGCGCACCCCGAGCAGCGCCAGGATCTCGGCCACGTCGTCGCCTGCGGTGCGCATCGCCGAGGTCCCCCAGGCCGACAGCCCTACCGAGCGCGGCCAGTTCCCGGTGTCGGCGCGGTAGCGGGCCAGCAGCGACTCGGCCATCGCCTGGCCGGTCTCCCAGGCCAGCCGGCTCGGGATCGCCTTCGGGTCTACGGAGTAGAAGTTGCGTCCGGTGGGGAGCACATTGATCAGTCCACGCAACGGTGAACCGCTCGGACCGGCCGGCACGTAGCCGCCGTCCAGGGCGTGCAGCAGGTTGGTCAGCTCGTCAGTGGTGCGGGCCAGCCGGGGCGCCACCTCGGACGCGGCGAAGGCCAGCACCTCGCTGACCAGCGTCACCCGGTCGTCGCCGGCGCCGAGGATCTCCGCTGTCGCCTCACCGGCGGCCTCGACCCGCCAGTCCCGCTCCTCCATCGCGGTCACCAGCCGGTGTGCCAGGCTCTCGGCCTCGTCGACGTCGGTTCGCGCCTCATCGCCCTGTTCTGACAGCCCCAACGCCTCGCGCAGCCCCGGCAACGCCGCGGCCTGCCCGCCCCAGACCTGCTTGGCGCGCAGCATCGCCAGCACCAGGTTGACCCGGGCCTCGCCCTGCGGCGCCTGACCCAGGATGTGCAGGCCGTCGCGGATCTGGACGTCCTTGATCTCGCACAGCCAGCCGTCGACGTGCAGGATGAACTCGTCGAACTCGGCATCGTGCGGCCGGTCGGCCAGGCCCAGGTCGTGATCGAGCTTGGCGGCCTGGATCAGCGTCCAGATCTGGGCGCGGATGGCCGGCAGCTTGGCCGGATCCATCGCCGCGATGCTGGCGTGCTCGTCGAGCAACTGTTCCAGCCTGGTGATGTCGCCGTAGCTCTCGGCCCGTGCCATCGGCGGAATCAGGTGATCGATCAGGGTCGCGTGCGCCCGGCGCTTGGCCTGGGTGCCCTCCCCCGGATCGTTCACCAGGAAGGGATAGATCAGCGGCAGCTCGCCGAGCGCGGCGTCGGTCGCGCAGGAGGCCGACATGCCGGCGCCCTTGCCGGGCAGCCATTCCAGGTTGCCGTGCTTGCCGACGTGCACGATGGCGTGCGCGCCGAACTCCTCGGCCAGCCAGCGATAGGCCGCGAAGTAGTGGTGGCTGGGCGGCAGGTCGGGATCGTGATAGATCGCCACCGGGTTCTCACCGAAGCCCCGGGGCGGTTGCACCATCACCACCACGTTGCCGGCACGCAATCCGGCGAGCACGATTTCGCCTTGCTGGTCCTTGCTGAAGTCGACGAACAGGTTGCCGGGAGCGGGGCCCCAGTGCTGCTCGATGCCCTGGCGAAGGTCGGCCGGCAGGTTGTCGTACCAAACCTGGTAGGCCGCGGCCGTGATGCGCACCGGGTTGTGCGCCAACTGCTCGGCGGTCAGCCAGTCCTGGTCCTGGCCGCCGGCCGCGATCAGCGCGTGGATCAGCGCGTCACCGTCCAGCGCGCTCACGCCGGGCAAGGCGTCCGGGCCGTCGAGCGGGCCGATGTCATAGCCCTGCTCGCGCATCGCGGTCAGCAGCCGGACGACGCTGGCTGGGGTGTCCAGCCCGACCGCGTTGCCGATCCGGGAATGCTTGGTGGGATAAGCCGAAAGCATCACCGCGACCTTGCGCTCAGCCGGCGGGATGTGGCGCAGCCGGGCGTGCCGGACCGCGATCCCGGCGACCCGGTCGGCCCGCTCCGGATCGGCGACGTAAACCGTCAGCCCGTCGGCGTCGACCTCCTTGAACGAGAACGGCACCGTGATCAACCGGCCGTCGAACTCGGGGATCGCGACCTGGGTGGCGGCGTCCAGGGGCGACAGGCCGTCGCCGTTGGCCAGCCAGCTGTCCCGCGAGCTGGTCAGGCACAGCCCCTGCAGGATCGGGACGTCCAGCGCCGCCAACGCGCCGACGTCCCATGCCTCGTCATCGCCGCCGGCCGAGGCGGTGGCCGGTTTCGTCCCACCGGCGGCCAGCACCGTCACGACCAGGGCGTCGGCGCCGGCCAGCGTGCTCAGCAGCTCCGGCTCGGCCGCGCGCAGCGAGGCGCAGAACACCGGCAGCGCGCGGCCGCCCTTGCCCTCGATGGCCTGGCACAGGGCGTGCACGAACGCGGTGTTGCCTGCGACGTGGTGCGCGCGGTAGTAGAGGACGGCGACCGTGGGGGCGTCGCTGTTGGCCGGGGTTCGCTCCAGACCCTCCCGCTCCAACACCCCCCACATCGGGGTGCTGGCCGGCGGCTCGAAGCCGTGGCCGGTCAGCAGGACGGTGTCGGACAGGAACCGGTGCAGCTGACCCAGGTTGTGGGGGCCGCCCTCGGCCAGGTAAGAGTGCGCCTCGGCCGACACCCCGTAGGGCACGGTGGACAGCTTCATCAGGTCGGCGTCCGGTTGCTGCTCGCCGCCCAGCACCACCACCGGCCGGCCACTGGCCAGCAGCGCGTCGATGCCGGCCTCCCACATGCGGTAACCGCCCAGGATGCGCACCACGGTCAGCTCCACGCCGGCCAGCAGCGCGGGCAGGTCCTCGACCTCGGTACGGGCCGGATTGGCCAGCCGGTAGTCGGCGCCGCTGGCTCGGGCGCTGAGCAGGTCGGTGTCCGAGGTCGAGAGCAGCAGGATCACAGTGGTCCTCCCCGGGGTCCGCGCCCCTGGCGTGTAGGTAGCGGCCGGTGGAGTGTCTGGCTTCTCCGAGGGAACGGAGTCACAGTGGCGGGACCGCGCCGGGATCGCACCGGCTTCCTCCAGCATGGCCGCTAGGCGGGGCTAACTGTAGCTGGCCGGTCCGCGCCTGGTTGGCCGGTCCGCGCCGGCCCGCGGGTCACATCACTTCGGGCACGATGCTGGGAACCCGGACGATGATCTCCAGCCGCTCGATGGCCTGCTGCGCCAGCGCGAGCGCCTCGGCCGCGGTGTCGGCGTGGGCGCGGGCCTGGGCCAGCCGCGAGTGCGAGCTCTGCAGGCCGTTGAGCTGGGTTCCGGGCGGAAGCGGCCACTTGACGGTGACACCGTCAGGGTGCGGTCCGTCGACCCCGGCTATCTCCACCAGGATTCCGGATGGTGGGGCGACGGCGAACCAGATCGCCTCGCACCGGGGGGCCCGGTCGGGGTCGCGCAGCGTCTCACGGATGCCGGGTAGCACCTTCTCGCCGATCATTTGGCGCCACTGGTTCTTGACCAGGTCGACGCCGGTGGCGTCGGTGACCAGGTCCCAGATGGAGTCGCCGCCGAAGCGCAGGTGGGTCTCGATGAGTCGCGGCCCGGACTCGGTCAGGACGATCTCGGTGTGGGTCGGGCCGAACTCGACACCGAGCGCGCCGAGCGCTCGGCACACGTGCGCGCCGACCGCCTCCTGCTGCTCCGGGTCCAGCGGAGCGGGCATCACATGCCCGAGTTCCACCAGGCTGACCGGATCGGAGTACTTGCGGGTGATGGTCACGACCTGGTGCTCGCCCTGCTCGGAGAAGCACTCCACGCTGTACTGGACGCCGGACAGGAACTTCTCGACTATCACCTGGATCGGGCTGTCGATGGCCTGGCTGTCGGTGGCCTGGCTGTCGGTGGCCTGGCTATCGGTGGCCTGGCTATCGGTGGCCTGGCTGTCGGTGGCCTGGCTGTCGGTGGCTGCGGTGCGATTGTCGATAGTCGGGGGCGGGGTGGTCATCACCACGGGTGTCGTTGTTCCCTGCTCGCGGCTGATCCCCTGGGCCCGGGCGAAGGCGGCCTCGGCCTGGGCCGGTTCTGAGATCACCGACACGCCTGCGCTGGCCATGCCGCTGGCCGGCTTCACCACACACGGATAGCCGTGCACGGCGGCGAAGTCCACCAATTCCGCCACGTCGCGCACGGTGGCCGAGGCGGTGGACTCGACACCGGCCTCGGCCAGCCGTTGCCGCATGGCGTACTTGTCGTGGACCAGTCGGACCGTCTCAATCGAGTGGGCGGGCAGGCCCAGGGCTTGCCCGGCCGCTGCGGCGGCGACCTGTCCCTGGTCGCTGAAGCTGCCGATTCGGGTAACCGGTTGGAGTTCGTGGACCAGCCGGGCGAAGGCGACCCACTCATCCAGAGGGGCGTCGGCAGGCAGCACGACGATCCGAGCGAGCTTCTCGGGTTCATCGATCTTCACCATCTGCTCCGGATCGCAGATCACGCTGGAGCTGACGCTGTGGCCCTCGTTCCTCGCCCAGGTGCGCAGCCGGTCGGGAATGTAATAGCCGTTGCCGAAGATCAACACATGCTCGGACATCGTTCTGTTTCCTTCGGTCTGGGTTTCCGTGATGGAGGTGTTGGTCTTGGTGTGGTCTGGCCGGCGGGTGGGTCTGTGTCGTGACACCGCAGGTTAACCGGATCGACCGAGTCGGCGGGGTTAATCGCGCCCGACTGTTCGTTTGGAGCCGGTTATGCGGCGCTACCGCAAGGAGAACCTAATGACCCTCAAGCGCCGGTTATGCACAGGCCTTCCCGATCAGATGTAGGTTATCCACAAAGACGAAATCCCCGCCGATATCAGTGCGAGCTCTCCTAAAATCAGCACTGTGTTCACTACCGGTCACGACAAGTCCGCCACTCCGGCGGCTGACCGTGCCGATCCAGGCTGGAGCGAACAGCCGGTGTCCGCGGTATCGCCGGGTGTCGCGGTCTTGCCGTCCGTCGCCGTGTTGCCGTCCGTCGCGGTCTTGCCGCCGGCCGTCGCGGTCTTGCCGTCCGCTGCCGCGTTGCCTGCCGTTCAGTCGTCGCACGCCCCGTCCCTGCCTGTCGCAGAGCGACTGATCCAGTTGCTCGAGCTACCGCCGGCCGACCGTCCCACTGACGAGATCGCGCTGGTCGACCTTCGAGGGCTGCCTGCCGGCGCCCGGATCGACCTGCTCACCCTGCTCGAGCAGCAGAAGCACTGGCTCGAGTCGGTGCAACAGCGGGTGCTCGCCGAGATCGAGATCGCTGACGCCAGCGAACTCAACCTCTCGCAAGAGGCCGTCTCACTGGCCCTGGGAGTTCCGATCCGGACGGCGCAGACCAAGCTGAAGACAGCCAGCCTGCTCGTCCGAGAGTTGCCTGACACCTTGGCGCTGCTGCATGCCGGAAAGATCTCCTATCGGCATGCCGAGGTGATCTGCGAGCAGGCATGGTCGCTGCCTGTCCAACTGGTCGCCGAATTCGAGGCGCTGGCACTGGCTCGGGCAGCTGATCAGACCGTCGGCCAAGTGCGTCAGGCTGCTCGGCGAGCGGCGGTCCGGCTTGATCCGGCCAGCGCCGAGCAGCGTCATCAGCACGCCGTCACCGGTCGCAAGGTGGGCTTTCAACCCTGCGAGGACGGCATGGTGCTGCTGCCCGTCCTGCTGGACGCGCCGCAGGGACAGTTGATCTTCACCCGGCTCACCGCCGCCGCGACCCTGCTTCCCGCCGCCGATCATCGGACGATGGACCAGAAGCGTGCGGATCTGCTGGTCGACGCCGTGCTGTCCGGGCTGCCGCACGACGCGCTTCCCGAACTGCAGGGGCGTCGGCCGAGCATCCAGATTGTGGTGGCGGCCGACACCTTGCTTGGCCTGGACGACGAGCCGGCCGACCTGGCCGGGTATGGCCCGATCACTGCCGAGACCGCCCGCCGCTACGCCGCTGACCAATCGGGAACGTGGCGCCGGCTGCTCACCGATCCGGACACCGGCGCGTTGCTGGACATCGGCCGGGACAGCTACCGCCCGGCCCAGCGACTGCGTGACTTCGTGCTGGCCCGAGACAGCGTGTGCTGCTTTCCGACCTGCGGCCAGCCTGGTTACCGCTGCGAGTTCGAGCACATCGTCGCGTTCTCCGAGGGTGGGCAGACCTGCCGATGCGGCGGCGCGCTGGCATGCAAGCGGCATAACTTGTGCAAGATCGGAATGGGCTGGCAGTATCGTCGGCTGCCTGACGGCGGCTACCGGTGGACCGACGACACCGGCCACGAGTACACCGGCCATCCACCGCAACGCTGGACGCCCAGGCGCCAACTCGCCGGATAGGGGTAAGCCGGTTCCCTCGAACGGCAGCGTCTATCACCTTGCTTGGATCTGGGTCACTTCCTGCCCGCTGGTTATGGGTCACCTTGCCCGCTGGTCATAGGTCGCCCTGACTACTGGGTCATGAGGCATCCCTGCCGCTGGGTCATGGGCCACCTGCCGCTGGGCCATCAGTCACCTTGCCGCTGGGTCATGGGCCACCTGCCACTGGGCCATCAGTCACCTTCCCGCTGGGGTCATCAGGTGAGGCGTTAGTCCTGGTGGCCGTACGATCTCGGACGTGCCACCACTGCCCGCTGCCCACCGCACCAGCCCACAGGACTCCTGCCCGGGCGCGCTGCGGATCCATCAGGCAGCCGACGGTGGCCTGGCGCGGGTGCGGATCCCCGGCGGGATCCTCACCGGCCCACAATGGCAGGCCTTGATCGCTGCCGCTGACGAGCTCGGCAACGGCCAGTTGGAGCTCACCTCGCGCGGCAACCTGCAGCTGCGGGGGCTGGGGATCGGCGATGAGGTGTCACTGGCCACTCGCCTGCAGAACGCCGGGCTGCTGCCCTCGCTGGCTCACGAGCGGGTGCGCAACCTGCTCGCCTCGCCGCTGACCGGCCGGGACGGTGTCGGCCAGATGGACGTCCGCCCGCTGATCGCCGAGTTCGATCGCGAGCTGTGCGCCCGCCCGGCGTTGGATGAGCTGTCCGGACGGTTCCTGTTTGCCCTGGACGACGGCCGCGGTGACGTCCTGGCCGCCGAGCCTGACATCGCCGTCACCGCCACCTCGCCGCACACGATGCGGTTGCTGCTGGCGGGCCAGCCGGTCGGGGCGCAGTGCCCCGGCGATGCCGCGGTCGAGCTGATGCTCGCGGCCGCGGAGGCCTTTCTGGTCGAACGCCGAGCCCAGGGCGGCACCGCCTGGCGGCTGGCCGAACTCACCGAGGGCCCCGGCCAGGTCGCGGCTCGGCTGGGGATCGCCGACGCAGCCGGTCCGACGCCCAGCCCCGCCCATGAACCCAGCCCGGCCCATGAATCCAGCCCCGGACCTGAGCCCGGCGCCGCACCCGTGCCAGGGCGACCGATCCGGCAGCGCGACGGTGCCAGCGCCCTGGTCATCGGTATACCGCTGGGCGGCTTGACCACTGATCAGGCCAAGGTGTTTCTCCGGCCGCAGCTGATCCTGACCCCGTGGCGCAGCATCGTCCTGCCAGACCTGGACACCGATGACGTCACCGAACTTCTGGCCGCCTGCGCCGGGCTCGGGATGATCACCGACGAGTTCGACCCGCTGAGTGATGTCACGGCCTGCACCGGACGGCCGGGCTGCGCCTCGGCGCTTGCCGACGTCCGAGCCGACGCCATCACGACGCACCGGGCCCTCACAGCAGCCGGGGGGCGACCGGCCATCGGCGTGCACTGGTCCGGTTGCGCCCGCCGGTGCGGCCGGCCGGCGGACGCCGTGACCGACCTGATCGCTACCGGCTCGGGCTATCAGGTGAACTCTGGCGACCGCTCGGTCGGGGTCGGCAGCACTCCGGCTGAACTGGCCACGGCACTGGCTGCGCTACCTGGGGCGGCTGCGCTACCTGGGGCGGCGCTATCTGGGGCGGCCGCGCTACCTGGGGCGGCGCTATCTGGGGCGGCCGCGCTACCTGGGCCGGTTGCTACTTCCGCTTTGACCGCCCAGTCGACGCCGGCCAACGACCCCGCCCTGGCAGGCGCCTCGTGACCGGCTACCTCACCGACGGCGCCGAGATCTACCGGCAGAGCTTCGCGACCATCCGCGCCGAGACGGACCTGTCGCAGCTACCCACCGACCTGGCACGGGTCGCGGTGCGCATGATCCACGCCTGTGGGATGACCGATCTGGTGCACGACCTGGACTACTCGTCCGGCGTAGTCACCGCAGCCCGACACGCGCTGCTGGCCGGCGCTCCGGTCCTGTGCGACGCCCAGATGGTCGCCTCCGGAATCACCCGCCGCCGGTTGCCGGCCGGCAATGAGGTGCTGTGCACCCTCAGCGATCCTCGGGTGCCCCAGCTCGCCGCCGAGCTCGGCAACACCCGCAGCGCAGCGGCCCTCGAGCTGTGGCGGCCGAAGCTGGCGGGCTCGGTGGTCGCGATCGGCAACGCCCCGACCGCGCTGTTCCGGCTGCTGGAGATGATCGAGGCCGGGGCCGGGCGTCCGGCGGCTGTGATCGGCATTCCGGTCGGCTTCATCGGCGCCGCCGAGTCCAAGCAGGCACTGGCCGACTTCAGCGCCAGGACCGGCGCCACCGAGTACCTCATCGTCCGTGGCCGGCGCGGCGGCTCTGCCGTCACCGCCGCCGCGATCAACGCCATCGCCAGCGAGGAAGAGTGAGCGAGCTGCCTGCGACCCCCGGCCCCACCGATTCGTCGACCGACCCCGCCACCGACCGGTCAGCCGACCCCGCCACCGACCGGTCGACCGGCCCCGCCACCGACCGGTCGGCCGACCTCGTCACCGACCAATCGACCGCCCCCGTCACACGCCGGTCGGCCGACCTCGTCACCGACCAATCGACCGCCCCCGTCACAGGCCGGCTCACCGGCGTCGGTCTGGGACCCGGCGATCCGGAGCTGGTCACGGTCAAAGCCGCCCGGTTGATCGGCGCCGCCGACGTGATCGCCTTTCACAGCGCGCGGCACGGGCGCAGCATCGCCCGCTCGGTCGCTGAGCCCTACCTGCGGCCGGGCCAGATCGAGGAACCGCTGATCTATCCGGTCACCACCGAGACCACCGAGCACCCCGGCGGCTACGCCGGCGCGATGGATGACTTCTACACCGCCGCCACCGAGCGGCTGGCCGCCCACCTGGATGCCGGCCGCGACGTCGTCGTGATCGCCGAGGGCGACCCGATGTTCTTCGGCTCGTACATGCACCTGCACAAGCGGCTGGCGCACCGCTACCCGTGCGAGGTGGTGCCCGGAGTCACCTCGATCAGCGGAGCCTCCGCAGCGATGGGCCGGCCGCTGGTCGAGCACGAGGAGATCCTCACCGTGCTGCCGGGCACCCTGCCCGCCGAGGTGCTCGCCGAACGGCTGAACGGCACCGATCCGGCCGTGGTGATGAAGCTCGGACGCACCTTCGACAAGGTCCAGCAGGCCTTCGCCGCCGCCGGCCGGCTGGACGAGGCCTGGTACGTCGAGCGCGCCAGCACCAGCCAGCAGCGCATCCTGCCGCTGGCCGAGGTCGATCCGGCGAGCGTGCCCTACTTCTCGCTGGCGCTGCTGCCCAGCCGTGGCGGTGACGCCATCCCCGCCCCGCGCCCCGATGCTGCCCGCGCCCGGCAGCGCGGCGAGGTGGTGGTGGTCGGCCTGGGCCCGGCCGGCCGGGACTGGCTGACTCCCGAGGCGCAGGCCGAACTGGCCGCCGCCGACGAGCTGGTCGGCTACACCACCTACCTCAACCGGGTGCCGGTCAACCCGCGCCAGCGCCGGCACGCCTCGGACAACCAGGTGGAGTCCGAACGGGCCGCCTTCGCCCTGGACTTGGCCAAGCGCGGCGCCCGGGTGGTGGTGGTGTCCTCCGGTGACCCCGGCGTGTTCGCGATGGCCAGTGCCGTGCTGGAGATGGCCGACGACGAGCAGTGGCGTGACGTCGACGTCCGGATCTGCCCCGGCCTGACCGCGGCGCAGGCGGTCGCCAGCCGGGTCGGAGCGCCGCTCGGGCACGACTTCTGCGTGCTGTCGCTGTCGGACCGGCTCAAGCCCTGGGAGGTGATCGCCGAGCGGCTGGCGGCCGTCGCCCGCGCGGACCTGGTGCTGGCGATCTACAACCCGGCGTCGAAGTCGCGCACCTGGCAGGTCGAGAAGGCCCGCAACCTGCTGCTGGAGCACCGGTCCCCCGACACCCCGGTGGTGATCGGGCGTGACGTCGGCGGGCCGGCCGAGACGGTTCGGGTGCTGCGGTTGGCAGAGCTCGACCCCGAGCAGATCGACATGCGCTGCCTGCTGATCATCGGCTCGTCCCAGACCCGGCTGCGCTACCGGACGGATGGTCGACCCACCGTCTACACCCCCCGCCACTACCCCGGCTGAGCCGAGCCTGCCACCAGCGCGGTGACCCAGTCCCGGGCTGCCGGCACCGTCGGCACCGCGGCGATGTCGGGCAGCGGCGGCCGCTGGATCATCAACACCGGCAACCCGAGTTCACGCGCCGCGACCAACTTCGCCTCGGTCAGCGGTCCACCACTGTCCTTGGTCACCAGCACCTGGATCCGGTGCTCGCGCATCAGCGCGATCTCCTGCGTCACGCTGAACGGCCCGCGCGCCAGCAACAGCTGATGCCGGCTCGGCAGAGGCGGCCGCGGCGCCTCGATGCTGCGGATCAGGAACCAGTGCCGGTCCAGCGCGGCAAACGGCGCCAACCCGGTCCGGCCGGTGGTCAGAAACACCCGCTCGGCCGAATCGTCACGCGCCCGGCCGTCCAGCGCCAAGTCGTCCCGCGCCCGGCCGTCCAGCGCCGAACCGTCCCGCGCCGAACCGTCCCGCGCCGAACCGTCCCGCGCCAAGTCGTCCAGCGCTCGGGCCGCGGCCTCCGGCGACGGCTGCCGGCGCCAGTCATCGCCCGGACGCTCGGTCCAGCCCGGCCGGCGCAGCGCCAGGATCGGCACCCCGGCCGCAGCCGCCGCCTGGACCGCGGACCAGCTGATGGTCGCGGCGAACGGATGAGTGGCATCGACCACGGCCGCGATCCGCTCGGCGACCAGCCAGCCGGTCAGCCCGGCAGCCCCGCCGAAACCACCGATCCGCACCTCACCGGCCGGCAACGCCGGCTCGGCCACCCGGCCGGCCAGCGACGAGATCGGTCGTACCCCGGGCACACCGGCCAGGGCCGTGGCAAGCGCCCTGGCTTCGGCCGTTCCACCCAGGATCAGCACCCGCGCCACGCTGATCACCTCATTCCGGCTTCGTCGGCGAGCGCCGTCTCAGGCATGCTAAGGCGCGATGACCACACCCACCGGCTTGCGCTACGGCTGGACCACCGGCGCCTGCGCCACCGCGGCGACCACCGCCGCCTACACCGCGCTGCTCACCGGCAGCTTTCCAGACCCGGTGCGGATCACGCTGCCCAAGGGCCAGCAGCCGGCGTTCGCGCTCGCCCGCGAGCAGCTCGGCGACGGCTGGGCCAGCGCCTCGATCGTCAAGGACGCCGGTGATGACCCGGACGTCACGCACGGCGCGCTGATCACCGCCACCATCCGGCCCGGACCGTCCGGCTCGGGCGTCACCTTTCTGGCAGGTCCAGGCGTCGGGACGGTGACCAAGGCCGGCCTGCCGCTGGCCGTCGGCGAGCCGGCCATCAACCCGGTGCCCCGGCAGTTGATGACCGCCGCCGTCACCGAGCTGGCCGGCGGCGCGGTCCCCGACCTGGTCATCGAGATCTCGGTGGCAGGCGGCGAGGAGATCGCCAAGCACACCTGGAACCCGCGGCTGGGCATCCTGGGCGGCATCTCGATCCTGGGCACCACCGGCATCGTGGTGCCGTACTCGTGCGCCGCCTGGATAGACAGCATCCACCGCGGCATCGACGTGGCCCGGGCGGCCGGCCGGCAGCACCTGGCCGGCTGCACCGGCAGCACCTCCGAGCGGGTGGCGGCACAGCTGTACGGCCTGCCCGAGGACGCCCTGCTGGACATGGGCGACTTCGCCGGCGCGGTGCTCAAGTACGTCAGGCGGCACCCGGTTCCCCGGCTCACCATCGCCGGCGGTATCGGCAAGCTGGCAAAACTGGCCGACGGGCACCTGGACCTGCACTCCGGCCGCTCCCAGGTTAACTACCGCTTCCTCGCCGAACTGGCCCGCTCAGCCGGGGCCGACGCGTCGGTGGCCGAGCAGATGCTCGCGGCCAACACCGCCCTGGAGGTGCTGCAGATCTCCCAGCGCAACGGGTTGCCGATCGGTGACCTGGTGGCCGCCCGGGCACGGCAGACCGCCGAGCAGGTGATCGGCGAGGCCCCGGTCGCCCTCGACGTGGTGGTCATCGACCGGGCCGGCGCCATCGTCGGTAGAGCTTGAGCCCGGCGCACCGGCTAGCCTGCTCTGGTGCACCCTGACTCCACGCCTGAGATCTCAGCCACCGAGGCCGTCGCGCTGCTGGACGGTGATGAGGCCGTGCTGCTCGATGTCCGCGAGCAACACGAATGGGACGCCGGGCACGCCCCGCAGGCCCGCCACCTGGCCATGTCCGAGCTGGCCGGACGGGTCGCCGAGGTCCCGACCGACATCACGGTGATCTGCGTCTGCCACGTCGGCGGCCGGTCAGCGGCCGTGTCCGAGGCGTTGACCCGGGCCGGCTTCGACGCCGTCAACCTCAGCGGCGGGATGGCAGCCTGGGAGGCCGCCGGGTTGCCGGTGGTCGACGACGTGGGCGGTCCCGGCGTGGTGATCTGAGCCGGTCCCTGGTCGGCGGTGACGGCAGGCAGCCGGGAGCGGCCATGATCGCGGTGACCACGGCCCAGCGCCGGGCCCGGCTGGGCTGGCGGCACCGGTTGGTCGCCGAAGCGCTGTCCGACAGCCCGGTCGAGGTGGCTTCTGACCTCGTCGCCCTGCACGGCACCGACCCGTCCTCGGTCTACCTGGCGGCCTGGGCGCGGATGAAGGACGGCGACCTGGCCGCCGTCCACCAGGCACTGTATGAGGAGCGCAGCCTGATCAGGCTGCTGGCCATGCGCCGCACCGTCTTCGTCACCAGCCTCGAGGTGGCTCCGGTGCTGCAGGCCGCCTGCTCACGCGCGGTGGCTGCCCGCGAGCGCCGAAAGCTCGAGTCGATGCTGACAGCCACCGGGGTAGCCGAAGGCGCTGAGGACGTCCGGCGTTGGCTCGCTGAGGCCGAGCAGGTCACGTTGCGTGCGCTGGCCGACCGCGGAGAAGCCACCGCGGCCGAACTGGCCGCCGAGGACCCGCGGCTCGGCGCCGAGATCGCGATCGGCGCCGGCGGCAACCAGGGCCGGCAGAACGTGGCCAGCCGGATGCTGTTCCTGCTTGCCGCCGAAGGCAAAGTGGTGCGCGGCCGGCCGCGGGGGTCCTGGACCTCGCACCAGTACAACTGGTCGTCACTGGAGCGGTGGTCACCGGGCGGCCTGGCCGAGTGGGACACCCAGCAGGCCGAGGTGGAACTCGGCCGCCGCTGGTTGACCGCCTTCGGTCCGGGTACCGCGCACGACCTGGGCTGGTGGGCGGGCTGGACCAAGACCCAGGTCAGGCGGGTGCTCGCCGCGCTGGGCGCGGTGCCGGTCGAACTCGACGACGGCACCGGCTACCTGCTGCCCGAGGACCTGGAGCCCGCGCCCGAGTCCCAGCCGTGGGCGGCGCTGTTGCCGGCGCTGGACTCCACGCCGATGGGCTGGCATCAGCGTGAGTGGTTCCTCGGCGAGCACGGGCCCTACCTCTTCGACGGCTTCGGCAACATCGGCCCGTCGCTCTGGTGGAACGGCGCCATCGTCGGCGGCTGGGCGCACGACCGCAACGGCGAGATCGTGGTGCGGTTCCTGCAAGACGTCGGCTCTGAGGCGGTAGCCGCCGCGCAGGCGCAGGCCGACCTGATGACCGGCCGGCTCGGCGGTGTCCGGCTGACTGCCCGCACCCGGGGCAAGACCTGGTTGGAGCAGGAACTCACCGGCTGAGCGCCGCGTCCTAAAATGGCAGCGCATCGTCTGCCCTGAGACATGCGAAGGAGCGCCAGCCATGCCGATCGCCGACGTCCTCGCGGGCACCTGGGCCTGCGCAGGCCCGCCGGAATCCGGGAGCTGCCGGCAATGAGGACCTACGCCGCGTTGCTGCGCGGGGTCAACGTCGGCAAGAACAAGCTGGCGATGCCCGACCTGCGGGCGTTGCTGACCGACCTCGGCGGGCAGGACGTGCGTACCTACCTGCAAAGCGGCAACGCCGTCTTCGGCCACGCCACCAACGATGTCGCCGACCTCGCGCAGTCGATCGAGTACGGCCTGGCCAAGTTGGGGGTGTCCTCGAAGGTGCTGCTGCGGACCGGCAGGGAGCTGGCCGAGGTGCTGGCTGGTAACCCCTACCTGGATCGCGAGTCGGACCCGACGAAGCTGCACGTCACCTTCCTCGCCGAGGCACCCGCCGCGGACCAGGCTCAGCGGCTGCAGATTCCGGCTGGCGAGACCGCCGCTTTCTCCCTAGCGGGCAAGCAGATCTACTTGCACTGCCCGGACGGCTACGGCCGCACCAAGCTCACCAACAGCTTCCTCGAATCCCGGCTGGGCACTGCGGCCACCACCCGGAACTGGCGGACGGTCACCGCGCTCACCGAGCTGACCGCCACCAGCTGACACGCAATCTGCCTTTGGCTGTTTGGCTGTTCGGCTGTTCGGCCGTTCGGCCGTTCGGCCGTTCGGCTGTTCGGCTGTTTGGCGTTCAGCCTTTGCCGTTCAGCCTTTTGCCGCTTGGTGTTGTCGTTCAGAGGTTTCCCAGCACCCGGTTGATGGCTACTTCGAGAACAACCCGGCGGGGGTTGACCCGCGGCTGGCGATAGCGCTCGGCGTAACGTCGCTCCGCGTCGGCTACCGAGTCGGCGTCGGCCCTGACGATCGCCCGCCCTTCCAATGTCGACCAGCGCCGGCCATCGACCTGGCAGAGGGCCACCGCCGCGCCGGCCGGCCCGGCGGCCAGCACCTGGCGCGCCTTGTGCGAATCGCCTGAGGTGATCACCCGCGCCAGGCCGGCCTCGACGTCCAGCGTCACCCCGACCGGAACGGTGTGCGGGGTGCCGTCCGGGCGAACCGTGCTGAGGGTGGCGAGCCGGCGTTCGGTCCAGAACTCCAGGAACTCCGGACCGCGGCCGCTGAGTGCCGGCATCATTCATCGCCTCCATCGGGTGCTCGGCGCAGCAGCGACGGCAGGTATGCCGCGCCGGCGCCGCCTGCGGCCATGACATCGCCGGGGTTGGACATCGCACAGGATCGTAACGACAGGCAGCCACAGCCGATGCAGGACTGCAGCCCGTCGCGTAGCGCCTGCAGTGCCTCGATCTGCTCGTTCAGCCGTTGGCGCCAATCGCGCGAAATCCGTCCCCAGTCGGCCCTGGTCGGCGTTCGGAGGTCGGGCAGTTCGGCCAGCTCCGCCCGGATCTCCTCCAGGCTCAGACCGACGTTGCGAGCCGCTCTGATGAAGGCCAGCCTGCGCAGCACGCCGCGTTCGAAGCGGCGCTGGCCGCCGCTGGTCCGGCTGGCCCGGATCAAGCCTTCACGCTCGTAGTACCGAAGCGCCGAGGCCGCGAAGCCGCTTCGGCTGGCCACCTCGGACACCGTCAGCAACTGTGTCGAGTTCATCCTCCGATGGTACTTGACTTAAAGCGCACTTCAACTTTAAGGATGGTGCCATACCCCTAGTTCTGGAGGAGAAATGCCCACTGCCGTGATCACCGGAGCGTCTGCCGGTCTCGGACGAGCACTGGCCGCCGGCCTGGCCCGACGAGGCTGGAACCTTGTCATTGACGCCCGTGGTCCCGATCGGCTGTTCCAGCTGGCCGATGAGCTGAGCGGGTCCTGCCAGCTGCGCGCGGTCGCCGGCGACGTCAGCGACGATGAACACCGCCGCCGGCTGGCCGAGGCCGCCGCCGAATTCGGCTCGCTGGACCTGCTGGTGAACAACGCCAGCACCCTGGGCCCGACCCCGCTGCCACCGCTCGCCGATCTGGCGCCGGACCGCCTCACCGAAATCCTGCAGGTGAACGTGGTGGCGCCACTGGCCCTGATCCAGCTCAGCCTGCCGGCGCTCACGGCAGCCGGCGGCGCGGTGGTCAACCTCTCCTCCGACGCCGCAGTGGCGCACTACCCCGGATGGGGCGGATACGGCAGCGCCAAAGCAGCCCTGGACCATCTGAGCGCCACCTTGGCCGCGGAGAACCCGCAGCTTCGCTGGTACAGCTTCGACCCGGGCGACATGCGCACCGAGATGCACCAGGCCGCCTTCCCCGGCGAGGACATCAGCGACCGGCCGACGCCCGAGTCGGTGCTGCCCGCGTTGCTGCGGCTGATCGACACCCGCCCGCCCAGCGGTCGCTACACCAGCGCCGATCCGGAGCTAGCCGCCGGATCAGCTGACGCCACCCAACCAGCCGACGCCACCCGACCAGCCGACGCCACCCAACCAGCCGAAGCCGCCCGACCGACTGAACCCATCGCACTAGCCGAAGCCGCCGAGCCTGCGTTGGCCGACTTCGCCGAAGGAGCCTCACGATGACGATGCACGCCTACGCCCCGCGCACCCGGTTCGAGCTGCCCGAGAACCTGACCGCGACCGAACCGCCCGAGCACCGCGGCCTCAGCCGGGACGGCGTGCGGCTGCTGGTAGCCGAAGCCGGGCCGAGCGCCGGCAACCCCGACGCCGAAGCCGTGCGGAGCGCCGGCGGCCCGGACGCCGAAGCCGTGCGGAGCGTCGTCAACCCCGACGCCGGAGCCGTGCGAAGCGCCGGCAACCCCGACGCCGGCGGCCCGGACGCCGGCGACGCCGATGCCGGTGACATCGACGGCGTCCGGCTGACCCACAGCCGGTTCCGGGAACTGGGCCGCCACCTCGAACCCGGCGACCTGGTCGTCGTCAACACCTCCAAGACCATCGCCGGCGAGATCGACGCGGTCGGCGACGGCGGTTGGCCGGTGGTGTTGCACGTGGCCAGCCCGCTGGCCGACGGCAGCTGGGTGGTCGAGCTGCGCACCGCGCCGGACGCGGCACTGCCGCTGCTCACCGCCCACCCGGATGAGGTGTTCCGGTTGCCGGCCGGGGTTCGGCTGCGGTTGCTGGCGCCCTATCCCGAGCACGCCGCGTCGCCGACCGGCCAGGGCAACCGGTTGTGGCGCGCAAAGGTGACCGGAGGACTGCCCTTCGCCGACTACCTGCTGCGCCACGGACGCCCGATCAGCTACGGCTACCTGCGCGGGCACTGGCCCCTCTCGGACTACCAGACCGTCTTCGCCCAGCACCCCGGCAGCGCGGAGATGCCGAGCGCCGGCCGCCCGTTCACCCCCGAACTGGTCACTGACCTGATCAGCCGGGGAATCGCGTTCGCGCCGATCACGCTGCACACCGGGGTGTCCTCGCAGGACGCCGGCGAGCCGCCGCAGGCCGAACGTTTCGAGGTGCCGGCCGCCACCGCCCGGCTGGTGAACGCCACCCGACTCGGCGGTGGTCGGGTGGTCGCGGTGGGCACCACGGTCACCCGGGCGCTGGAGTCCGCGGCCGGTCCCGACGGCTGGCTGAGCCCAGCCAGCGGCTGGACCGAGCTGGTCATCGGCCCCGAGCATCCGGCGCGGGTGGTGACCGGGCTGATCACCGGCCTGCACAATCCGGACGCCTCCCACCTGCTGCTGGTGGAGTCAATCGCCGGCCCCCGGCTCACCCAGCGGGCCTACGACGAGGCCGTACGGGCGGGCTACCTCTGGCACGAGTTCGGCGACTCCTGCCTACTGCTCGGCGAACGGAGCTGAGCGCCCGCACTACCGTTGCCAGGCATGCACCCGTCGCCAGACACGCACCCGTTGCCAGGCATGCACCCGTCGCCAGACACGCACCCGTCGCCAGACACGCACCCGTCGCCAGACACGCACCCGTCGCCAGACACGCACCCGTCGCCAGACACGCACCCGTCGCCAGACACGCACCCCCAACCGGACCGGCTCGCCGCGATCGCCACCCGGTTGCCCGGCGCGCTGATCGCGCTGGACTTCGACGGCACCCTGGCGTCGATCGTCAGCGATCCCAGCACCTCACGGCCGGTGCCCGGTGTCATCGACACCCTGGCCAGGCTGGCGGACGCCGGAGCGCAGATCGCGATAGTCACCGGCCGCGACGCTGCCACGGTGCTCGAACTCGGCGGCCTGCACGCCATCGCGGACGTGGTCGTCAGCGGCCTGCACGGCGCGGAGACCTGGCAGCACGGCAAGCTGCGGACCCGTGCCGAGCCGGCCGGACTGGCGGCGCTGCGCACCAGCCTGCCCCCGCTGCTACGCCAGGCCGGCGACGGGGTGTGGCTGGAGGACAAGCGGCTGTCGTTGGTGGTGCACACCCGGCAGGCCGCTGACCCGGAGCGGGCGCTCATCGAGCTCGGCGACCGGCTGCCGCCGCTGGTCGCCGAGCAGGGCCTGGAACTGCATCCGGGCAAGCTGGTGCTCGAGATCAGGATTCCCCACCTGTCCAAGGCCACCGCGCTGCGGCAGCTGCTGACCCCGAGCACCACGGCAGCGCTGTTCGCCGGCGACGATTACGGGGACCTGCCGGCGCTGGCCGCGGTGTCGGCCTGGGCGGCGGACACCGGCCGGCCCGGCCTGACGATCGCGGTCGGCGAGCTGGCCGAGTTGCGCCGGGCCGCCGACTGCGCGGTGGAATCACCGGCCGAACTGGCCGGCTTGCTGGCGGGGCTGCTGGCAACCCGTTGAGACACGCGGCGGGGGGACTGCCACACCCGAGCGCCGCTTGATGATCTGATGTGGCTATGACGGTGTCCGAGCACTCAGCCAGCCCCGCCGCCCAACGAGGCGACGGCCGGATCGTCGTGGACAACCTGACCAAGGTCTTCGGCACCCAGCGGGCGGTGGACTCGCTCAGCTTCACGGTCGAGCCCGGCTCGGTGACCGGCTTTCTCGGCCCCAACGGGGCGGGCAAGACCACCACCCTGCGGATGCTGCTGGGGCTGGTGCGGCCGACGTCAGGCACCGCGACCATCAACGGGGTGACCTACGAGTCGCTGCCCCGGCCGTTGCAGACCGTCGGCGCCGCGCTGGAGGCAGCCAGCTTCCATCCGGCCCACACCGGCCTGCAGCACCTGCGGATCTACTGCGCGGCCGCCGGCCTGCCCGCGCGCCGGGCCGACGAGGTGCTGGACCTGGTGGGGCTGGGCCACGTCGGCAAGAAGAAGACCAAGGGTTACTCGATGGGCATGCGGCAGCGGCTGGGCCTGGCCGGCACGCTGCTCGGCGATCCGCGGGTGCTGATCCTGGACGAGCCGGCCAACGGCCTGGACCCCGAAGGCATCCGCTGGCTGCGCGGGTTCTTCCGGCACCTGGCCGGCGAGGGCCGCACCGTCCTGGTGTCGAGCCACCAGCTGGCCGAGGTGCAAGAAGTGGCGGACCGGGCGGTGATCCTCAACCGCGGCAAGCTGGTCAGGGCCGGCACCCTCAACGAGCTGTCGGCCGGAACAGCCACCACCGTGGTGCGCGGACCGGCGCTGGGCCCGTTGCAGCAGGCGCTGGCGCAGGCTGGTTTCGGCGGCACCACCGAGCCCGACGGCGCGCTGCGGGTCCGCACCGACCGGCTCGACCGGGTCGGCAACCTGGCCTTCGTCCACAACGTGGAGCTGCACGAACTCCGGCTGGAGGAGTTCGACCTCGAGCGGCTGTTCTTCAGCCTGACCGAGGGTGAGCACCGCGGCGCGGAGCTGGAACCGCCCGGCAATACCCCGCACCGATTCCAGGACCGATTCCAGGGAGGTCAGCGATGATCAACCTGGTCCGCTCCGAAGTCCTCAAGATCCGCAGCACCCAGGTCTGGTTCTGGATGGTGCTGCTGGCCGCCGCCTTCACCGCGCTGGGCACCATCGGAATGGTGGTGACGGCGATCAACGACCACGACAACGGCGCGCCGGTCGACTACTACTCCGTCTTCACCCAGTCCGAGGGCGCCGGAGTCGCGCTGCTGGTACTGGGGTTGCTGGGCCTGACCACCGAGTTTCGGCACAAGACGATCACCCCCACGTTGCTGGCGACTCCGAACCGGTGGCAGCTGCTGGCCGGCAAGGCCGCCTCCTACGCCGTCTTCGCAGTCATCTACGCCCTCATTTGCGTGGCGCTGAACTTCGCGATCGCGATCATCTGGCTGTCCAGCGTCGGAGTGCCGGTCGAGTTCGGGCAGGGCGTGCCCGGTGGCGTGGCGAAGGCGTTCGCGACGCTGGTGATGACCGGCATGTTCGGCCTCGGACTGGGCGCGGTGCTGCGCAATCAGGCCGCCGCGATGGTCTTCGGAATCGTGTACTTCTTCATCCTCGACCCGGTTCTCAACTTCACGCCCTGGGTGCGCAAGGTCTACGCCTACACCCCCGGGGGCGCCGTGCAGGCCTTTCTCTCCAACGGCAATGCGGAGGGCTTGCCCGGTGACGTGAACCTGCTGGCCCCGGCTGCCGGCGGCCTGCTGTTCCTGGCCTGGACGCTGGCGCTGCTGATCATCGGAGGCAGGATCAACCTGAGCCGCGATATCAGCTGAGCGGCCCGAAATGGGCAAGCTGTGAGGAATCGCACCGATCTCAGGTCATCGGATGGGCGGGCGGCGCTGCGCCTTCCGGAGGTCCACGCGTACCCTGGTTTATCAGGTCGTGCCCTGCCAGGGTGGTAGCTGCTACCCGGCGAGCGCTCCCCATCCGCAGGCTTTCGCAGACTCCGAGAAGGTGACGACGACGTGACCGCGCAGTCCTCGACTGGCAGTGAATCAACCCGCCCCGACTTCGGCGCGAACGAGTGGCTGGTCGAGGAGATGTACGAGCGTTACCTGACCGATCCGGCGGCGGTGGACGCGGCCTGGCACGACTTCTTCGCCGACTACCGGCCCACGGCCGGCCCGGCCGGGTCTGTCCGGCATTCGCCGCCGGGCAGCAGCTACGGCGACGACGAGACCGAGGCTCTCCTGGCCCCGCTGCCTGAGGCCGCCGAGACCGACGCGGCCACCAGCAACGGACACGACGGCAACCGCGCCACCGTCGGCAGCCATCGGGACACGGCCGCCTCGGACGAAGACGCAACCGCCTCGGACGGCAGTGGCCGCACCGCCGCGGGCGGAGACCGGGCTGCCTCGGACGAAGACGCGGCCGCCTCAGACGGCAGTGGCGCCGCCTCGGACGGCAGCGGCCGTACCGCCATGGGCAAGACCGAGACCTCGGCAGCGGTGAGCGTCCCGCAGAACCCGGCACCGACGCCGCCTTCCAGCGAGCAGGCGCCCGGCGACCAGGCCACCGGTCAGCCGGCAGCCAGTGAGCCCCCCGCCAAACCGGCCCCCGCCAAGCCGGCCGACGCCAAGCCGGCCGACGCCAAGCCCGCGACCGAGCCCGCCGCCGCCAAGCCCGCGACCGAGCCGGCCGCCGCCCAGCCCGCCGCCGCTCAGCCCGCCAAGGCCTCCTGGACCACCCCGTCGGTCGCGCCGAACGCCCCGGCCGAAGGTCACGTCACCGTGCTGCGCGGCGCGCCGGCCAAAGTCGTCACCAACATGCAGGCCTCGCTGGAGATCCCGACCGCGACCAGCGTCCGGGCCGTGCCGGCCAAGCTGCTCGCCGACAACCGGATCATCATCAACAACCACCTGCGCCGGGCCCGCGGCGGCAAGGTCAGCTTCACCCACCTGATCGGTTACGCCGTGGTGCGGGCGCTGCATGACTACCCGGAGATGAACAACTTCTTCGCGGTCAACGCCGAGGGCAAGCCGGTCGTGGTGCAGCCCGAGCACGTCAACCTGGGCCTGGCGATCGACCTGCCGGGCAAGGACGGCGGCCGCTCACTGGTGGTCGCCTCGATCAAGAACGCCGAGAAGATGGACTTCGCGGCCTTCTGGGGCGCCTACGAAGACATCATCCGCCGCGCCCGCACCGGCAAGCTGACCGCCGAGGACTTCGCCGGCACCACCGTCAGCCTGACCAACCCCGGAACGATCGGCACCAACCACTCGGTGCCGCGACTGATGCAGGGCCAGGGCGCGATCATCGGCGTCGGCGCGATGGAGTACCCCGCCGAGTTCAGCGGCATGAACCCCGACGCCCTGAACGACATGGGCATCTCGCGCACCATGACGCTCACCTCGACCTATGACCACCGGATCATCCAGGGCGCCCAGTCGGGTGAGTTCCTGCGCCGGGTGCACCAGCTGCTGCTCGGCGAGGACAGCTTCTACTACGACATCTTCGCCGCCCTGCGCATCCCGTACGAGCCGGCGATCTGGCTGACCGACCGCGAGTTCAGCCACGAGGGCCAGATCGACAAGGGCGCCCGGGTGATCGAGCTGATCAACGCCTACCGGACCTCGGGCCACCTGATGGCCGACACCGATCCGCTGGAGTTCAAGATCCGGACCCACCCGGACCTCGATATCACCAAGCACGGCCTGACCCTGTGGGACCTGGACCGGGAGTTCGCGGTCGGCGGCTTCGCCGGCAACAAGCTGATGAAGCTGCGCGACATCCTCGGGGTGCTGCGTGACGCCTACTGCCGCCGGGTCGGTGTGGAGTACATGCACATCATCGACCCCGAGGAGCGCGCCTGGATCCAGCAGAACATCGAGATCAAGAACGACGCCCCGACCCGGGAGGAGCAGAAGCACATCCTGTCCCGGCTCAACGTCGCCGAGGCGTTCGAGACCTTCCTGCAGACCAAGTACGTCGGCCAGAAGCGCTTCAGCCTCGAAGGTGGCGAGACCGTCATCGCGCTGCTGGACGCGGTGCTGGCCGAGGCGGCCAGCTACTCGCTGGACGAGGTCGTCATCGGCATGCCGCACCGCGGCCGGCTCAACGTGCTCGCCAACATCGTGGGCAAGCCCTACGCCAAGATCTTCAACGAGTTCGAGGGCAACATCGACCCGGGCACCGCGCAGGGCTCCGGTGACGTCAAATACCACCTCGGCGCGCACGGCACCTACGTCAGCCCCGACGGGACCAAGGTCGCGGTCGAGCTGACCGCCAACCCCTCGCACCTGGAGGCCGTCAACCCGGTGCTCGAGGGAATCGTCCGCGCCAAGCAGGACATCCTCGACAAGGGCGAGGACGGCTTCACGGTGCTGCCGCTGCTGATGCACGGCGACGCCGCCTTCGCCGGCCAGGGCGTGGTGGCCGAGACCTTGAACCTGTCACAGCTTCGCGGCTACCGCACCGGCGGCACCGTGCACGTGGTGGTGAACAACCAGGTCGGCTTCACCACCTCGCCGGCGCAGTCCCGCTCCAGCCTGTACTGCACCGACATCGCCCGGATGATCTCGGCGCCGATCTTCCACGTCAACGGCGATGACCCCGAAGCCTGCGTGCGGGTGGCCAAGCTGGCAGTGGCCTACCGGGTGAAGTTCAAGAAGGACGTCATCATCGACATGGTGTGCTACCGGCGCCGCGGGCACAACGAGGCCGACAACCCCTCGTTCACCCAGCCGCTGATGTACGACATCATCGACAGCAAGCGCAGCGTCCGAAAGCTCTACACCGAGGCCCTGATCGGCCGCGGCGACATCACCATCACCGACGCCGAAGAGGCGCTCAAGGACTTCCAGTCCCAGCTGGAGAAAGTGTTCCTGGAGACCAGGGACGCCACCGGCAAGCCACGGCCCGAGCCCGTGATGGAGGAGTCGCCCACCCAGCCGCACACCTCGACGGCCATCTCGGCCGAGCTGATCAAGACCATCGGCGACCTCTACGCCAACCACCCGGCCGGATTCAGCATCCACCCCCGGCTCAAGCCGCAGATCGACCGCCGGGTGGCCCAGACCACCGGCGGCGACGTGGACTGGGCCACCGCCGAGCTGCTGGCCCTGGGCTCGCTGACCGTCGACGGCCACCCGGTGCGGCTGGCCGGCCAGGATTCCCGCCGCGGCACCTTCACCCAGCGGCATGCGGTGCTGATCGACCGGGCCAACGGCGAGGAGTACACCCCGCTGCGGCACATCCCGGGCGCCAAGGCCCCGTTCCGGGCCTATGACTCGCTGCTGTCGGAGTACGCCGCGATGGGCTTCGAGTACGGCTACTCGGTGGCCAACCCCGACGCCATGGTGGTCTGGGAAGCCCAGTTCGGCGACTTCGCCAACGGCGCGCAGACCATCATCGACGAGTTCATCGCCTCGGGCGAGGCCAAGTGGGGCCAGCGCTCCTCGGTGACGCTGCTGCTGCCGCACGGCTACGAGGGTCAGGGTCCGGACCACTCCACCGGCCGTCCGGAACGGTTCCTGCAGCTGGCGGCGGAGAACAACATGACGGTGGCGATGTGCTCCTCGCCGGCCAACTACTTCCACCTGCTGCGCCGGCAGGCGCTGTCCGACATCCGCCGGCCGCTGATCGCGTTCACCCCCAAGTCGCTGCTGCGGCTCAAGGCCGCGGTCAGCCAGCTGGAGGAGTTCACCGACGGCGGCTTCCGGTCGGTGATCGGAGACTCCTCGGCGGCGCCGGACCAGGTCAGCCGGGTGGTGCTGTGCAGCGGCAAGGTCTACTACGACCTGCTGGCGGCACGCACCGAGGCCGGCCGGTCCGACCTGGCGATCGTGCGCCTGGAGCAGCTCTACCCGCTGCCCGGTGACGAGATCGCCGCCGAGCTGGCCAAGTACCCGCAGGCCCAGCTGATCTGGGCGCAGGAGGAGCCGGCCAACCAGGGCGCCTACCCGTTCATCGCGCTGAACCTTCCCGAGCGTCTAGCTGCCCACGGCGACACCCGGCAGCTCTACCGCGCCTCGCGCAAGGCTTCGGCGTCCCCGGCGGTCGGCTCGGCCAGCGTGCACGACAAGCAGCAGCGCGAGGTCGTGGCGACGGCGTTGGGCTGACGGCCAGCACTGCCGCCGCTGACGGCCAGCGCCGCCGCTGACGGTCCGCGCCGCCGCTGACGGCCAGCACTACCGCCGCTGACGGTCAGCACCGCCGGCAGCGGCGCATCCCACGCGCGCTAGGTTGGGCTCATGGGTCAACCCGCAACCGATGATGCCGTCATCCGCTGGGGCATCCTCGGCGCAGGCGGCATTGCCGGCAAGTTCGCCGCCGACCTGGCTCGCACCCCGGGCAACGTGCTGGCCGCGGTCGGCGCCCGGCAGGCCGACCGGGCCGCCGACTTCGCGGCCAGGCACGGCGCGCCCCGCTCCTACGGCAGCTACCACGAACTGGTTGCCGACCCTGACCTGGACGTCGTCTACATCGCCACCACCCACCCCGGCCATCACGAGCAGGCGCTGCTGGCGATCGCGGCCGGCAAGGCGGTGCTGATCGAGAAGCCGGTCTGCCTCAACGCCGCCGACACCCGCGAGGTGTTCGCGGCGGCCGCCGCCGCGGGGGTGTTCGCCATGGAAGCCATGTGGATGCGCACCAACCCGCTGATCCGCAAGGCCCAGGAGCTGGTGTCCGGGTCAGCCATCGGCGAGCTGGTGTCGGTGCGGGCCGAGCTGGGCCTGGGACGGACCTTCGATCCCGGCCATCGGCTCTATGACCTGGCCAACGGCGGCGGCGCCCTGCTGGATCTGGGCATCTACCCCGTCACCTTCGGCTGGATCTTTCTCGGCCGGCCCGAGTCGGTGGCCGTCACCGGAGCGCTGGCGCCCACCGGCAGCGACGCCACCGTGGCGATGCAGTGGGGCTACCCGGACGGCCGGGACGCCCAGCTCTGGTGCTCGGCCCCGGTCAAGGCGCCCATCCGAGGGCTGGTGGTGGGCACCGAGGGCTGGATCCGGACCGAGGGCCGGTTCTACCGCCCGACCGCCCTGACCGTGATGGTGGGCGAGCTGGAGTCCCGGATCGATGACCCGCTGGGCAGCGACACCCACGGTTACGGCCCCGAGATCGCCGAGGTCGCCCGCTGCCTGCGGGCTGGGCTGACCGAGAGCCCGCTGATCCCGGCCGCCGACACGATCGCCATCATGGAACTGCTCGACGGCGCGCGGGCCGAGCTCGGCGTCCGCTACCCGGGCGAGTGAAGCCACGCACGGACGGAGTAGCGGATGTACTTCACTGATCGTGGGATCGAGGAGCTGGAATCGCGGCGCGGCGACGAGGAGGTCAGCCTGGCCTGGCTGGCCGAGCGGCTGCGCACCTTCGTCGACCTCAACCCCGACTTCGAGATCGCGGTGGACCGGCTGGCGACCTGGCTGGCCAGGGCCGACGACGAGGATGACTGACCCGAGCCGGCAGGCAATTAGTCCGGCCGCGCCATCACCGGCTCAGCCACCTCATGGGCCGGGCTGATCACGTTCGAGCTGTCCAGTCCGAAGCGCGCGAAGAGCCGGAGGAACAGCTGCGCCACCGGTCCGATCGTGACGGCGAACAGCGCCGTGCCCACTCCCACCGTGCCGCCCAGCAACCAGCCGGTGAGCAGCACCGCCAGCTCGACGATGGTCCTGCTGAGCCGGATGGAGATGCCGGTCCGGCGCGCGATTCCGGTCATCAGGCCGTCACGCGGGCCCGTACCGAAGCCGGCGCAGATGTACATGCCGGTGGCCAGGCCGCACAGCAGCACCGCCGCCACCAGCATCGCCACCCGCGCCGCGAGACCGTGCTGCACCGGCAGCAGCGCCAACGTGGCGTTCATCGCCAGGCCGACCACCAGCACGTTGCTCACCGTGCCCAGCCCCGGACGCTGGCGCAGCGGAATCCACAACAGCAGCACCAGCGCCCCGACCGCGATGTTGACGGTGCCGATCTCACGGTCGAGCCCGAAGGCGATGCCCTGGTGCAGCACGTCCCACGGGCCCAGGCCGAGGCCCGCCTGCACCAGCATCGCCGCCGACACCCCGTACAGCACCAGGCCGAGGTAGAGCTGCCCGAGCCGCCGGCCCCAGTGCAGCGCCACGGCGCGCCGGGTCCGGACTATCGGGCCGGCCGGTCGGAGCGGGAGCATCCGCTGAGCATGCCGGTCCCGGCCGGCCCGGGCCCAGCCGGGATCATACTTACTGGTCAAGTTGGCCGGCCACCCCTTCGCGGCGGGCCTGCTCGGCCACCGCCGCCCGGATCGCCGGCACCACCCGCTCGTCGAACGGGGCCGGCACGATGTGGTCCGGACGCAGCTCGCCGGCCACCACCGAGCCCAGAGCGGCCGCGGCGGCCAGCTTCATCCCCTCGGTGATCTGCCGGGCGCCGGCGTCGAAAGCGCCGACGAAGACCCCGGGAAACGCCAGCACGTTGTTGATCTGGTTGGGATGGTCGCTGCGTCCGGTGGCCACCACCGCCGCGTGCCGGCGGGCGATCTCCGGCTCCACCTCAGGGGTCGGGTTGGCCAGGGCGAAGACGATCGAGTTCCTGGCCATGCCGGCGATCGCGGCCTCGTCGACCGCTCCGGCGCTGACTCCCAGGAACACGTCGGCGCCGGCCAGCGCGGACTCCAGGGAGCCGGTGAAGCCGCCCCGGTTGGTCAGCTCGGCCAGCTCGCGCTTGATCGGGTTCAGGTCGGTCCGGCCCCGGTGCACGATGCCCCGGGAGTCGGCCAGCGCCAGGTCGCCGATGCCGGCCGCGAGCAGGATCCGGGCGCAGGCCACGCCGGCCGCGCCGGCGCCGGAGACGACCACCCGAAGCTCATCCAGCCCGCGCCCGGTCAGCCGGGCGGCATTGCGCAGCGCGGCCAGCACCACGATCGCGGTGCCGTGCTGGTCGTCGTGGAACACCGGGATCGGCAGCAGGTCACGCAGCCGGCGCTCGATCTCGAAACAGCGGGGTGCTGAGATGTCCTCGAGGTTGACACCGCCGAAGGACGGCGCGATCCGGACGATGGTGTCGACGATCTCGTCCGGGTCGGTGGTGCCCAGCACGATCGGAATCGCGTTGAGCCCGGCGAACTGCTCGAACAGCGCGCACTTGCCTTCCATCACCGGCAGCGCGGCGGCCGGGCCGATGTCACCCATGCCCAGCACCGCGGTGCCGTCGCTGATCACCGCCACCAGCCGCGAGCGCCAGGTGTAGGTGGCGGCCAGCGACTCATCAACGGCGATGGCAGCCGAGACCTGCGCCACGCCGGGGGTGTAGGCCAGCGACAGGGCCTCCCGATCGGTCAGCGGCATGGTGCTGGAGACCACCAGCTTGCCGCCCTGGTGGATCTTGAAGACCGGGCTGGAGGGGTCGAAGGTAGGTCTCACGCGGCAAGCTCCAAGTGATCGCGGATAACGGTGAACGACTGGCGAGACGGTGCTGGGACCCTTTACAGGGTGCGGCAACGCCGGGCCGATGGTCGGCTTGCTACATGCTTGATACGCCGGCTTACTCATCAGATGCGCCTGCCCGCCCACCTAGATACTCCTCGCGCATCCGGGCGAGATTTATCCTGGCGGGCTGAACTCCCGGGGAGCGGTTCCCCACCAGCGTCGCGCCGCCGACCGCCACCAGTTGCCGGCAGGAACCGGCCCGCTCCGACGCCAGACCCGCACCGCCGTGGCCAGCACGTCGGCCACCCCGTACTGGCGCGAGTCGCTGCCCTGGCCGGCGTTGTCGCTGGCCAGCAGCCAACCGCCGTCCTGCTCGGCCACCGCCCGCTTGATCACCAGCAGCTCCGGCCGGCGCCGGAACCTGGCCAGCACCAGCGCGCCGGGCCGGACCGGGGCTCCGTGACGCACCAGGAGCCAGTCCCCCGGCAGCAGGGTGGGGGTCATCGACAAGCCCTCGACGCGCACCCGCTGCCAGGGAAGCAAAGCCTGCATGCGCTGATGCTGCCTGACCCGGCTAGGCAGGTTGCGGAGTAGGGTCCAATCGAGCGTTCCGCCACCGGAATGCGTTGTTGTCGCGACTGGAGGAGAGTTATGCGCTTGATGCGCCGTTCGATCACCGCTTCGGCTCACTGCGACCTGCCGTGCGGTGTGTATGACCCGGCACAGGCTCGCATCGAGGCCGAGTCGGTCAAGGCGATTCAGGAGAAGTACCAGGCCAACGAGGACCCGATCTTCCGGACCCGGGCACTGCTCATCAAGGAGCAGCGCGCCGACCTGGTCAAGCATCACCTGTGGGTGCTGTGGACGGACTACTTCAAGCCCCCGCACTTCGAGAAGTACCCGCAGCTGCACGAGCTGTTCAACAAGGCCACCAAGCAGGCCGGCGCGGCCGGTGGCAAGAGTTCGGTCGACCCGGCCGAGGGCCAGAAGCTGCTGGACATGATCGCCGAGATCGACACCATCTTCTGGGAGACCAAGAAGGCTGCGTGAGCGAACCGGTGTCCGCACCTGAGCAATCGACCGAGGCCGACCCGATCACCGGGTCGGCCTCGGTCGTCCGGCGCTGGCCCGCGCCCAACACCCAGCCCGCCCTGCTGCTGGTCCGGCACGGCGAGACCGAGTGGAGCCGCAGCGGCCAGCACACCGGCAACTCCGACATCGCCTTGACCGAGTTCGGCGAGCGGCAGGCCCGGGCGTCCGGCCCGTTGATCCGGGCCGTGCTGGGCTCGACAGCGCCGGCACTGGTGCTCAGCTCGCCCCGCCAACGTGCCTGGCGGACGGCGGAGCTGGCCGGCTTCGAAGTGCAGGAGCGCGTCCCCGACGCCGCTGAGTGGGACTACGGCGATCTGGAAGGGCTGACCTCGGCCGAGATCCGGCGACAGTGGCCGGACTGGTCGGTGTGGTCCGGCCCGATCCCCGGCGGCGAGGACGCCGCGGCGGTCAGCGCGAGGTTCGACCGGTTGCTCGGCACGATCACCGACCGGCTGCAGTCCAGCGGCCGGACCGGGCCGGTGCTGGTCTTCTCGCACGGGCACGCGATCCGGTGCCTGGCCGCTCGCTGGCTCGGTCATCCGGTGACCTCGGGACGGCAGTTCTGGCTGGGCACCGGCGCCGTCTGCAGCCTCGGCTACGAGCACGAGCGGCCGGTGGTGCTGCGCTGGAACATCGACAGCACTCTGAGCCCGGCGGCGGCGGCCGGTGACCGCTGAGGACCGGCTGAACGCCACCGACATCGTCGAGCTGACGGTGCCGGCCGATCCCGCTTACCTGTCGGTGCTGCGCACGGTGATCGCCTCGCTGGCGGCCAGGCGTGGCTTCACCCTGGACGAGATCGATGACCTGCGGATCGCGGTGGACGAGGCCGGCGCGCTGCTGCTGCCCCACGCCAGCCCCGGCGCGCAGCTGTCGGCGGTCTTCGGCGGCGAGGCCACCAACCTGCGCGCCGAGGTGTCGGTGCCCGTGCCGGCCGGTGGCGCCGGTCAGCCGGACCGGTCGAGCTTCGCCTGGCTGGTGTTGGCCGCCCTCACCGATTCCGTCGCGCTGACCGAGTCGGGTCAGCGGTTGTCGCTCACCCTGAGCAAGGCACGCGGCCCCCAGGACCCATGACCGAGCGAAGCCAGGACCCATGACCGAGCGAAGCCAGGACCTATGACCGAGCGAAGCCGGGACCCATGACCGAGCGAAGCCGGCCGGATCGCGATCGCACCCATCAGCTGTTCGCCGAACTGGGCACGCTGCAGCCGGGCAGCCCGCGGCGACAGCAGGTGCGCAACGCGCTGGTCGAGATTCACCTGCCGCTGGTGCGCTATCTGGCCCACCGGTTCACCGGTCGGGGTGAGCCGGTCGATGACCTGCTGCAGATCGGCACCATCGGCCTGCTGCAGTCGATCGACCGGTTCGAGCAGGAGCGCGGGCTGGAGTTCTCGACCTTCGCCACCCCCAGCATCGTCGGGGAGATCAAGCGGCATTTCCGCGATCGCGGCTGGATGGTCCGGGTGCCGCGCCGGCTGCAAGAATTGCAGGCCGAGATCGGCGTCGGCATCAACGACCTGACCCATCGCCTGGGTAGGGCGCCGACGGTGGCCGAACTGGCCGGGCACCTGCGGTTGAGCCCGGAGCAGGTCATCGAGGCCACCGACTCGGCTCGGGCGTACTCGGCGGTGCCGATCGACGTGCCCAGCGCCACGACCGGCCGGACCATCGCCGACGGCCTGGTGGAGCCGGACACCGCTCTGGAGCATGTGGAACTGCGGCACGCGCTGCGCCCGGTGCTGGCCGGGCTCACCGAGCGGGAGCGGCAGGCGTTGCTGCTGCGCTTCGTGGAGAACAAGACCCAGAGTGAGATCGCCCAGGTGCTCGGGGTCTCGCAGGTGCACGTCTCGCGGTTGCTGGCCAAGACCCTCGCCGCCCTGCGCGACCGGCTGCCCGACCTGCACCACCGCTGATCGCCGCGGCCCAGCCTTCGCTACCCGAAGCGGTCCAGGGCCTGCCGCGAGGACGGCAGCATCAACAGCACCACCACCGTGATCGCGATGATCAGGATCGGCGCCCCGATCAGCAGCCGGTCGGCCTGGACAGCCAGCGAGTAGCCGACCGGCACCGCCAGCAGCTGCACCAGGATCACCGGCGATCGGGCGCTCGGACGCAGCTGCAACAACCCGCGGGCGCACAGTGCCAGCACCGCCGCGCCCAGCAGCGCGAAGCCGACGATCGCCACCGCACCCCAGAGCCGGGTCGTGGTCCGCGTGAAGGCGAGCACCAGCAGCACCAGCGCGGTGATAGCCAGCGCGGCGGCCTCCAGCAGCACGATCGCGGCGGCCGCCTGGACACCGCCGGGAGGCGGGCCGGTGGCCGGCTCGGCTGCGGTGTCGGGCATGTCAGCAGCGTATGCGAGCACTCTGCCGCCGGTTGGACGCGGGCAGGCCGCGGTCGAGCTGAGCACTCCGGTAGCGCTGGATGAGCCCGCCTCGACGGTAGGGTCAGGTTGTGCGAGTCCTGGTCGTCACCAACCCCCGAGCCACCGCCACCACGGTGCGCCAGCGCGACGTCCTGGTGCACGCGCTGTCCGTCGATGCCAAGCTCGAGGTCGAGGAGACGGCGAACCGGGGTCATGCCGCGGCGCTGGCCTGCCGGGCGATGCGTGACGGCGTCGATGTCGTGGTGGCTCTCGGCGGGGACGGCACCGTCAACGAGGTGGTCAACGGGTTGCTCACCGACGGCGTGCATCCCGGCGTCCCCCGGCTCGGGATCGTGCCCGGCGGTTCGACCAACGTCGTCGCCCGGGCCCTGGGCCTGCCCAACGAGCCGGTCGAAGCCACCTCGGTGCTGATCGACGCGATGCGCACCGACCGGCTTCGGCACATCGGCCTGGGCCAGGCCGATGACCGCTGGTTCGTGTTCGCCGCCGGCCTCGGCTATGACGCCGCGGTGGTCGCCGCCGTCGAAGCCCACCGCAGGCGTGGGCGCACGTCGACCCACGCGCTCTACGTGCGCACCGCGGTCCGGACGTACTTCGAGCAGGACCGGCGCCATCCCGCGATCACCTTGGAATTCGCCGACGGCAGCACCATGTCGGGTATCCACCTGGCGCTGGTGACCAACTGCGATCCATGGACGTACTTGGGTGAGCGGCCGGTCTCGCCCACCCCGCTGGCTTCATTCGACACCGGCCTGGACGTCTACGCCCGGACCCGGATGGGCGCGGCCGGAATCGTGTTCGCTGCCACCCGGATGGTCACCTCGCCTCGCCGGGCCGCCGGCCGCCGCAAGGGTTTCGGCTCGCGGCTGGAGCACGACCTGGCCGAGTTCGTGCTGCGCTCGGACCGGCCACTGCCCTTTCAGGTGGACGGCGACGCCCTTGACGAGCGCCGGCAGGTTCGGTTCCGGGGCGTGCCTCGGGCACTCGAGGTGTATGTCTGACGGAGCTGCCGACGGGTGCGCGCTCTGATGAGCGCCGTCTGATCAGACCTGCCGGCCCGGCCTCGTGCTGTGAACCGTCACTGTCCGCACAGGCCTGCCTGCACAGCGCTATCTGCCCAGCCCTGTCTGCAAGGTAATTCCGCACAACGCAGTCCGCGCCATCCTGTCTGCAAAGACTGTCTGCCAGAGCGCTGCCCGCACGTCCTGTTCGCACAACGCTGTCCGCACGCCTGTTCACACAACGCTGTCTGCATAAATGTCTGCAACCTCGCTCTTGACGCCGGCACCACAGCAGTTGATGATCATCACGACAAAACACGGCGTTTGGCTGTGTTTCAGCTGTGCGAATGCCAGGCAGTTTCGGCAACAGGGCGTTTTGGACTTGCCCCGTTGCGCAAGGTGGGCAAGGCTTGTAAGTGAGACCGGACGTGACCGAACCAGGAACCTAGTCGTCCGCTGAACCATGGATCGTAGAACGAGCCATGTGACACACGTCTGACGTGTCGCGTGGTCCTTGAACTAGTCGGCAGCTCGTGAAAGAATTCACAAGCACCTGCTGCGCGGCTCATGCTTGCCTGTCAGCAGTTTCCAAGCCAAGTGAGGAGATCGGCCCCATGGACTGGCGTCACCGCGCGGTATGCCGCGACGAGGACCCGGAACTGTTCTTTCCGATCGGTAATACCGGTCCGGCATTGATGCAGATCGAAGAAGCGAAGGCCGTGTGCCGTCGCTGTCCCGTCATGTCAGAGTGCCTTTCGTGGGCACTGGAGAGCGGCCAGGACGCCGGCGTCTGGGGCGGACTGAGTGAGGACGAACGACGTGCCCTCAAGCGCCGCAATGCCCGCGCTCGCGCCCGAATGTCCTAGCGCTGCCTGAGTACCCACGCTGGTTGAGTGTCCAACGCTTCGTGAGTTCGCTAGCGCCGCTTGAAGGTCTGGCGTCGCCCGAGGGTCCAGCCTTTGGGCTTCAGCCGTCTGATGTGCAACGCCGAGCCTGTGTTGCTCCTCACACCGAGCCCCGCTCCCGCCGGCTGATCGGAACGCGCAGCGTCACGGCAGTGCCAGGCTGACCCGGACCGCGGCCGGTGAGTTCCAGCGTCGCGTTCAACTCCGCTTCCACCAAGGTCCGAACGATCTGTAGGCCTAACCGGTCGCTGTTGTCGATGGAGAACCTTTCCGGCAGGCCGACGCCGTCGTCGAGGATCTGAACGGCCAGTACCCCTCGAGCACGTTCGCCGACCACCCGCACCGACCCGCATCGATTGCCGGCGAAGCCGTGCTCGACGGCGTTTCCGACCAGTTCTGTGAGCACCATCACCAACGGTGTCGCCAACTCGGCGGGCAGCTGACCGAAACTACCGATCCGCTGCACCAGCACCCGAGTGCCGGAGCCTGCCACCTCGCCCAGCATCGACAGCAGCCGGCCGACCACCTCGTCGAAGGCGACCTCTTCATCGATCGCCGAGGACAGCGTCTCGTGCACCAGCGCGATCGAGGACACCCGGCGCATCGATTCCTCCAGCGCAGTACGGGCCTCGGTATTGGCTACTCGGCGTGACTGCAGCCGCAGCAGCGCCGCGACAGTCTGCAGGTTGTTCTTCACCCGATGGTGGATCTCGCGGATCGTGGCGTCCTTGCTCAGGATCTGCCGGTCGCGACGGCGCAGCTCGGTCACGTCCTGTAATAGCACCAGCGCACCGAGTGATTCACCGCGGGGATGCAGGGGAATCGCGCGGAACTGCACGATCGCGCCGTCGCCGTCGAGTTCTCGGCTCACCGGATGCATGCCGCCCAACGCCTCGGCGGTCATCTTGTTGAGGTCAGCCGCCTTGAACGGATCCCGGGCCAATTCGGTGACCACGTCAGCGAATGCGGCGCCCAACAGGTTGCCGGCGAAACCGAGCCGACGGAACGCCGACGAGCCGTTGGGGCTGGCATAGAGCACCCTGCCCTCGGCGTCCAGGCGCACCATGCCGTCGCCCACCCGTGGCCCCGAGCCTTCCTCGCGTTCGTTCGGTGGGCCCGGGAACTTGCCGGTGGCCACCATCGACGCCAGGTCGGCCGCGCTCTGCAGGTAGGCGAGCTCGAGCTGGCTGGGGCTGCGCAGGCTGGTCAGGTTGCCGTCGCGCCCGAGCACCGCCACCGGCCGGTCCCTGAACAGGATCGGAATCGCCTCCCGCCGGATAGGCGTATCGCCTTCCCAGTCGGGATCTGACTCCCGGAAGATCCGGGCCTCGGTCAGCGCGACCTGCAGCGCCGCGGCGCGGGTACCGGCCAGCCGTTCGCCGACCCGGTCCAGCAGGTAGGCGGTGGCGCCGGTGGTGGGCCGGCACTGGGCAGCGCACAGGAACTCGCCCTCGGTCGCGGTGGGAACCCACAGCAGCAGGTCGGCGAAGGACAGATCCGACAGCAGCTGCCACTCGGCGACCAGCTGCTGCAGATGGGCGGTCTCGGGCTCGTCCAGCTGCGTCTGGCTGGCGAGCAGGTCCGACAATGCTGACATGGTGAGCTGAGAGTGCCACAGCCCGTCCCTGGATGAGCCAACCGGCCCGAAACCCGGCCGACGCGTCACCTCTCGCGCGGCAAGGCCGCTGCCATTAACGTGACGAACGGCAAGCGAACGTGTCCCCGCATCACATCGTCACCGGTTCTTCCCAGGAGGTTGTCTTGTCCCAACCATCCAGGCACCGCCTGTCCCGCGGCACCATGATCACCGCCGGCGTGCTGCTGGGCCTACCGATCGTCGCCCTGCTCTGGGTGCCGCTCTATGCCCGCAAGGATCCCGAGCTGTGGGGCTTCCCGTTCTTCTACTGGTACCAGATGGCCTGGGTCATCGTGTGCGGGTTCTGCACCGCGGGCGCCTTTCACGTCATCGAGCGTGACCGCAGGCGAGGCAACCGATGAGCACCCTGGCGACCGGCGAGACCGTGACCCTGGCCGCCGACAAGGTGGACGGCGTAGCCCTCAGCGTCCTGCTGTTCTTCTTCATCGTCGTGACCATCGGCGGATTCTGGGCCTCCAACTGGCGAAAGGCCGACAGCCCGCACAGCCTGGACGAGTGGGGCCTGGGCGGACGCAGCTTCGGAACGGTGATCACCTGGTTCCTGCTGGGTGGTGACCTCTACACCGCCTACACGTTCATCGCGGTGCCGGCCGCGATGTTCGCCACCGGAGCCGTCACCGGGTTCTTCGCGGTCGCCTACACCGTCATGATCTATCCGATCGTGTTCATCTTCATGCCGCGGATGTGGTCGGTCTCGCACAGCAAGGGTTACGTCACCGCCGCCGACTTCGTTCGGGGCCGGTTCGACTCCCGGTTCCTGGCGCTGGCCGTCGCGCTGACCGGCATCCTCGCCACGATGCCCTACATCGCGTTGCAGTTGGTGGGTATTCAGGCGGTCATCGACAGCATCGGCCTGGGCGGCCGCGGCAACGCCTTCGTCCGCGACCTGCCGCTGCTGATCGCCTTCGCGGTGCTGGCCGCCTACACCTACTCCTCCGGCTTGCGCGCGCCGGCGATCATCGCCTTCGTCAAGGACAGCTTGATCTACCTGGTGATCGCGGTGGCCGTGGTCTACGTCGGGGTGCACGTCGGCTACGGCGCCCTGTTCGACGCGGCCGAAACCAAGATGGCGACCAAGACCCCGGCCGGCGTCAACACCGGGGTGTTCATCCCCGCCAGCAACAACTACTGGGCCTACGCCACGCTCGCCCTGGGTTCAGCGCTGGCGCTGTTCATGTACCCGCACTCGATGACAGCGGTCCTGTCGGGCAAGTCGCGCAACGTGATCCGCCGCAACGCCACGATCCTGCCTGCCTACTCGCTGCTGCTGGCGATGCTGGCCTTGCTCGGCTACGCCGCGATCGCATCCGGGACCTCAGTCATCGGAGTCGACGGAAAGCCGAACCCGCAGCTGGCGGTGCCGCACTTCTTCCGCGACGAGTTCCCGAGCTGGTTCGCCGGAATCGCCTATTCGGCTATCGCTATCGGCGCGCTGGTGCCGGCGGCGATCATGTCGATCGCTGCCGCCAACATGTTCAGCCGCAATATCTACAAGGAGTTCCTGGTCCCCCACGCGACCCACAAGCAGGAGGCGCAGGCCGCCAAGATCACCTCACTGGTGGTCAAGTTCGGCGCGCTGATCTTCGTGCTGTTGCTGGACAAGCAGAACGCCATCAACATGCAGTTGCTCGGCGGGGTCTGGATCCTGCAGACGCTGCTGGCGATCGTGGTCGGGCTCTACACCCGATGGTTGCACCGGTGGGCGCTGCTGGCCGGCTGGGCGGTCGGCATGATCTACGGAACGGTAGCGGCCTACAACCAGAAGTCGGCTGTCACCGAGCACTTCGGCGGTTCGCTGGCGACCTTCCCGTTCACCGACACCAGGGTCTACATCGCCCTGTCCGCCCTGGTGCTCAATATCGTGGTGACCGTGCTGCTGACCTTCGTGCTGCGGGCGATGAAAGCGCCCGAAGGCGTCGACGCGACCACCTATGAGGATTACTACTCCGAGAGCACCAAGAAGGTGAGCGACCTGCCGGGCACCGACGGCGGCCTGCCGGTGCCTGGCGGGGTCCGCGGCTAGCGGCCCTCTCCTGCTCATCAAGCACCAACGCCTGACTCCAGGGTGAGAACCCGGGAGTCAGGCGTTGGTGTCAGTCGTGCTGTCCGGCCAGCGGGCCGGCGCTGTCACTCGGCGCGGTACTCCAGATGGCTGGCGTCGATGGCCGCCTGCTGGAGCCGGATCCGGATCCGGGACTTGAGACTGCTCGGCGCCACGTCACCGCCGCAACTGCGAGCCACCAGCACCTTCACGTCCTGCTCGAGCCCGAACTGGCGCAGGCAGGGCGCGCAGCCGTCGAGGTGGGTGCGGATCCGCTGCCGCACCTCGCCGTCGGTCTCGTCATCGAGGTAGAGGTAGACGTCGGCGAGGACTTCTTCACAGTCCATGCCACCGGGACCGAAGCCGGTCATGCGTGTTCTCCTTCGGCGCTCTGGGACGTCGAGGTTCCTGTCTTGACAAGCCCTCGATCACGCGCGTAGTCAGCCAGCAACACCTGAAGCTGCTTGCGACCGCGGTGCAATCGCGACATCACAGTGCCGATCGGCGTGTCCATGATCTCGGCGATCTCTTTGTAGGCGAAACCCTCGACATCGGCGAGGTACACCGCGAGCCGGAACTCCTCGGGCAGGGACTGCAAGGCGTCCTTGACGTCGGAGTCGGGCAGGTGGTCCAGGGCTTCCATCTCGGCCGAGCGCAACCCGCTGGAGGTGTGCGATTCGGCCGCGTGCAACTGCCAGTCCTCGATCGTGTCGGAGTTGGACTGCTGCGGTTGGCGCTGCTTCTTGCGGTAGGTGTTGATGAACGAGTTCGTCAGGATCCGGTACAGCCAGGCCTTGAGGTTGGTGCCCTCGTGGAACTGGTGGAAGGCCGCGAACGCCTTGACGAACGTCTCCTGGACCAGGTCCTCTGCGTCGGCCGGATTGCGGGTCATTCGCATCGCGGCGGCGTACAGCTGATCGAGGAACGGCAGGGCGTCACGCTCGAACCGAGCTCGGCGCGCCTCGACAGTCTCCTCAGCCACCACAGTTCCCCTCGCCTGAACCGCCGGACCGAAGGAGACCGGCACCTGTGAGCTTACGGGTGCGGCGAAGCCCGCGCGTGGCGTGTCCGAAGATAGGACGCCCGGCGGCGGGCGATCCACTACGAGCATGGCTTGCTCCTTGGCGGCGGTTCGACTCCCATGGCTCAGGGGTTCGTGGTGTGCAACCCAACTCTTGCTGCATCCATTCCATCCCCGCCCGCCGGTGTGGCCGCCGCGCGCCGGGCTGCGCTCAGACCAGCAGTCGATCTCCGCGCGGAAGGTCGGGTTCATCCACGTTGTCCCGCTCGCCGCCACCGCCGCCGGAGCATTGCGGGCACCAGGGCTGCAATCGGCGGTGGCTGCAGTGGGCCATGATCAGGTAGATCATCGTGGACTGGACCAGCGCCCAGCCGACCCGGCCGGCCGGGCTGGTCAGAAAGTTCGAGCCCACCAGCACGATCAGGTACGGAACCATCACCCAGGGATTGCTGCCGGCGTGCGCCAGCCGGAACCGGCGGCTGTACCGGGCGGCATGCTCGGCGGCGTTCAGCGGCATCGAGGCCGCGCAGCGCTCGCACAGCCGCCGATCGTGCTGACGCATGAACAGCCAGGTGACCACCACGAACACCAGCAACGTCAGCGAGGTGAGCAGCGTCAGCAACGTCGGCGCCACCGGCCGCACTCCCAGTGCGATGGCGCCCAGAATGGCGACGCTGAGCAGTTGCGGAGCCCAATGTCCCCAACCGCGCGCCAGGCCGCCGGAATAGGGCAAGCCGATACTGTGAGTCAAGTGCGTGTCCGATCCCCCGTGGCCCGTCGACAGCGACCGGCCTTTAAGTACGCAGAATGCCTTTCTTTTACAGGGGGATCATCCGCTATCAGGCGACTTCGGGCAACTGCAAACTGTCAGTGCACAACCAGTTGCTCACCGCGCACGCTCACCACGTCTCCAGGTGACAGTTGCCGGCCCCGTCGCGTCTCGACCTCGCCGTTCACCCTGACACTGCCCTCGCCGAGCAGCAACTTGACGTCCGAGCCCAGCTCGACCGCGTCGGCCAGCTTCAGGAACTGACCCAACCGGATCGGCTCGCCGGAGCCTCTGGACGTGTGCACCTCTCGCATGGCGCCCATTCTCCTCCCCGCTCCTGTCCGCTCGACTTCCACCCACCGCGGATGGGCTTCCGCTCACTCCGGATGGGCTTCCGCTCACTTCGGATGGGCTTCCGCTCACTTCGGATGGGCTTGCGCCACTCCGGATGGCAGGATCTTGGAGATCATGAGTGGTGGAACACCGGCGACCGTCGCGCTGGACCGGGCCCGGATCAGCTACACCCTGCACCCCTACGCCCACGACAGCCGGGCCGGCTCCTACGGCGAGGAGGCAGCCGCCCTGCTCGGCATCGACCCGCGCCGGATGTTCAAGACCCTGATCGCGGCGGTCGACGGGCGGCTGGTGTGCGCGGTCGTCCCGGTGGCCAGCCGGCTCGACCTCAAGGCGCTGGCCAGCGCCGCCGGTGGCCGGCGCGCCGAGCTGGCCGACCCCGCCAAGGCCCAACGAGCCACCGGCTACGTCATCGGCGGGATCAGCCCGCTCGGGCACAAGAGCCCGATGCCGGTGCTGGTGGACTCGTCGGTGACCGGCTTCGACACGGTGTACGTCTCGGCCGGCAAGCGCGGGCTGCAGGTGCAGCTGCCCCCGGCCGAGCTGCTCCGGCTGAGCGGGGCGCGCACCGCGCCGATCGCTACGAGCTGAGATCCTCCTCGCGGTACTCCCCGGCCGCCCGCTGCTGGCCGCGGCCGTCCTCCGCGCGGCGCAGGTCCACCCGGCGGATCTTGCCGCTGATCGTCTTGGGCAGCTCGGCGAACTCCAGCCGGCGGATCCGCTTGTACGGCGCCAGCTGCTCCCGGCAGAACACCAGGATCTGCCCGGCCAGCTCGGCCGAGGGCGAGTAGCCCGCCGCCAGCGTGACGTAGGCCTTGGGCACCGACAGCCGGACCGGGTCAGGTGCGGGCACCACGGCCGCCTCGGCCACCGCCGGATGCGTGACCAGCACGCTCTCCAACTCGAACGGGCTGATCCGGTAGTCGCTGGACTTGAACACGTCATCGGTTCGCCCGACGTAGGTGACGTAGCCGTCGGAATCGATCGTGGCGACATCGCCGGTGTGGTAGAGCCCGTGCGCCATCGCGGTGTCATTTCGCTCGGCGTCGTCCCGATAACCCACCATCAACCCCACCGGACGCTCGGCCAGGTCCAGGCAGATCTCACCCTCAGCTGGAGCTGCCACTTCGGTCCGCTCGTCGCTCGTTCCTCGCTGCGATGCTCCCTCAGCTGGAGCTGCCACTTCGGTCCGCTCCTCGCTCGTTCCTCGCTGCGATGCTCCCTCAGCTTGCAGCCGCTGGCCGGTGACCGGGTCGGCCAGCACCACCCGGTAGCCGGGCAGCGGCCGGCCCATCGATCCCGGCTTGACCAGCTCGCCGGGCGGGTTGCCGATCTGGGCGGTGGTCTCGGTCTGGCCGAAGCCGTCCCTGATGGTCAGCGACCAGGCGCGTTGAACCCGCTCGATCACCTCGGAGTTCAACGGCTCGCCGGCGCCCACGACCTCGCGCAGCGACAGCTGCCACCTGCTCAGGTCCTGCTGCACCAGCATCCGCCACACCGTCGGCGGCGCGCAGAAGGTGCTCACGCCGGCCTCGGCCAGCACGTCCAGCAGCCGGGCGGCATCGAAGCGGGCGTAGTTGAACAGCACCACGGTGGCCCCGGCGTTCCACGGCGCGAAGAAGCAGGACCAGGCGTGCTTGGCCCAGCCCGGCGACGAGACGTTGAGGTGGACGTCGCCGGGGCGCAGCCCGATCCAGTACATCGTCGACAGGTGCCCGACCGGATAGCTGAGATGGGTGTGCTCCACAAGCTTGGGCTGGGCGGTGGTCCCCGAGGTGAAGTAGAGCAACAGCGGGTCCGTCCCGACCGTCGGCACGTCAGGCTGGTACGGCTGGTCGAAGCCGGCCGCCTCGGCGTAGTCCAGCCACCCGGGGACCGGCTCGCCCGCCGCCACCGCGACGCAGCCGGCCGGAGCCGAGCCGAAACCGGCCGTCAGATCCGAGCGGCTGATGACCGCTCCGACAGCGCCACGCTCCAGCCGGTCGGCCAGGTCGGCCGGTGACAGCAGCGTGCTGGCCGGGATGATCACCGCGCCCAGCTTCATGCAGGCCAGCATCGACTCCCACAGCTCGACCTGGTTGCCCAGCACCAGCAGCACCCGCATGCCGCGGCTGACCCCGTTCGCGGCCAGCCAGCCGGCGAGCCGCGACGAGCTCCGCGACAGCTGCCCGAAGGTGTAGCCGGCCCGGCTGCCGTCGTCCTCGATCAAGCGCAACGCGTCCTGGTCGGGCCGCTGGGTGGCCAGCACCCCGTCGAAGTAGTCCAAGGCCCAGTTGAACCGCTCCGGTCGAGGCCAGCTGAACTGCCGGTAGGCGGTGGCGTAGTCCCCGCGGGCGTTCAACAGCAGGTCGCGGGCGGCGAGGAATTCGTCGATGCCGGCTGTGTCGTTCATGGGTGCCCTCCCAGCGTGTGTCATCCCAGCGTGTTGATCCAGTCCGCGACCAGCTGGCCGATCCGGGCGGTCTCGCGTCTGAGCCCATGGTCACCGGGCACCTGCTCGACCGTGCGGCCGGGTCCTGGTCCGGGCATTCCGAACGGGTCGTTGACGCCCTGCACGACCAGCACCGGGCACGGCGTCGCTGCCAGCTCCGGCAGCCGTGACTTGTCCGGGCGCCCTGGCGGGTGCAGCGGAAAGGCCAATGCCACCACCCCGATCGGCGCCGGCCTGGTCAGCTCGTCGGCGGCGCACCGGCAGGCGACCCGGGCGCCGGACGAGCGGCCGGCATAGACGAAGTCCAGGCCGGTGAGCACCTTGCGCCGGCCGAGCGAGGCGATCACCGCTCGCCAGGCCTGATCCAGCGTGCCGATCGGCGGCACCGCCTTCTTGCCCGCCACCCGATAGGGCTGGGTCACCCGCGCGACGCTGATCCCGGCGGCCAGGCAGGCCTTGCGCACCGCCAGGATGTCGGGCGCCTCGACCGAGCCGCCGGCGCCGTGGCCGATCACCAGCACCGTCCTGGCCTCGGCTGCCGGGTCCAGGTCGACGACCGACTCTCCCACCGGGGTCGCGATCTTCAGGCGGGGCATCGGTCACCGCGAGGCGTCTGCGCAGTCCGGTTCATGGGTGCAGCTTAGGGAGTGCGCTGTCGGGCCGATCCCCGTCGCGGCCGCTCGCTGCCGGGCCCGCCGCGGGCAGCGTCGCTGTCAGTGCCTTCAGGCACAATCGCAGTATGTGCGGACGCTATGTCAGCTCGGCCTCGACGGCCGACCTTCTCACCGAGTTCGACGTCGAGGAGGTGGTCGGCGAAGAGCTGCGGCCGTCCTGGAATGTCGCACCCACCGATCCGGTGCGGGCTATCCTGCGGCGGCCCCCGAAGGAGCCCACCGAGCAGGCCGAGCCGGACAAGCCGGTTCGCCAGCTCCGCACGCTGCGGTGGGGTCTGGTGCCCAGCTGGTCCAAGGACCCCAAGAGCGGCGCCCGGATGATCAACGCCCGGATCGAGACGGTGACCGAGAAGCCGGCGTTCAAGAAGGCCGCGGCCCGCCGCCGGTGCCTGCTGCCGGCGGCCGGTTACTACGAGTGGCAGAAGACCGACCACGGCAAGGTCCCGTACTTCCTGCACGACCCGGACGGCCGGTTGCTCGCGATGGCCGGGCTCTACGAGCTGTGGCGCGACCCGGCGCTGGCAGACGATGACCCGAACCGGTGGCTGTGGTCCTGCACGATCATCACCCAGCAGGCCACCGACCTGCTCGGCGAGATCCATGACCGCAACCCGGTGCTGGTGCCGCCCGAGCTGCAGGCGGCCTGGCTGGACTGCTCCAGCGACGACCCGGCCACCGCGCGCAAGATCCTGGACCAGATTCCGGAGGCACGGCTGGAGCCCTACGTGGTCTCACCTGCCGTCGGCAACGTCCGCAACGACGGGCCCGAACTCATCCAGCCGGTAGAGCTGCCCGAGCAGCAGCCCCTGCAGCTGTGACCGAGCGGGTGTCGCCCCGCAGGCATAATCTGGCAAGCAAGGCGCGGACGCACGCCGCGCGGCAGAACTGGCGCCAAGCAGCCGGCTACCAGATCGCACCTGACGCTAAGGAGCTTTGATGGCAGAGCACCCGCACGGCATCGATCCGGCAGCACTGGCCGACGATGACCTTCGCCGTGAGCTCAAGCACCTGCACGACACCCGGCACGACACCTTGCTGGGTGGCAGCGAGGACGCGCTGGAGCACCACACCCGGCGGATGCTCGAGCTGGAGGCCGAGTTCCTGACCCGCTTTCCGCAGGAGAGCGCGCCGGACCCACGGCGCACCCGGGCAGGCAGCCGCCGAGAGGCCGGGCAGGACTGAGCGCCGCGGCGGTGTCACCACCGCGCGGCGCCTCAGCTTCCCGCTGACGGCGTGGCCGTCAATGCTGGCCGCTGTCAGCCACCCCGGTCAGGGCGCTTCTATGACCGTGCTGGCACCCGTACTGGTGCCGGCCACTGTGAACAGGGCCTCCACCAGCGCCTTGGTGCTCTGCCCCGTCCGGCTTCCGTTGGAGGCTCCCAGGTCGCCGCACAGTGTGAGCCGGACGACGACGATCACCGGATCCCCGCTCGGGTAGTCCGCTTGGATCCGATAGGCCTCGGCGTCGGAGGTGCTCCTTCCGTCGACCGTGTTCGGGCCCTCGGCGGGGGTCTCGCACAGCGGGGGCCAGAACCTGTTGGGGTCAGCGCGGCTGAGACCGGCTGGCAGTCCGTTCAGCACGGTTATCAACGTGGTGGCCTGCGGGCCGGTCAGGGCAGCGCCCTGGTCGAGACGGCCGGCGAAGTAGCGGCACACCCGCAGCACGTCTGGTCGTCCGGGCACCAGCGTGTCAGCGGCGCCGTCTCGCGCCGGTGGCTTGTCACGCGGCAGCTCTGCCACGTCCGAGACCATCGCCGGGCAACCGTGGATGTCGAACGCGTTGACCTGGAGGGAGCCGGCCAGGTCGGCTCCGGTCTGTCCCAGCGCCGGGACGATCCGCACGGAGGCTTGCAGCTCGGGCACCGTGTACGCGAACGCCGGCCGAGCCTCCCAGATCCCGTCGGTGCGGGTGGCAGCGATGCCGCTGATCCTGGTCTTGGTGGTCTTGAGTTTCCCCGTCAATCCGAGCGGGCCGTCTCCCCCGAGAAACTCGACGAACGCCACGCTCGGCGTGTCAGGAACACCGCACCCCGGGCGGATGCCAGGACGCAGGACGGTCTCTCTGGTGAGCTTGCAGATTTCGGGGTCCTCCACCAGCCACGAGCTGGGGACGGTGATGCTCAGGCCGCGGAAGGTGACCACCTGGAAACCGGGCCGGGCCGACGCGGTGCTGGTGATGTCGCCGAGCGAAAGCTTTGCCAGCGTTGCATCCCGGTTCAGGTACCTCGGCAGGCCGGTCACCGTGGCCACGACGAGCGCGGCCATCGCCACGCCTGCGCACACTCGCAGCAGGACCGTGCCCCGGTGGGTGGGGGTAGCGACAGTCATCGACGACACCGGCACGGCAACCGGCCGGGCCGCCTCGCGCGCTGCCTGCCCCCAGTCCGACAACCGCGCGTCGATCTCGTCATCCGCCCGGTTCACGTTGTCTCTCACGACTCCTCCAGAAGCGTCTTGAGCCCCGCCCGAGCAGCGACCAGATGAGCCTTGACCGAAGATTCACTGATGCCGAGGGCCACTGCCACCTCGGCGACCGCGAGATCTGCCAGGTAGTACAGAGTGACGACCTGGCGTTGGCGTCGGGACAATCTCGCGATCGCACGCTCGAGATCGACCCGGTCGCCGTTCGGACCGGCAAGGCCGCTCGCCGGCGGCTGCGAGGTCGAACTCGTCCATCGCCAGCGCATCCGGTGCCGGCGTGCCTGGTCCAGCAAGATCGCCACCAGCCACGAGCGGGCGGTGCCGCGGTCAGGCCGAAAGGTCTCTCTGCGGCGCCAGGCGCGTAGCAGCGTCTCCTGCAGCACATCCGCGGCCGCGGCCGCGCCGACCTGCCGCTCCGCGAGGACCGCGAGCACGGCCAGGTGCGGCGACACCCAGTGGGCGAAGCCGTCGGCCGTCGCCGGGATGGCCGGCGCCTCAACGGTGTCGACGACGACCTCGCGACTTATCCATTCCCCCACATCCTTGATACGCCACAGGATGCCTCCTGGGTTTAGCCGGCGTAACGGCAGAATGCATTACGGCAGACTGTAGGCGTGGCTGACGAATCTCGCGGACGTAGCTGGAACGCGCCCGTGGCCGACGGGCCGGTGACGGCTGTTCTCGAGCTACCCGGTTCGAAGTCGCTGACCAACCGGGTGCTGGTGCTGGCCGCGCTGTCAGCCACCCCGACCCGGATCTGCGCCCCGCTGCGGGCCCGCGACACGTTGCTGATGGCGGCGGCGCTGCGCGGTCTGGGGGTCGAGGTGTGCGAGGACGGCGCGGACTGGGTGGTCCGGCCGGGAGTTCTGCACGGTGGCTCGGTGGACTGCGGCCTGGCCGGCACCGTGATGCGGTTCGTGCCGCCGCTGGCCGCGCTGGCGGTGGGTGACAGCCACTTCGACGGCGACCCGGCCGCCCGGGTCCGGCCGATGAGCACCCTGATCGAGGGGCTGCGCCAGGCCGGCGCGGTGATCAGCGACGGTGGTCGCGCGGCGCTGCCGTTCACGGTGCACGGCGCCGGCGCGCTGCCCGGCGGCCGGGTGCTGATCGACGCCGCCGCGTCCTCGCAGTTCGTCTCGGCGTTGCTGCTGGCCGGCGCCAGGTTCGACAAGGGCTTGGAGCTGGTGCATCACGGCGCCGACCTGCCGTCGCTGCCGCACATCGAGATGACCGTGACAGCGCTGCGCGAGGCCGGCGCGAGCGTCGACACCACCGCCGCCGACCGCTGGCTGGTCGCCCCCGGCCCGATCGACCTCACCGACCTGGTCATCGAGCCGGACCTGTCCAACGCCGCGCCGTTCCTGGCCGCGGCACTGGTGACCGGCGGCTCGGTGACGGTGCCCCGGTGGCCCGCAAGCACCAACCAGCCGGGCGCGCTGCTGGCCGAGCTGCTGACCTCGATGGGAGCCACGGTGGCGCTCGGCGACGCCGGGCTGACGGTGACCGGCAACGGCGCGATCGGCCCGCTGACCGCCGACCTGCACGAAGCCAGCGAGCTCACACCGGTGCTGGCGGCGCTGTGCGCGCTGGCCGACGGCGAGTCGGTGATCACCGGAGTGGCTCACATCCGCGGCCATGAGACCGATCGGCTGGCGGCGCTGGCCACCGAGCTGAACGCCCTCGGCGGCGACGTCACCGAGACCGAGGACGGCCTGGTGCTGCGCCCGGCGCGGCTGCACGGCGGGCGGTGGCACAGCTACGCCGACCACCGGATGGCGCAGGCCGGCGCGGTGCTGGGGCTGGCGGTTCCCGGCGTGAAGGTCGATGACATCGGCTGCACCAGCAAGACCCTGGCGGACTTTCCGGGCATGTGGCAGCGACTGCTCTCACCCGCCACCGCTCCCCCGGTCCCACCCGACGCTGCTCACCGAGCCGCGGAATAACGGCAACCGGATGGCACAGCGCGACACCAGGCGGCTGGACGAGGACGACGTCCGCAACCGGCCCACCCGGTACGGCAGCCGGGCCCGCACCAAGCAGCGGCCGGCGCACGAGGACGCCTCCACCGGGATGGTGGTCACCGTCGACCGCGGCCGGTTCACGGTGCTGCTCGATGACAGTCAGGCGCTGCTGACCGCGATGCGGGCCCGCGAGCTGGGCCGCACCGCGATCGTCGTCGGCGATCGGGTCGGGGTGGTCGGTGATCTGACCGGAGCGCCGGACACGCTGTCCAGGATCGTCCGGGTCGAGCCGCGCCAGACCGTGCTGCGGCGCACCGCCGACGACAACGACCCGTACGAGCGGGTGATCGTGGCCAACGCCGACCAGCTGCTGATCGTGACCGCGCTGGCCGACCCGCCGCCGGTCTACGGCCTGATCGACCGGTGCGTGGTCGCCGCGCTGACCGCCGGCCTGGAGCCGATCCTGTTGCTGACAAAGGCGGATCTGGCCTCACCCGAGCAGGTGCTGGACAACTACGCCGAGCTCGACATCCCGGCCATCGTGACCTCGCGCGGGGCCGATCTGGCGCCGATCCGGGCCGTCCTGGACTCACACGTCACCGTCTTCGTCGGCCATTCCGGGGTCGGCAAGTCAACGCTGGTGAACGCCCTGGTGCCTGGCGCCGCGCGCAGCACCGGCGTGGTCAGCGAGGCCGGCAAGGGCCGGCACACCTCCACCTCGGTGTTCGCCCTGGCGCTGCCCGAACCGGCGCGCGGCTGGGTGATCGACACCCCCGGGGTGCGCTCGTTCGGGCTGGCGCACGTCAGCGCCGACGACGTGCTGTGGGCGTTCCCGGACCTGGAGGACGGCGCGGCGCAATGCCCGGGAAGCTGCGAGCATCTGGCGGCCGCCGACGGCTGCAAGCTCGACGCCTGGGTCGCCTCCGGGCACTCCACGCCGGCCAGGCTGGATGCCTACCGGCGGCTGCTGTTCAGCCGCAAGGACCTCGGCGGCGCGATCCCGCTCCCGTGAGCGGCTCGCCCCGTCAGCCGCCGGCGGCAAGATCCGTCCGTACACCGAACAAGATCCGTCCGCACACCGAACAAGATCGGAGACGTGCCGGCGCGCTGATGTCCTAGCGTGACGTCCATGTCATCTACCGGCAGCGCCGTGGTCATCGGCGCCAGCATCGGCGGGCTGCTCGCGGCCCGCGTGCTCAGCGACACCTACTCCCGGGTGGTGGTCCTCGATCGGGATGTGCTCCCCGAGGGCGCGGCGGCCCGGCGCGGGGTGCCGCAGGGCCGGCAGTTGCACGTGCTGCTCTCGCGCGGCAAGGAGGCGCTCGACGAGCTGTTCCCGGGCTTGTCCGCCGAACTCAACGCCCGCGGCGTGCCGCTGGTCGACCTGCACGACGACGTGCACTGGTACAACGACGGCCAACGGATGCTGCGCGCGCCGTCCCCGCTGATCGCGCTGGGGATGAGCCGGCCGCTACTGGAGGACGCGTTGCGCGCCCGCGTCAGGGCGCTGCCGGGAGTGGAATTGAGCGGCCCGACCGAGGTGCTGGGCCTGACCGCCACCGCCGACGGCAGCCGGGTCACCGGAGTGCGGCTGCTGCCGTCGGGCCCAGGCGGCGCCGACCGTGCCGAGGAGACACTCTCCGCTGACCTGGTGGTGGACGCCAGCGGTCGCGGCTCGCGCACCCCGATCTGGCTGGAGGAGTTGGGGTACCCGCGCCCCGCCGAGGAGCAGGTGCGGGTCGACGTCACCTACGTCACCCGTGTCTACCGCCGGGAGCCGCACCACCTGGAAGGTCTGTCCGGCGCGCTGACCAACGCTGTGCCGGGACTGCCCCGGGCCGGCATCGTCGCGGCCCAGGAGGATGGCTGTTACGCCGTGGCGCTGTCCGGCATGCTCGGCGAGGAGCCGCCCACCGCCGACGAGGGCATGGCCGCGTTCGCCGACTCGCTGTCCGCCCCGCAGGTCGGCGAGGTCGTGCGAACCGCCGTGGCGCAGAGCCCCGCGGTCAAGATGCGCTTTCCGGTGAGCACCCGGCGCCGCTACGAGCGGCTGCGCCGGTTCCCCGCCGGCTACCTGGTGGTGGCGGACGCTCTGTGCAGCTTCAACCCGATCTACGGCCAGGGCATGACTGTCGCCGCGCTGGAGGCGCTGCTGCTGCGCCGGCTGCTCGGCGACACCGCCACCGGCGCCGGCGCTGGCGCTGGCGCCAGTGATGACCTCGCCCGGCGCTTCTTCCGGGGGGCCGCCCGGGTGATCGACGGGCCGTGGTCGATCGCGGTCGGCACCGACCTGCGCTTTCCGGAGGTGACCGGGCGGCGCTCGCCGAAGGTGCGGTTCGTCAACGCCTACGTGCACCGGCTGCACGTGGCGGCGGTGGCCGATCCAGTGCTGGGGGCGGCGTTCCTGCGGGTGCTCAACCTGGTGGACGCGCCGACCCGGCTGCTCGCGCCGGGAATCGTGCTACGGGTGCTGCGGGGCTCGGTCGGCCGCCGGGCCGCCAGCACCCCGGACGGCACGCCCGCGGTGCGGGCCGGTTAGTCAGCCGCGGGCGTGTTCGCGGCGCTCAGCCGCGGGCGCGTCCCGGCGCTCAGCCGCCGGCCTGCAGGTACTTGCCCAGCACCGTCACACCCTGCTCGATCACGGTGATGTCGCCGGCGAAGGACAGCCGGGCGAACCGGTGGCCGTCGGTGGCGTCGAAGTCCAGCCCCGGCGCCAGCGCCACCCCGGTGGCGGCCAGCACCTGGCGAACCCAGGCCAGCGAGTCGTCGGTGTGATCGGAGACGTCGGCGTAGATGTAGAACGCCCCGTCCGCCGGCGCCAGCCGGTCCAGGCCGATCGCCGGCAGCGCCTGCAGCAGCAGCGCCCGGCTCTCGGCGTAGCGGGCCACGTTGGCCTCCAGCTCGGCATGCGCGTCGAAGGCCGCCAGCGCCGCCAGCTGTGACAGCGTCGGCGGGCAGATCGTGAAGTTGGCGACCAGCCGGTCCACCGCCTCCAGCAGCTCGTCCGGCACCAGCAGCCAGCCCACTCGCCAGCCGGTCATCGAGAAGTACTTGGAGAACGAGTTCACCACGATCGCCGACCGGTCGAACTGCCAGGCGCTGGCGCCCGGGCCGGCGTAGCTGATGCCGTGATAGATCTCGTCCGAGATCAGCCGGACGCCCGAGTCCCGGCACCAGGCCGCGATCTCGGCGAGCTGGTCCGGCGCCACCATCGCGCCGGTGGGGTTGGCCGGCGAGCCCAGGATCAGCCCGTCGGGCACCGGGTCCAGCGCCTGCAGCATCGCCAGCGTCGGGGTGAACCCGTGGCCCGGGCCGCAGTCGAACTCCTGCACCACATAACCCAGGCTGGTCAGGATGTTGCGATAGGCGGGATAGCCCGGCCGGGCCATCGCGACCACCTGGCCCGCCTCGAAGGCGGCCAGGAACGCCGCCAGGAAGCCGCCGGACGAGCCGGTGGTGACCACCACGTTGGCCGGCGGCACGTCGATGCCGTACCAGGCCCGGCTGTGCTCGGCGATCGCCGCCCGCAACGGCGGGAGCCCGAGCGCGTCGGTGTAACCGAGCTGGTGCTCGGCCAGCGCCTGCCGGGCCGCCTGGCGCACCGCCGCCGGCGCGGGGGTGCCCGGCTGGCCGATCGCCAGGTTGTACACCGGCAGCCCCAGGTTGCGCCGGGCCTCGGCCAGCTGGAAGACCTGCATCACGTAGAACGGCGACACCGCCGAACGCGCGGACGGGCCAGCGGCACCTGGTCCGGTCATGTCCATCCCCCGCATCGCCAGTACACGCTGTCCTGCCGGGCCAGCAGCCCCGCATCGACCAGGTAGCGGCGCAGTGCGGCCACGTCCGGGTTCCACACCCCCACGATCGAGTTCACCTCTGTTTCCCGATAGCGCACCCCGGGTTCGAAGGCGGTCGCCAGGTAGGCCAGCAGCAGGCTGCGCTTGACGCCGCCCCGCGGGAGAACCGGCAACCGTCCGCGCACCAGGTAGGAACGCAGCACCCGGCGCAGAGCGGGATCGGCGATCTCGTCGAAGGACGCCGGATCGGCCAGCGCCCGTGCCCGGTCCACGCCGGCTTGGCCCTGTGTCACCCGGCGACGATAGCCTGCTGGCCGTGACCAGTACGCCGGAATATCCGCCTGCTGACCCCGACCACGGCTGGCTGGCCGATCTCGAACTTGCCCTGCGGCTGGCCGAGCTGGCCGACGCCGTCACCACCGAGCGGTTCCGCAGCGCCGACCTGGTGGTGCGCACCAAACCTGACCTGACACCGGTCAGCGACGCCGACCAGGCCGTCGAGCGGCTGATCCGGCAACGGCTGTCCGCCGACCGACCTGATGACGCCTTCTGCGGCGAGGAGTCCGGAACGGCCGGCAGCGGGCCGCGCCGGTGGGTGCTCGACCCGATCGACGGCACCAAGAACTTCGTCCGCGGGGTGCCGGTCTGGGCGACCCTGATCGCCCTGCTGGTGCACGACGAACCGGTGCTGGGGGTGGTCAGCGCCCCGGCGCTTGGGCAGCGCTGGTGGGCGGCTCGCGGGCAGGGCGCGTTCGGCAGCTCGTTCGGCCAGCCGCCCCGGCGGCTGCGGGTCTCGGCCGTCAGCCGGCTCGCCGACGCCAGCCTGTCCTACGCCTCGCTGTCCGGATGGGCCGAGCTGGGCCGTCAGCAAGCATTCCTGGAGCTGACCAACCAGGTCTGGCGCACGCGGGCCTACGGGGATTTCTGGTCCTACATGCTCGTCGCCGAGGGCGCGGTGGACCTGGCCGCCGAACCCGAGCTGTCACTGTGGGACATGGCGGCCCTCGCGCCGATCGTCACCGAGGCCGGTGGCCGGTTCACCGGCCTGAACGGGGTGGACGGCGTGCGGCAGGGCAACGCCGCCGCGTCCAACGGCCTGCTGCACGACGCCTTGCTGACCGCGCTGGACGACCATCGCTGACTTCAGCGCTGCGCGCGCTGGCTGAGCAGCGCTGACCGCTCAGCGTTGCGACAGCTCGGGCACCACCTCAGCGCCTGGCAGGGTGCCCAGCAAGGCGCCGTCCAGGCGCAGCTTGGAGCGCCGCAGCCCGCTGCCGATCACCACCGGCCCGGCGGCGGCCACCTCGCCCGACACCAGCACCGGCCAGTCGGCGGGCAGCCCGATCGGGGTGATGCCGCCGTACTCCATGCCGGTCAGCTCGACGGCCTCGGCCATCGGGGCGAAGGAGGCCTTGCGCACGTCCAGCAGCCGGCGCACCGCGCCGTTGACGTCGGCCCGATCGGTGGCCAGCACCATGCAGGCCGCGTACTTGACCTCGCCGGCCCGCTTGCCGGTCACCACCACGCAGTTGGCCGAGGCCTCCGGAGGCACCCCGTAGAACTCGCAGAACGCGGCCGTGTCCGCCAGCGCCGGATCGATCTCAGCCACCGAGACCAGCCCGGCGCTGGGCCAGCCGGCCAGGAACGCGCTGACCGGCGCCGCTAGCAGGTCTCCGCCGCCAATCGTGTTGCGCCAGTTCAGCCGGGCCGGCCCGACCTCCGGCGCGGGGTCAGTCACCATAACCCTCGGGCGGGGCGGCCATCAGCGAGAAGCTCGCGCCCTGGTTGTCGGCCACGGTGGCGATCCGGCCGTACGGGGAGTCCGCGGGCGGGCGGATCACGCTGCCGCCGAGCTTGACCACCTGATCGACCCTCGCGTCGGTGTCATCGACCGCCAGGTACACCCACCACTGGGCGGGCAGTTCCAGATCGTCGGCGGCGTACTCACCCACCCCGCCGATGTCGCGGCTCTCGATCACGAAGGTGGCATACCGAAGGTCGTCCGTCGACATGTCGTGGAACTCCCAGCCGAACACCGCGCCGTAGAAGGCGAGGTTCTCCTGCGACGAACGGCTCATCTGCTCGGTCCAGATCAGCGAGCCCGGCTCGTTCACGACGCCCAGTCCGGCATGGCTGCCGGCCTGCCACAGGCTGAAGCCGGCGCCGCTGGGATCAGCGCACACGGCCATCCGGCCCAGGTCCATCAGATCCATCGGCGGCATGCTCAGCTGGCCGCCGTTCGCGCTGACCCGCTCGACCGAGGCTTCGAGGTCGGAGGTGGCGAAGTGCGTCAGCCACCCGGTCGGCGCCTCCGGCGTCATCTTCGGGCCGATGCCGGCGGCCGGCCGGCCGTTCTTCAGGCAGTTGAGGTACCCGCCGTACTCCGGCGGGGTCTCCTGGATCTCCCAGCCCATCACACCCTCATAGAACGGCCTGGCCGCGTCGACGTCCGGAACGGACAGGTCGATCCAGCAGGGCGTGCCATCGAGCCACGGGCCATCATGGATTGGCATGGCGAGGCCTTTCATGATCAGTGCGAGTCGGACACCTCACCCTGCCATTGAAACTTTGCCGGAACCAGCAACCCGCCAAAATCGACTGCACGGGGCGCGGCGGCCGTCGGACTAGCCGGCGCGAACCTCCACGCCGCGCCAGAAGGCCACCCGGTCCTTGATCTGGCTGGCGGCCTCCTTGGGCTCGGAGTAGTACCAGGCAGCGTCCTGGTTCAGCTTCCCGTCCACTTCGAGGGAGTAGTAGGACGCCGTGCCCTTCCAGGGGCAGAGGGTCTCGTACTGCGAGGGCCGCAGCACGTCCTGCCGGACGGAGTCCAACGGGAAGTAGTGATTGTTCTCGACGACGACGGTGTCATCGCTCTCGGCGATGACCTCGCCGTTCCAGATCGCTTGCATGCTCATGGATATAACGATGCCACTTCAGCCGATGATTGGCACCAGCCGTTTGCGCTGGGAGGGCCACCGGATTTCGCACTGGCTTCATCCATTGCAAACCGGGCGCTGAGTAACGTCGCGGCGCATGAACCTGTCGCTGACGACCCGGACCCGCGCCGTGGCGGGCGCCGCGCTGACCGCGGTGCTGGCCGCACTGGCAACCCCCGCCGTCGCCGCCCCCGCCCATCCGGTCCCCGCCAACTCTGGAAAAGCCGGCTCTGGACATCAGGGCTCTGGAAAACCCGTCGCGGCCCCGGCCTGGCGACTGGTCGACACCGGCAGCACTTCGCACTTTCGCGGCCTGTCCGCGGTGAGCGCCAGGGTGGCCTGGGTCGGCGGCTACGACGGCACGATCCTCATGACGGCCGATGGCGGCCGGCACTGGCGCGACGTCTCACCGGCCGGCGCCGAAACGCTCCAGTTCCGCGACATCCATGCCTTCGACACCAGGCATGCGGTCGCGATGGCGGCCGGCTCCGGAACCGACTCGGCGCTGTACACCACCAGCGACGGCGGCCGGCATTGGCAGGTCGCCTACCAGAACACCAATCCGGAGGCCTTCTTCGACTGCATGTCGTTCTCCGACCGCAAGCACGGCCTGGTGTTGAGCGACCCGGTCGGCGGCAAGTTCCGCATCCTGGCGACCAGCGACGGCGGCCGCAGCTGGCAGGTGCTGTCGAATGCCGCGATGCCGGCCGCGCTGCCCGGCGAGGCGGCCTTCGCGGCCGGCGGTGACTGCATCACCACGCTCGGCCGCGATGCCTGGTTCGGCACCGGCGGCCAGAGCCAGGCCCGGGTGTTCCACTCCCGCGACGGCGGGCTCAGCTGGACGGTGACCGACACCGGGATGGGCAGCGGCCCGACTGCCGGCGTCTTCGCGCTGGCGTTCCGCGACCGGTGGCACGGCGTGGCCACCGGCGGGGACTTCAACACCCCGACCAGCGCCACCGAGGCGCTGGCCCGCACCAACACCGGTGGGGACAGTTGGCGGCTGGTGTCTGATGCGCCGAGCGGCTACCGCTCCGGAGTGGCCTGGTTGCCGCACCGTCACGACCCCACAGCGATCGCCGTCGGCATTTCCGGCAGTGACATCAGCTACGACGACGGCCACAGCTGGCACCAGTTCGACAGCGGCAGCTTCGACACCATCAGCTGCGCGAAGAACGGCGCGTGCTGGGCTTCGGGCGAGGCCGGCCGGGTCGCGGTGTTGTCCTACCGGCGAGGCTGACGAGATCGTCCCGGACGGCTGGAATCCCGTAGTTGAGGGGACCGGGTGCCGGGACCGGGTGCCGGGACCGGGTTGCCGGGACCGGGTGCCGGGACCGGGTGCCGGGACCGGGTTGCCGGAGATCCGGAGCAGCACCTAGGTTCGAGGGCAGGTTTGACGTCCCTCCAGCGTGCCGCAGATCCGAGAGCGAGGTCCCCGCGTGAGCCAGGACAGCCCAGCCCAGGACAACCCAGCCCAGAACACCACCTTCGCCAGCAACGGCGGTCAGGCACACGGTTATCTGGCGCTGCCGGCCAGTGGCAGCGGCCCCGGCGTGATCGTGATCCAGGAATGGTGGGGGCTGACCGACCACATCGTCAACATCGCCGACCGGCTGGCGGCCGAGGGTTTTGTCGCGCTGGCTCCCGACCTGTTCGGCGGCAGGACCGCCCACGATACGGACGAGGCCGGCAAGCTGATGTCGGAGCTGCCGGTGGCCAAGGCGGCGCAGGACCTGGCCGGCGCAGTGGACTACCTGCTCGGCCACGAGGCGGTCAGCTCCAGCACGGTCGGCGCCGTCGGGTTCTGCATGGGCGGCGGCTTCGTGCTGATGCTGGCCGCCCAGCAGGGTGACCGGATCGGCGCCGCCGTGCCGTTCTACGGGGTCGGTGAGGCGGTGCCCTCGCAGTACTCCGGCCTGCGGGCGGCGGTGCAGGGCCATTACGGCGAGCAGGACCAGTTCTACCCGGTGTCCCAGGCCCGCGAGCTGGAAAGCCAGATCCGCGAGGAGTCCGGCGTCGACGTCGAGTTCTTCTACTACCCCGCGGGGCATGCCTTCCACAACGAGCACGACCTGCTGGGCACCTACGACCCGGACAGCGCCAAGCTGGCCTGGCAGCGCACGGTGAGTTTCCTCAGGGAGCGGCTGAGCTGATGGCCCCGCAGCCCGACGAGACCGAACAGGCCCGGCTTGCCGAGCGTCGGGCCGAGTTGCGCCGGCGGTACCTGATCCCGCTCGAGCGCCGGCCCGCCTCCAACGGCCGGGGCATCCACCACGCGGCGCTGATCTGCAGCGACCCGGAGGCCACCATCCGGTTCTATCAGGACCTGCTGGGCTTTCCGCTGATCGAGCTGGTCGAGAACCGCGACTACCCCGGCTCGTCGCACTTCTTCTTCGACCTGGGCAACTCGACGCTGCTGGGCTTCTTCGACTTCCCCGGGCTGGGCCTCAAGCCCGGCAAGGAAGCCATCGGAGGAGTGCAGCACATCGCGATCTCGGTAGAACCGGGTCGCCATGCCGAGCTCCGGGCCCGGCTCGACGCCGCGGGGATCGCCTACGGCGGCCCGGACCAGGGCATCGAGGAGTCGCTGTACTTCCGCGATCCGGACGGCATCGGAATCGAGTTGCTCAGCGACGAGCTGATGTACTTCGGTGGCCAGTGGCTGGACGGCAGGTGAGCCGGATGCGGCTGGGATTCGGGCTCCCGGTCTCGGGCAGCTGGGCGCGCACCCCCAACCTGGTCCGGATCGCCACCCGGGCCGAGGAGCTGGGCTATGACTCCCTGTGGTCCTTCCAGCGGCTGCTGCATCCGGCCGAGGGTGACTGGGGCCCGATGTACCGAGCCGTGCAGGACCCGCTGATCACCCTGGCCCACGTCGCCGCCGTCACCGAGCGAGCCAGGCTCGGGGTCGCAGTGGTCAACGCGCCGTTCTACTCCCCGATCCTGCTGGCCAAGCAGCTGTCCACCCTGGACGAGCTGAGTGGCGGCCGGTTGGACGCGGGCCTGGGCCTGGGCTGGGCCAAGGAGGAGTTCGTGGCCGCCGGTGTCGACTACGCCCGCAGGGGCGACCGAACCGAGGAGTTCATCGCCTGCCTGAAGGCGATCTGGACCCAGCAGGTGGTCGACTTCGAGGGCGAGTTCTACCGGGTGCCGCCGGCTCAGGTCGAGCCCAAGCCGCTGCAGCGGCCGCATCCGCCGCTGTTGCTGGGAGGCGCCGCCGAGCGTGCGCTGCGCCGGGTCGGCCGGATCGCCGACGGCTGGATCAGCGTCAGCCGGCACGACCTGCGCGGCATCGGAGCCGACCTGGAGCTGATGCGCGGCGCCGCCCGCGACGCCGGTCGGGACCCGGACCGACTGCGGTTCATCATCCGGGGCGTGCTCGAGCTGACCGAGCGCCCGGCAGCGGCGGACCGGCGGCCGTTGCAGGGCGATGCCGACCAGATCCGCGAGGATTTCGACCAGCTGGCCGCCGAGGGCGTCACCGAGCTGTTCATCGACCTGAACTTCGATCCCGAGGTGGGCTCGCCCGACGCCGACCCTGAGGAGTCGATGCGCCGCGCCGAACACCTGTTGACCACTTTCGCGCCCCAGTCCTGAATTCTCGCGCCCCTGAATTCTTGTGCCCTTCTAGACCTCGGCCAGGGCCGCCGCGGCGTGGGTGAGCAGCGAGCCGTCCCGCTGGATCCAGTGGTGCTTGAGCTGCGCGGGTGAGGCGCCCTCGCGTCGGCGCTGGTCCTCCACCCGGGCGAACGTGCCCGGCGGCACCGGCAGCAGCGCGAGCGGGGTGAGCCGGTCGGCGGCCCGCTTGTCCGCGTACTCGATGTTGAGCTGCCGCAGGGCGGTCTCGACATCCTCGGCGAACCGGTCGGGGGACAGCGGCAGGTCGTCGGCCCACTCGATCATCAGGGTGTAGCCGGGGGGCGCGGCCCAGACCGGCACGCAGCTGAACAGCGACAGGCTGCGCCACTGGTCGCCCAGCGCGGCCCGCACGGCCAGGTAGACGTCCTTCTCGGTCAGCTTCTCGCCGGTGAAGGAGCTGCCGAAGCCGGACCGGCCGACGAAGTCCAGCCGCGGGACCTGCCCGATCCGGTCGACCACGGTGTAGAGGTCGCCCAGGGCGTACCGGTAGAGACCGTTGGCCTGGGTCATTACCACCTCGTACGTCCGGCCGACCTCGACCTCGTGGAAGTCGAGCGTCTCCACGTCCGGCTCCAGCGGGACCTCCTCGTCGCGGTCCTCGGCCGGGACGAACTCGTACAGGCCGAGGTCGACGGCGAGCGGCCCGGCCGACCGGTGCCCGTCCACCGGGATCGTGATGATCCCCTCGGTGCCGGTCGCGCTGAAGGGCAGCTTGGGCACCCCGGGGGTGACCTCGTCCAGCCAGGGCCGGTAGAGCGCGGCCGAGGCCGAGTTCCAGGCGACCACCAGCGCGAGCCCGGGCCACAGGTCGGTCAGCCGCAGCATGCCCCGGTTGGCCCGGCGGATGCCGGCCAGCCGGGAGGCCAGGTCGGGGTCGGCCCCGCCGTGGCACGGCCGCCCCTCCAGCGTGCCGTTGCGCAGGTCGGAGACCAGGTCGTCGGCCCGCTCGGCCAGCACCTCGGCCAGCCCGACGATCTTGGAGGCGTTCAGCGCGACGACCAGCCGCACGTCCGCGCCGGCCAGCAGCCGCAGCTTGCGGTAGAGGCCGTTGCGGTAGCTCTCGCCCTCGACGCCCTGGAACCAGCTCTCGTCGTACCAGGGCGGCAGCCAGTCGACGCTGCTCACCGCGGCCGGCCGCTGGGAGATGCCGTAGCTGGGGTAGTCGCCGACGCTGGTGGAGGTGCTGGACCGCTCCCAGGACAGGTCCAGGACGGTCGCGCCCGGTCCCATGCCGACGGACTCGAAGTAGAGCCCCCACTGGGCGTAGAGCGCCCGGCCCCGGTAGGCGTTGCGCCAGTGCCGGGTGGTCGGGATCAGCTTCGGCTCCCCGCTGGAGCCGGAGGTGCGCAGCAGCGCGTACGGCTCGCTGCGGGTCAGCACGTTGGCGTCGCCGTCCAGCAGCTTGTCCACGTACGGCCGGAGGTCGGAGTAGCTGTGCACCGGGACCGCGCGCTTCCAGTCCCGCAGGGTGCGCACGGTCGCCAGCCCGTGCCGCTTGCCGAAGTAGGTCCCCTCGGCCTGGTCGAGGATGTCCCGGAACACCGCGGCGCTCGGGGCGTGGGCGTCGTGGCAGGCGGCGCGCTGCCGGGCCAGCGCCCGGCGGGTCCCGGTGAGGAACGCCGGGGGCACCGAGGACTGGTTGACGTGCGGCCAGGAGGACAGGGCGAGGGCGCCCTGACCCGGGTCGGCGGGGGACGTTCGGACAGTCGTCATGTCATCTCTCGACCTTCGATTCCGCGGCCACCGGGGCGAAGCCCGGAATCCTGGCCATCAGCAGCAGGCCCAGGGCCGCGACGGCCCCGACCACGAACGTGCAGAACCAGAGCAGCTCGTAACCCCAGGCGTTCGCGACGGTGATCCCGACCGGTCCGCCGACCACGAAGGCCGCGTTCCAGGCGAAGAAGAACGCCCCCTGGTAGCTGCTCGTACGCCCGGCCGGGGCCCGCTTGGCCAGGAAGGTCGCCGACATCGGCGCCCACAGCACCTCGCCGGCCGTCCAGACCACGACGGCGGCGACGAACGTCGGGATGCCGCCGGCGAACGCGTTCAGCAGCAGCACCGACAGCACGGCGTTGACCGCGATGATCAGCCCGATCTCGGCCGCGGTCAGGCCCTAGGAACAGCATCGCCGTGACCAGCGCGACCGGCTGCGACCACAGGATGGTCCGCCGCGCCCCGACCAGGTCCGCGACCACACCGCCCATCAGGCCGCCGACCAGCACCCCGGCCCCGAACAGGCCCACGATGACCGCGGTCGTCCAGTCGTAGGCCAGGCCGTCCTCCTGGAGGTAGAGCACCAGGAAGGCGGGCGCCAGCAGGCCGACCCGGTAGAGGGTCTGCCCGAGCCAGAGTAACCGGAACGGACGTGGCAGGGTCATCACGAGAGCGGGATCCCGTCCGGCGCCGTGCAGCGGTTGCGGAGCCCGCCGATCCCCTCGATGTGGCTGACCACCTCGTCCCCGACCCGCAGGTAGCGCGGGGGCGTCATGGTCATCCCCATCCCGCCCGGGGTGCCGGTGAAGATGAGGTCGCCGGGCAGCAGCGCGCACGCCCCGGACAGCCGGGCCACCAGCTCGGCCACCGGGAAGATCAGCTGCCGGGTCCGGGCGTCCTGCACGGTCTCGCCGTTGACCCGGCACGACAGCCCCAGGTCGTCGCGGTCGGCCAGCTCGTCCGGGGTGACCAGCACCGGCCCGGTCGGGCCGAAGGCCGGGAACGACTTCCCCAGCGAGAACTGCTTGGCCGGTCCGCCCAGCTGCAGGGTCCGCTCGGAGAAGTCCTGGCCGGCGGTGACCCCGGCCACGACGTCCCAGGCCGCCGCGGCCGGCACCCGGTGGGCGGCCCGGCCGATCACCACGACCAGCTCGACCTCCCAGTCCACCGTGTCCGTCGGCAGCGGGACGTCCGCGTACGGACCGACCACGCAGGCCGGGAACTTGGTGAAGGTGACCGGCAGGTCCGCCGGTGTGGGCAGCACCAGCGGGCGGTCGCGGTAGTTGCTGGCCACCGCGAAGACCTGGCGCGGCCGCGGCGACGGCGCGCCGAGCTCGGCCGGGTCCCAGGGCGCGCCCGCCGCCACGTCCACGTCCCGGGACCAGGCCACGACCTCCGCCCACCGGTCGAGCACCGCCATCGGGTCGGCCGGGAACCGGCCCCCGCTGGCCCGGGCGACGTCCACCGACCGGTCGCCCGCCACCAGGTGGGCCCGGCCAGCCAGGTTGGCCATCCGCATGTCAGCCCGCCAGCCCGGTGTGGCGGCCGGCGTGGAACACCAGCGGCTCGGTGCGCACGCCGGCCCGGCGCAGCGCCTCGATCATCTCGAACTTGTCCCGGCGGGCCCGGGACAGCGCGGTGCCGTTGGACGGCAGCCCCAGCGCCGTGCTGAGCCGGTCGGCCAGCTCGACCGCGGACTCCTGCCCGGGGATCAGGCAGACCGGGTCGTAGCCGCGCAGCCGCTCGACCAGCGCCGCCTCCCCGTCCATGACGATGCTCTCGTCGTACGCGGACAGGTTCGGCGGGCTCATCGTCGGGATCAGCTCCGGGGTGCTCCGCACGTGCACCAGCCGGATGTCGTACGGGGCGAACGCGGCCGGGAAGAAGTTGCCGGCGGAGTAACTGTCCACCGCCACCGCGACCTGCCTGGCGTCGCTTCTGGTCATCGTCACCTCTTGGGAGCTGCGGTCCGGGGACCGGGCCGGAATGGTCACTTGCGTGGTACTTCGTGACCGTTGCGGCCGGGGGTGGTGTCGGAGATGAAGCGGGCCAGCCGGGCCACCCCCTCCCGGATGTCGTCCGGGGCCAGGTTGCTGAACCCCAGCCGCATCGCCCGGTCGCCGCCCCCGCCGACGTGGAACATCGACATCGGCGCCCAGCTCACGCCGAAATCGCGGGCGCAGCGCTCCATCGCCGCCAGGTCGGCGACGAAGGGCACCTCGACGGTGAGGAAGAAGCCGCCGCGCGGGGTGTTCCAGCTGACCCCGTGCTCGGCGTGCCGCTCGGGTGGGAAGTGCCCGGCCAGCGCGGCCAGCGTGGTGTCCAGCCGCTCCGCGTACACCGCGGTCGTCGCGCGGGTGGCGGTGCGCAGGTCGTAGTCGTGCTCGACCAGCATCCCGCCCACCACCGCCTGGGACAGCGACGAGGTGCCGACGGTGAACATGCTCTTGGCCCGGGACAACTCCTCGGCCAGCGTCCGCACCGACCCGCCCGTACCGGACACCGGCTGGTCGGCCACCAGATAGCCGAGCCGGGCGCCCGGGAACGCGGTCTTGGCGAACGAGCCGAGATAGAGCACCGAGCCGTGCCGGTCCAGCGACTTCATCGTCGGCAGCTGCTCGCCGTCCCGGGCGAACAGCCCGTACGGGTTGTCCTCCAGCACGACCAGCCGCTCCCGCCGGGCCAGCTCCAGCAGCCGGTGCCGCGCGGCCAGCGGCACCACCGTCCCGGACGGGTTGGAGAAGTCCGGGATCAGGTAGACCGCGACCGGCCGCCGCCCCGAGGCCCGCACGTCGGCGACCGCGGCGGCCAGCGTGTCCGGGTCCAGCCCGTCCGGGCCCTCGGGCACCCCGACCAGCGGGACGTCCAGCATCCGGGCCGCGCCCAGGATCCCCACGTACGCGGGGGAGACGGTGAGCAGCACGTCCTGCGGTCCGGTGATCAGGCCGCGCAGGGCGACCAGCATCGCCTCCTGGCAGCCGGAGGTGATCATCACGGCGTCGGCCGGCACGTCGATGCCCTCGTCCTGGCGCAGGTTGCGCGCGACCTCCTCCCGGATGAACCCGTTGACCGGGCCGTACTGGAACAGCAGCTTGCGGATCCGCTGCTCCGGCACCCCGCCCTCGCGCAGGTGCCGCAGGTAGCGGTCGAGGTAGACCGGGAGGGTGGCCGGGTCGTGGGTGCCGTCGTACGGGGCGCCGGAGGAGAAGGACAGCGCGGCCGGAAAGCGCATCGCGGTCTCGCTGAGCATGCGCATGGAGTCCATCTGCGGGTCGCCGATGGCCGCGTGCAGCGCGCCCAGTTCGAAGGACAGCGCCGTGCCCGGGTCGGGCGCCGGGGCCGGGCCGTCCAGCAGCCGCCCGCCGGTCACGACCGGCCCCCGGCCGCCGGCGCCGCGGCCAGGCTCCCCTTGCCCGGCTGCCACTCCCGGACCACCGTGTCGGCGACCACGCCCCCGGTCACGTACGGCTCCTCGGCCAGCACCCGGTCCAGCTCGGCCCGGTCGGCGGTCCGGTAGACCAGTAGACCGGCGTTGTCCCCGGTCAGCGGCCCGCCGAGCAGCAGCGCCCCGCGCTCGGTCAGCGCGTGCAGGTAGGCCGCGTGCGCGGGGTGGAACGGCTCCCGGCCGGCCCGGTCCACGCGGTAGCGGAACTCGACGACATAGATCGCCACGATTGTCCTTTCTGGAAGCGGGGGGTCGGACGGGGCGGGCTCACATGTAGAGCCCGCCGTTGATGTCGATCACCGCGCCGGTGGTGTAGCCGGCGCCCTCCGAGCACAGGTGCAGCACGCTGCCCACCGCCTCGGCCACGGTGCCCATCCGGCCCATCGGCAGCCGGGACAGCACCTGCTCCTTCTGAGCCGGGTCCCGGCGCTCCCACGCACCGGCGACCCGCTCGGTGGCGATCGGCCCGTGCGCCACCACGTTCACCACCACGCCGGACGGCGCCAGCTCGTACGCCATCTGCTTGGTCATGCCGATCACCGCGGCCTTGGCCCCGACGTAGGCGGCGTTGTTGAAGTGGCTGTACGTCCGGCCGCCGGCCGAGGCGAAGTTGACGATCCGGCCGTAGCCGGCCCGGGCCATCCCCGGCGCGCAGGCCTTGATGGCCAGGAAGGTGCCGATCACGTTCTCCAGGTAGGTCTGCTCGAAGTGGGCGACCTCCAGGTCGGCGTAGCCGATCACCCGGGTGTCGCCGCCGACCCCGTTCACCAGGACCGCGGGCTTGTGCCGGTCCGCGACCTCGGCCAGCTGCCGCTCCGCGACGGCCACGTCGGTGACGTCCCCGACGACCACGTCGACCTTGGTCAGGTCGGCCAGCCGGTCGGCGAGCGCGGACACCGCGGCCTCGTCGCGGTCCAGCAGCACCAGCGGGGCGCCCTGCTCGGCGAGCCCAGCGGCCACCTCCCGCAGGATGCCGCCGGCGGCGCCGACGAGCAGGGCGGTGCGTGCGGTCATGAGGAGCTCCTCGCGGTCGTCGGGACGGGCGGCGGGGCGGCCGGCGGGGCGGCCGGCGATGCGGGCGGGGCCGATGCGGGCGGGGCCGAGGGGGACGGCGCCGAGGGGGACGGCGCCGAGGTGGGCGGGGCCGAGGGGGACGGGGCCGAGGGGGACGGGGCCGAGGTGGGCGGGCAGCGGTCGAGCAGGGCGCGGGTCGGCACCAGCCCGATGCCGGGGCCGGTCAGCGGGGCGACCTGCCAGCGGACCCGGTCCACCGCGTACGGCGGGTTGGTCAGCGGCTCGGGGAACCACTCGTCCTGCCGGCCGCCCTCCACCGCTAGCAGGCCGGTCAGCGAGCAGGCCAGCAGCCGGCCGGCCGCCCACAGCGGCCCGACCTCGCCGACGTGCACCCCGAGCTGGACGCCGAGGCCGCGCTCCCGGGCCGCGGCGACCAGGGCCAGGGTCGGGAACAGGCCGCCGCACTTGCCGACCCGGGCGTTGACCGAGTCGGCCGCGCCGGCCGCCGCGGCGTCCAGGTCGGCCGGGCCGGTGCAGGACTCGTCCAGCATCACGGCCATCCCGGTGGCCTCGCGGACCGCCCGCATCGCCGCCCAGTCCCGCGGGCCGACCGGCTCCTCCAGCCAGTCCACGCCGAGCGGGCGCAGCCGGGCGGCCCCGGCGACGGCCAGGTCCCGGTCCCAGGCGCCGTTGACGTCCACCGACAGCGTCGGGCCGGTGCCCAGCACGTCCCGGACGGCGGCGACCCGCCGGACGCAGCCCTCGACGTCCGTGCCCGCCTTGACCTTGACGTGCCGGACCGCGGACGGGTCCAGCCCGCCCAGCCGCCGGGCCGGGTCGTCGGCCAGGTCCAGCACCACCGAGACCGCGGCCGGGGCGGCCCGCGGGCGCAGCAGCGCCGCCGCGGCCGGGACGCTGCGCAGCCCGTCCAGGCCGGTCCGGCCGTGCCGCCGGCAGACGGCGTCGAACAGGGCGATCTCCAGCCCGGCCGCGGCCGCCGGCATCGGGGCCAGCGCGCCAGCCAGCCGGCCGAGCAGTCCGGCCAGGTCGGACCGGGCCAGCCGGTCCAGGGCGCCGGCCGGGTCGGCCGGGTCTAGCAGCTCCTCGAGCCGGACCCGGTTCAGCGCGTCGACGGCGGTGCCGACCGTCTCGCCGGTCACGTACGACCGGGGTGCGGCCTCGCCCCAGCCGCGGACCCCGTCAAGGTCCACCGCCACCAACACCGACGCGGCCCGGGACCGGGCGTGGCCGGCGTGCACGAACGGCCGCTCCATCGGGATGCGGACCGGCCGCACCTCCAGCCGGGCCGTCACCGGTCCCGCCCGGCCACGGTCGCCGCCAGCCAGTGCCAGTAGTCGCGGCGGGCCCGGGAGAACTCGACGTAGTGGTGGCGGCCCCGGAAGGTGGCCACGTCGACCTTCTCGTGCAGGGTGGTGAGGACCCGTTCGCTCTCGGCCAGCGCGATGATCGGGTCGTGCTCGGCCCGGACCAGGTGCACCGGGGCCGCGGTGTCGGCCCGGCGCTCCAGGTAGGTCCGCTCCAGCTCGACCATCGTGGCCCGGCTCCGGGCGGTCACCTGGCGCAGCATGAGCCGGTCGTTGGCCATGAACTCCAGGTAGCGGGCGAGGTCGGTGTAGTCCTCGTCGGCCAGCGCGATGGCCGAGTGCTCGGTGCCGGTCAGCGCGGCCAGCTCGGCCAGCCGCTCCGTCCCGTGCCGGGCCCGTTGCTGGCCCAGCGCGGGGGCGCAGTAGATGAGCCGGTCGACCTCCAGGCCCTGGGCGACCAGGGCGGCCAGGATGCTGCCGCCGAAGCTCTGGCCCAGCGCCACCACCGGCAGCCCCGGCCAGTCCCGCCGGGCCTGGGCCAGGACGGTCCGGTAGTCCTCCAGCACCACGCCCGCCGCGGGCAGGTCGCCACGCATGCCGCCGCTGCGGCCGGATCCGCGCCGGTCGGCCGCGTACGTCACCGTCCCGTGCTGGGTCAGCTCCGGTCCGGTCTCGAACAGCCAGCCGGCGTGGCTCTGGATGCCGTGCACGTAGAAGAGCAGCGTCGTCACCTCGGCCGCCTCGGTCGGCTCGGCCGGCCGCCAGCTGTGCAGGGCCAGCGGGGTGCCGTCGGCGCCGGCGACCGCGGCGACGCGGTGCTCGGCCGCGGGGAGCGGGAGCCGGATCTGGGGCGCCGGGCGCGTCGGCGCCGGAGAGGCCCCCGGAGCGGCGGGCCGGTCCGGCGTGCGCGTGTCTCTGGTCAACCCGGTGAGTCCTCACGACGTCGGCGGCGCGGTGTCCGGCAGGCGACGACCCTGTGCGCTTGTCCGGAAAATCCTTTATAAACCATTCTTACTGATCGTGCACTGTAGGACAGTAGGCGTCAGTTTGTGCAGTGTCAACGTGGTTCCTGCGCCAGGCCCGCGACCTTGGCCCGGGACACCGACACCCTGGAGGACCTGGCCCAGGACTACGCCGGCCCGCTGAAGCTCCAGGTCCCGGGTCCGTGGACGCTGGCCGCGGGCATCGGGCTGCACTACGGCGACAAGGCGGCGGCCGTTGCACGGCGATGCCGATCAGATCCTCCAGGACTTCGACCGGCTGGCCGCCAAGGGCGTCACCGAGCTGTTCATCGACCTGAACTTCGATCCCGAAGTGGGCTCGCCCGACGCCGACCCTGAGGAGTCGATGCGCCGCGCCGAACACCTGTTGAGCACCCTCGCGCCCCAGTCCTGAATTTCGCGCCCCTGGGTGTTCGCGCCGCTGGCCTGACCGCTCCGCCGACGACAGTCCGCCCGACTGGTGGTGACGAACCGTCCATGCCACCGGCGTGGAAGACGCCGCCCGGTGGGGCGAAAATGTGTTGTCGGAGCAGTGCCCTAGCTTGAAGACTTCCATCAGCCAACGCGCGATGTGTGAGGACTGACGACATGACCGAGCAGTTACCGGCGCCGCCTCCATGAGTGACGTCATCACGGCCAGTGGACTGGTCAAGACCTACGGCAAGCTCCGAGCTTTGGACGGCCTGGACCTTGCGGTGCCCGAGGGGACGATTCTGGGCCTGCTGGGCCCGAACGGGGCGGGTAAGACGACGGTCGTCCGAATCCTGACCACCCTGCTGGAGCCGGACGCGGGCACCGCCCACGTCGCCGGCTTCGACATCGCCAAGAACCCCGGCCAGGTCAGGGCCAAGCTGGGCCTGTCCGGGCAGTACGCCGCGGTGGATGAGTACCTGACCGGTTTCGAGAACCTCGACATGGTCGGCCGGCTCTACGGGCTGGGCCGGGCGCCGTCCAAGCAGCGGGCCCGCGAACTGCTGGCCCAGTTCGACCTCGAGGAGGCCGGCGGCAGGCCGGTGAAGACCTACTCCGGCGGCATGCGGCGCCGGCTGGACCTGGCCGGCGCCCTGGTGGCGCGGCCACCGGTGCTCTTCCTGGACGAGCCGACCACCGGGCTGGACCCGCGTAGCCGCACCGACATGTGGGAGGTGATCACGGAGCTGGTCAAGGGCGGCACCACCCTGCTGCTCACCACCCAGTACCTGGAAGAGGCCGACCGGCTCGCCAACAAGATCATGGTGATCGACCACGGACGGGCCATCGCCGAGGGCACCGCGGACAGCCTCAAGGCCCAGGTCGGCGGCGAGCGGGTCGAGATCGTGCTGCTCCGCCCGGACGACCTGCCCGCCGCGCGCGCCCTCATGACCGAGCTGGCCGGGGTCCCGGTAGAGGTGCAGGAGCACAGCCGCCGCATCGTCGCTCCGGTGACCGGCGGCGCCGGCCTGCTGATGGAGGCGCTGCGCCGCCTCGACGCCGCCGGCATCTCGGTGCTGGACGTGGCGCTGCGCCGCCCGACGCTGGACGACGTGTTCCTGAGCCTGACCGGGCGCCCCTCCGAGGACGACAGCCAATCCGCCGACGGCAAGGCCGATGGCAGGTCCGACGGCAAGGCCGGTGGCAAGTCCGGAGCCAAGCAGGAGGTCGGCGCTCGATGAGCATGCTCAAAACCGTCAGCGACGGCGCCATCGTGGCCAAGCGCAACCTGATCAAGATCAAGCGGGTTCCTGACCTGCTGGTCTTCTCGACCCTTTCGCCGATCATGTTCATCCTGCTGTTCGCCTACGTCTTCGGCAGCGCCATCCGGGTTGAAGGCACCAATTACCGCGAGTTCCTGATCCCCGGCATCTTCGCCCAGACGGTGATCTTCGGCGCCACCCTGACCGGCGCAGGAATGGCCGATGACATCAAGAAGGGCATCATCGACCGGTTCCGGTCCTTGCCGATGTCACGCGCGGCGGTGCTCATCGGGCGCACCGGCAGCGATGTCGCCAACAACGTGCTCGTCATCGTGGTGATGGCACTGACCGGCCTGCTGGTCGGCTGGCGGATCCGCAGCTCGGTGGGCGAGGCCATCGCCGGCTTCCTGCTGCTGCTGCTGTTCGCCTACGCCATCTCCTGGATCATGGCCTGGGTGGGGCTGCTGGTGCCGAGCCCCGAGGTGGTGAACAACGCCGCCTTCATGGTGATCTTCCCTCTGACGTTCATCGCCAACACCTTCGTGCCGACCAACAACTTCCCCGCGCCGTTGAAGTTCATCGCCAACTGGAATCCGGTCTCGTCGGTGACCCAGGCCGCCAGGGAGCTGTTCGGCAACACTCCCCCCAATGCCCCGGTGCCGGACTACTGGTCATTGCAGCACCCGGTGCTCTACACCCTGGGATGGGTGGCGCTGCTGATGCTGATCTTCATCCCGCTGTCGGCACGCCAGTACAAGAAGGCGGCCAGCCGCTAAGCCCATACGGCGGGTCCGGGCGGCCGCAGGCCATGCCGGCAGCGCCCGGGCATGGCGTTGCTCAAGCCAGCGGCCGAAGTGCCGATAAGACACCCATTGCCGCTGGCTTTCCGCCGGCGCGACGCAGATGGGAAAACAGATGCCCTGCTCGCAGGTGGTGGCTGCCGCGCGTCCGTCGCGCCGGCGTCAGGCGGCCCTAGCGCTGGCGGTCACGCTCGCGTCGGTGTTCTGGCTGCTGGTGCATCCAGGCGCCGCCCAGGCAGCCACCTCTGCCGAGACCGCCGCGGCCACCAGCGTGATGCGGATGCTCAACGCCCAGCGAACCGCCCACGGCCTGCCCAGCCTGGGCTCGAGCCCGGCGCTGACCACCGCCGCCCGCCGTCACAACCTGGCGATGGCCAAAGCCAACGTGCTGTCGCATCAGTTGCCCGGCGAGCCTTCGCTCGGTACCCGGATCAGCCAGGTCGGCGTGCCCTGGCGCTCGATCGCCGAGAACGTCGGCTGGACCACCAACCGAACCACCGCCGGCGCCAACAGCCTGCAGAGCGCCATGTACAACGAGAAGCCCCCGAACGACGGGCACCGGCTCAACATCCTGTCCCGGTCGGTGCGCTACGTCGGCATCGACGTCCTGATCCACGCCGGCACCGGCAAGCTCTGGCTCACCCAGGACTTCGCCGACGCCCGCGGGCCGTTGCCCGCCTCGACGGCCGGCCACAACCCGAGCGGCTACTACGACAGCGCGGTAGCGCTCACCGCCCACCGGGCCCGGCTGCGCGGCTGGGCCGTCGACCCCGACAACCGGTCGCTGCCGCTGGCAATCGCGGTCTACTCCGACGGGCGCGCCCTGGGCTGGTTCAAGTTCCCGGTGGCACGCCCGGACGTCGCCAAGGCCAAGTCAGCCGGACCGAACCAGGGCTTTGACATCACGGTGACCCTGCCAGCCGGCCTGCACACGGTATGCACCTATGCCATCAACGTGGGCGCGGGCACCGGTAACACGAAGCTCGGCTGCCGGGCCGTCCGCACCTAGGCCGGGCAGAGCCTCATTCCGCGCGGTTGCCGGGCCGTTCGCACCTAGGCCGGCCGGCAGAGCCTCATTCCGCGCGGTTGCCGGGCCGTGCGGCCAGCGTCAGCCTTCGGCCGGATCCTCGGTGTGCTCGCGCGCGACGTCTTCGCCCTGGTCGGTCGCCTCGCCGCCCTCGGTGTCGGTCTGGGTGTGCTGGCGCACCTCGTCGGCTGCTGCCGGGTCCTGCTGCTCGTTCGATGTCGGTTCGCTCATCTCTTCTTTCTACTCCAGGATCACCCGGTCTTTGGCGTAGGAGTACCGGTTGGTGCCCACTGACCGGCCGGGACTGCGCCCTGCTCACCCGCTCGACCGAGCCAGCACAGTCGCGACTCAACCGCAGCTGCATGTAGTCCGCCACCGCTATACAAATGGGTCTATAAGGTCCAACATGTGTAGTAGGTCACACTCACCTGAAGGAGCCCAGATGCTACGAAAGCTCGCTTGTCTACTCGCCATACTCGCCACGACCCTAGGTCTGACGGTTTTCAGCACCGGCACCGCCTCCGCAATAGGACAGGAAACGTTCGGCTGCCGGATTGCGCCGGGAAACGAGTTCAACTTCTACCAAACCTGTAGGAACACCCGAAACTCCAACACCTATTACAGCGTCGCCTTCAAGGTTCAGAACGCGACCGCCTCGTCAACCTTTAGCTGGACTATTCCGGCTTTCTACCAGTCGCGGATCATTTCAGGCTGCACCTCCATGTCGAGTGGCTGCACGCTGTCTGCCCCCCCGGTCTACGAGCAGGAGATCCACGTGGATGTCTGGATCAGTGACGGCGGGGCCTCGCGATTCCTCAACTCCTCGGCTTACCTCGTCGAAGTCTGCGGCTACCCGGATTACTGCTGGTAATCGAGCGCCGGCCGCTCACGGTGATCTCGCCGTGGGCGGCGGTCGGCTCGACCGAGCTGTCTGCGCAAACAGCCCCGGACAGAAGCCGGCTGACGCGAGGCAGGCGAGCGCGAGACCATGGCGGCGTGAATGATGCCAGAAGCGCCTGCCGTGCCGGGTTCATCTTTGAGCTATTCCCTGCCAGCACGAGTCCCCTCAGCACTCCGCGGCCCGGCCGGATGATCACGCGCTAAGGCTGTGCCGTCCGCCGCGAGTCCGAAGTAGGGCCAGCAGGCCTCGACTCCCTCGATCAGCACCCCCGCTCCCCCGTCGCCGGCGAGCCAGTCCGAGCGGCGCAGCCGCAGGTGCTGCAAGGTGTCCACCCCGCCGTCGCGCGGATGCAGCGACTCGCCGTTGGGGCGGTAACCCAGCGCCCGCGACACCGCCAGCGAGGCGTAGTTGTCATGCCAGGCGGAGCTGATCGCGACCTGGGCTCGCAGCGGCCCGAACGCCAGCGCCAGGACGGCTCGTCGCATCTGCTGACCGATCCCCCGGCCACGGACCTGCGGGGCCAGGTGTGAGGCGCTGTCGACCGTGCGCAGCAGCGGAAAGTCCTCCGCCTCCAGCTCCTGCGCCCCTACCAGCTCGCCGCCGAGCCGGACGCAGAACGGCAGCTTCCAGCGCTCGGGCCGCCAGCTTCCGTAGCTGTTCCAGTAGTGCTGAAAGCTGATCACCCGGCGGTTGGTCGCCTTGTCCAGGCCGGGGTAGCGGGTGGCGGTGGGGTCCAGCTCCACGTCGTCGGGCAGCAGGGCGGCCAGCGGCAACTGATCGGCCTCGGTCATCGGGCGCAGCTCCACCTCGCCCACCGACAACCGCAGGTCGAACAACGGCCAGTACGGGTGGGTCACCGCTACTCCCCGCCCGGCGCCGAGAGCAGCGACCGGGCCGCCTGCAGGATGGTGGCCTCGTCCAGCAGCACCGCCCGCGCCGCGTCACCGAGCGGTATGAAGCTGTCCACGCTGGTGACCCGCTTGATCGGGCCACGGAAGCCGCCGTCGACCAGCGCGGTGACGATGCCTTCCGACACTCCGCCCGAGCGCCGGGTCTCATCCACCACCAGCACCTGGCCGCTGCTGGACGCCTCGCGCAGGATGTCCTTGACCGGCAACGGCGACAGCCACCGCAGGTCCAGCACGGCGACCGACATCCCCTCCTCGGCAAGGGCATTCGCCACTCGAAGGCTCATCCGCACGCCGTTGCCGAAGGTGATGATGCTCAGGTCCGCGGCATCGGCCCGGTGTGCCGAACCACCGTCATCGCCCTCCACCAACCACCGGCGGGCCCGTCCGATCGGAATGTGCCCGGCCTCCCACCGGTCCGGCCCGGCGTACTCGGCCAGCCAGCCGCCGTCGGAGTCGGTGAGCAGATCACGTTGGTGGTAAAGGGCGATCGGCTCCAGGAAGACGCTGACCGTGCCATCGACCACGGCGGCGGCGAGCAGGCTCCGCAGCATCGCCGGAGCGTCGGCGGGATGCGCCGGCACCGCGACCACCAAGCCCGGGATGTCACGCAGCACCGCCACCGAGTTGTCATTGTGGAAGTGCCCGCCGAAGCCCCTCTGGTAACCCAGGCCGGCGATCCGGACGACCATCGGATTGCGATACCGGCCCTGGGAGAAGAACTGCAGGGTGGCGGCCTCGCCGCGCAACTGGTCCTCGGCGTTGTGCAGGTAGGCCAGGTACTGGATCTCCGGGATCGGCAGGAAGTTGGCCAGCGCGGCGCCCAGGCCAACGCCCAGGATGGCCTGCTCGTCGAGGATGGTGTCGAACACCCGGGCCCCGCCGAAGCTCTTGCGCAACCCTCTGGTCAGCCCGTACACCCCGCCCTTGACCGAGACGTCCTCGCCGAACAGCAGCGCCTGCGGGCGCCGGGCCAGCTCGTCGTGCAGCGCCCGGTTGATCGACTGGGCCAGCGTCAGCGGCCCTTCGTCCTCGGGCAGCCGCCCGCCGAACAGCGCGGCCCGCTCGGGGGCGGCCGGCTCGGCCACCACCGCGGCCACCTGCTCGGTGCTGCGCGGGGACAGCGGCGCCATCACCTGCGCGGCCGAGCCCAGCTGCGGCTCGGCCATCACCCGCACCGCCACCTCGCGGACCCGCTCGCCGATCGCCTCGTACCGCGCCGCCAGCTCGGGGCCGTCGGCGAAGCCGGCCGCCGCCAGCAGCCCCGCGGTGACCAGCAGCGGATCACGGCCATAGTCGGCGGCGATCTCGGCCGGGGTGCGGTAGGCCACCTCCGCATCCGATCCGGCATGTCCGAGGAACCGGACGGTCCGCAGGTGCAGGAACGCCGGCTTGCGCGCCGACCGGACGTAGGAGACCGCCTGGCTGGCGGCGTCATAGACCTCGGCCAGGTCGCAGCCGTTCACCGCGAGGTAGCGCAGACCCGGGCGGGCCGAGAACCGCTCGGTGATCCAGCCGGACGGGGTCCGGGTGCTGATCCCCAGGCCGTTGTCCTCACAGACCATCAGCAGCGGCATCGGCAGGCCCTGGTGGACGGTGCTCGACGAGCTGTTGAGCGCGCCCACCAGCGTGGAGTGGTTCACCGAGGCGTCGCCGAAGCTGGTGACCACGATCGAGTCGGGCGCCCACGGCGTCCGCACCCCGGCCCGGCGCGCCCGGCCGAGCGCGAAGGCCAGGCCGACCGCCCGCGGCAGGTGCGAGGCGATCGTCGAGGTCTGCGGGATGATGGCCAGGTCGGCATTGCCGAACACCTTGTGCCGCCCGCCCGCGATCGGCTCATCGGTGGACGCGGCCACGCCGCGCAGGATGTCGCGGACCGGGTCGTGACCGGGCAGCTGCCGGGACCTGGCGCAGTAGAAGCCACCCGAGCGGTAGTGCAGCAGCGCCGGATCGTCCGGGCGCAGCGCAGCCGCGACCGCCGCGTTGCCCTCGTGACCCGACGAGGCGATGGTGTAGAAACCGCGGCCCTGGGTCTGCATCCAGATCGCCGCCAGGTCGGCCTGACGGGATTCGCACTGCGCCTGGTACAGCTCGCCGGCCTGCCTGATCGACAGCATGCTGCCGGCCCGGACCGGGGCGTCGGGATCCCGGCTCACGCCACGCTCCAATGCCGTCACCGAAGCGAGGAAATGCTGCTCCAGGGGATGGCGTTCGGCAGGCACCTGCACATCTAACCCTGGTTCAGTCGGCGTGGACCAACCCGGTCGCCGCCGTGTTGCCCGTGCCGCCGGCTCGGCCGGTGCCGTCGCCGGGGATGGTGTCGCCGTCGGAGACGGTGTCGCCGTCGGAGACGGTGCCGTCGCCGGGGATGGTGCCGCCGTCGGCCCGACCGTCGATAGTGCGCAGCTCGGTCACGATCGCGGTGACCAGGGCCGCCGGGGTGACGTCGAAGGCCGGGTTCCAGCCGTTGCTGCCCGGCGCGGCCACCCGTTGACCGGCCAGCGCCAGCACCTCGCCGGCATCGCGCAGCTCGATGGAGATCCCCGCTCCGTTCTCGGTCGCCCGATCGATGGTGGATTCCGGAGCGGCCACCACGAACGGGATGCCGGCGTAGCTGGCCGCCAGCGCATGCGAGACGGTGCCGACCTTGTTCGCGACGTCGCCGTTGGCCGCGATCCGGTCCGCGCCCACCACCACCGCCTCGACCTCGCCGCCCAGCACCAGCCCGGCCGCGGCGGAGTCGACGATGATCCGGTGCGGGATGCCACGGCGGCCGAGTTCCCAGGCGGTCAGCCTGCTGCCCTGCAGCAGCGGCCGGGTCTCGCAGACATAGACCATCTCCAGCGGCGACTCGGCGTGCAGCCGCTCGATGACACCCAGCGCGGTGCCGAACTCGACACCCGCCAGCGCGCCGGCATTGCAGTGGGTGAGCACCCGGCGGGCGCCGGCCAGCAGCTGCGCGCCCCGATCACTGAGCGCCTGGTTGATCTCGATGTCGGCGTCCCGGATCGCCAGCGCGGCTGCCACCAGCTCCGCGACGCCGGCGCCCGCGGCCCGGGCGGAGCTCAGCTGCTCCACGCCCCAGGACAGGTTCACCGCGGTGGGCCGGGCGCCGCTGAGCTTGCCGGCCGCCACCGCCAGGTCGGCGTCCAGGTCGCCCCCGCGTTCGGCCGAGCGGGTGGCGGCCAGCGCCATGCCCAGCGCTCCGGCCACTCCCAGCGCCATCGCGCCGCGCACCGCGAGGGACCGGATGTGCACGACCAGCTCATCGACTTCGCGGATCTCGATGCTCACCAGCTCGGCCGGCAGCCGGGTCTGATCGATGATCAGAACCGTGCCGTCGACCCAGTCAATGGTTCGCATGGCCGGTAGCCTAACCAGCTGTGCTACTCCCCGACCAGCGCGCCGCGGTGGTGCGGGCCTGCCACGAACTGGTGTCGAGCGGACTGGTACGCGGCACCTCGGGCAACGTCTCGGTACGCGACCCGGACTCCGGCGCGATCGCGATCACCCCCACCGGGCTGGCCTACGCCGGCATGCGCGACAGCGATGTGGCGGTGCTCGCCCTCGACGGTAGCCAGCTAGACGGGGCGCTGCGGCCGACCTCTGAGGTGGCCCTGCACCTGGGCGTCTACCGGGCCCGCCCGGACGTCGGCGCGGTGGTGCACACCCATTCGATGTTCGCCACCACCTTCGCGGTGCTGGGCGAGCAGATTCCGCCGGTGCACTACCTGATCGTCCGGGCCGGCGAGGCGGTGCCGGTGGCGCCCTACGCCCGCTACGGCACCGCTCAGCTGGCCGAGTCCTGCGTACGCGCGCTGGGAACCGGGTTCGCGGTGCTGCTGGCCAACCATGGCGTCGTCGCGGTCGAAACGGACCTCAGCGCGGCGATGGCCGTCGCCGAAGCCGTCGAGTACACCGCTGAGTTGGCCTGGCGGGCGCGCCAGCTGGGTGTTCCACAGCTGCTCGATGCCGGCCAACTGGCCGAGGCCCGGGCGGCGTTCGCCGATTACGGCCAACCGGCGAACCGCGCCTGATCGGTTGCCTCAGCCGGCGAACAGCGCCTGATCAGTCCGCCTCAGCCGGCGAACCGCGGCTGATCGGTTGCCTCAGCCGGCGAACAGCGGCGGCAACGCCAGCAGCATCACCAGCGACCAGGTGACGTGGGTCAGCATCGGGGCCAGAATGCCACCGGATGCCCGCCGTTGCAGGCCCAGGACCACCCCCAGCGTGGCCGCGGCGAACACCAGCATCACATTTCCGGTGGCCACCGTCACCGCCGCATAGATCGCGGTCGAGGCAAGCACCGGATGCCGCTCACCCAGCGCGGCGAACAGCGCTCCCCGAAAAAAGGTCTCCTCGGCGACCCCGTTCAGCAGCGTGACCGCTGCCACCAGTGGCAGCGAGCCGTACCGCGCGTGCGCCAGCACGTCCTCGGTCAATGCCCGCAGTGGCTCGATCTCACGCACCACCAAGGCGCCCAGCACGAACACCGCGGCAGCGGCCAACCCGATGACGACCGGCGTCAGGACGGGCCGGCGAAGCTGCCCCCGAAAGCTGATCCGGCCCAGGTGCAGCGGTCCCGAGCCCAGGCCCCCGATCAGCCAGACCGCCGCCAGCCCCGCGGTCAGCGGATAGAACGCCGGATCGGCCGGCCGGACCGACAGCGACAGGCCCAGCATCAGGGCGCCGGCGGCCAGCACCACCGTCACCACCAGCTGGCGCCGCCGGAACGCGCTGTCGGGCTCACGGTGATCGCGAGGGACCTTGTCGACCAGGGCGGGACGCAGCAAGCCGGGCAGATACCTCATCCGACCCGCGGCAGTCGCCGCCCGGCGTCCCTGCCGGCCGCGGCCCGGCGCGCTGCCAGCGCTCGCCGCACCGCTTCGTCGTAGCCCAGCGTCGGGCCCGGCGCCAACCGCTGGATGGAGTTCTGGCGCACCACCACCTCGGTGGTCATGGAATCGACCAGGTTGCGGGCGGTCGCCAGGTTCACATCGGTGACCAGCGCCAGCCACGCCGAGGACAACCTCGGGGTGAGCAGCGGCACCGGAAGCACCGGCAGCTTCCGCTTGTGCTGGATCTTCGCCGCCCGTTGCAGCATGTCGATGTAGCGGAGCACCTCGGGCCCGCCGATCTCATAGACCTGCCCGCTCGACTCGGGCGCCTGCAGCACGGCCACCAGGTAGCGCACCACGTCGGCCAGCGCGATCGGCTGGGTGCGGGTGCTCACCCAGCGCGGGGCGATCATCATCGGCAGGTGGTCCACCAGCTGCCGGGTGATCTCCCACGAGATCCCGCCGTGGCCGATCACCACCGCCGCCCGCAGCACGGTCACCGGCACGCCGGCCTGTCCCAGCAGGGTTTCCACCGCCCGCCGCGAGCGCAGGTGGGCCGACAGCTGCTGGTCCTCGGCTCCCAGGCCGCCCAGGTAGATGATGCGCCGCACGCCGGCCTCGGCAGCGGCGACCCCGAACGCGCGAGCAGCTCGGGCATCCACCTCTTCGAACTCCGCCGAGTCCAGGGAATGCACAAGATAGTAAGCGGCCTGGACACCGGCCAACGGTGCTCGTAAACTGGCCGGTTCGCCTACATCACCGGACACCGGCTGACCGGCGCCTGTGTAGCGGTCCGGATGCCGGGTCATCGCCCGGACCCGATGGCCGGCCCTTTCCAGCGCCTGGCACAGATGCGAGCCGATGAACCCTGAAGCCCCGGTGACCAGGACGTCCGGTTGGGTCATGACTCCTTGTTCACTTCGCTTCGTCGACCGGGGAGTGCCCCGCTCTCGCCGGTACGGGCTCCACCGCTCGGAGCCGACCAGGGCGACTGTCCAATTCTCAGCTCAAATCCAACGTAACTGCGCTAGACCACTTGCACAAATTAGTGAGGTCACCGGGTCGGCGGCTGGAGCAGCTTGACCGCCATTTCCAGGTCTGTGGCGTAGGCCGCGCCAGCCGGCAACGCGGTCTGCTTCCAGGCTGAGCCGCCGACCACCAACCGCCGCGCCGGCCGGCTGCGGGTCAGCCCGGCGAGCTCTGCCAGCTGGTCGGGATCGGCCAGCGCCCCGCCCTGCTCGTCGAGGTGGTGCTGCCAGAGGAAAACCGCACCTGCGGAAGTGCGCCGCGCGGCAGTGGCCACCGCCGTGATCGGCACTCGCCCGCCCAGCAGCCGCAGCGGCACCCGCTGCTCGGCCAGCGCGGCCGCCAGCGCGTGCAAGGGCAGGGTGTGCTGCTCTTCCGGAGCGCAGGCAAGCAGTACCGGACGCCCCGGCACCGGCCGCGGCAGGAACGCGCGGTAGGCGCGCAACGCGTCCATGATCGCTTCGCTGAGCACGTGCTCGACATCCACGCCGGCTCGTACCCAGCGCACCCCGATGGAGACCAGCACCGGGCGCAGCACCTCGTTCCAGGTGCGCACCGCGCCCCGGCTGACCAGCAGGTCACCGAGCTGGCCGGTCGCGGCGTCAGCGTCCAGGCGGCTGGCCGCTCGCGCCAGCCCGCGTACCTCCGGCGAGGCGCCCGGCACTGCCAGCACCCGGCCGCCTGGCCCGCCACCATGCCTGGGAGCTCGTGCCGCCGGGGCCGGCCGGGTGGTCACCGAACCGCTCGCGGAACGGGCTGAACCGTGCTCGGACTGCTCGCTCAGCACAGCCCGGGCAGCCGCAGCGGGCGCCTGGCCGCGGCTGACCAGTTCTTGCATGAGCAGCAGCCGGTTGAGATCGGCCTCGGTGTAGCGCCGGTGACCGCCGTCGCTGCGACCGCCTGGGCCCAGGCCGTAGCGGCGTTCCCAGCTGCGCACGGTGGCCGGCGCCACGCCGAGGCGGCCGGCCGCGGCGCCCACCGACAGCAGCACCCGGCGATCCGGGCGAGAGTATTGAATGGCGTCCGACACAACAAAATAATGCCTGACAGATCGGAGTTTGAACAAGTTTCATTAGCAACTATCCGCAAACCTGAGCGGGCGGCAGTTTAGTGCCCGGTCCGTTCCCTGGCCGCCGAGTACAGGTGACTGTCCGGAAAGCCTTCCGCTGCCAGCACCCGGCCGACCACGATCACCGCGGTGCGCCGGATGCCGGCCTGCCGGACCTGCTCGCCGATGTCGGCAAGGCTGCCCCGCAGGATCTGCTGGTCGGGTCGGCTGGCATAGGCCACCACCGCCACCGGGCAGTCCGGGCCGTAGTTTCCTACCAGTTCGGCTACGATGGCCTCGATCCGCTGCACGGCCAGGTGCAGCACCAGGGTCGCCCCGCCGGCGCCGAGGCTGCCCAGCTCTTCTCCCGGCGGCATCGCGGTGGCGCGCTCGGCCGTCCTGGTGAGGATCACGCTCTGGCCGACCCCCGGAACGGTCAGCTCGCGCCCCAGGGCCGCTGCCGCCGCCGCGAACGCCGGTACCCCTGGGGTGATCTCATAGCTGACACCGGCCTGATCGAGCCGGCGCAGCTGCTCGGCCACCGCGCTGAACAGCGACGGATCGCCGCTGCACAGCCGAGCGACCTGGTGCCCGGCCCGATCAGCGGCCACCAGCTCGGCGATGATCTCGTCCAGGTTCAGCTCGGCGGTGTCGATCAGCCGAGCACCCGGCGGGCAGTGCTCCAGCACCTCGGCCGGAACCAGGCTGCCGGCGTACAGGCAGACCTGCGAGGAGGCCAGCAGCCGTTGGGCCCGCAAGGTGATCAGATCCGCCGCGCCCGGTCCGGCCCCGATGAAGTGAACCGTCACGGCTGTTCGGCCTCCCGGGGCTTGGTGTAGCTCCACTGGGTGACCGGCATCGCGGCCCGCCAGCCGGTGAACCCGCCGACCGGTTCGGCCCGCTGCACCGCGATCCGGATGAGCCGCCCGCCCAGGCGCCGGTGCCAATCCGCCAGCACGGCCTCGGCCTCCACCGTCACGCCATTGGCCACCAGCCGGCCACCGGGCGTCAGCGCGGACTCGCACGCCTGCAGCACGCCGGCCCGGCTGACCGCGCCGCCGACGAAGACCGCTTGCGGCCTGGGCAGGTCGGCCAGCGCCTGCGGCGCATGCCCTGCCACCAGCCGCAATCCCGGCACGCCTAGCGCCTGCGCGTTGGCCGCGATCCGCTTCAACCGGTCGGGACGAGCTTCGATCGCCACCGCCCGGCAGGACGGATGGCTGCGCATCCACTCGATCCCGACGCTTCCGCTACCGGCGCCGACATCCCAGAGCAACTGACCGGGGATCGGCGCCAGCGCTGCCAGGGTGATGGCCCGCACCTCGGACTTGGTGAGCTGGCCGTCGTTGTCGAAGGCCGCGTCCGGCAGGCCGGGTGAGGCCGGCAGCAGGACCGCGCCGGGCGCCGGCCGGACCTCGATCGCCAGCACCGCCAGCGGCTCCTCCGGCAGCGGCGACCAGCTCTCGGCAGTGCGGCGACACAGCCGTTCGGCCGGTCCGCCCAGCTCGCACAGCAGCACCAGCTCGCTCGGCCCCAGGCCCCGCTCGCACAGCAGGCCGGCCACGGCTGCCGCGTCAGCCGCGCAGCCGAGCAACACCAGCAGCCGCCGTCCCGGCTGCAGCAGCGGGTGCAGCGCCGTCACCGGACGGCCCAGCACGCTGAAGACCTCGACCTCTTCCAGCGGCCAGCCGAGCCGGGCCGCGGCCAGCGACAGCGAGGACACCTGCGGCAGCACCTGGACGGAGCCCGCGCCGAGCAGGCGCACCAGCGTGGCGCCGATGCCGTAGAACATCGGATCACCGCTGGCCAGCACCACCAACCGGCGGCGGTGCCGCTCGGCGAGCAGGCCCGGCAGCGAGGCCAGCATCGGCGAGGGCCAGGCGCGCCGCTCGGCCGGCAGGTTCGGCGGCAGCAGGCGCAGTTGCCGGTCGCTGCCCAGCACCAGCTCGGCCTCGGCCAGGGCCGTCCGAGCCAGGGCGCCCAGGCCCTCCCAGCCATCGGCGCCGATACCGATCACCAGCACCGGCGGACCGCCGGCCGGAGCATCCCCGGCGCCCGGAGCGGTGACAGCGGCCGGGTGGGCGGGGTCGGCAGGGTCGGCAGCGGTGGCGTCGGCGTCGGCGGCGTCGGCGTCGGCGGCGGCGGCGGCGGCGGCGGCGGCGTCGGCAGTGTCGCCGGGGTCGGCGTCGGCGTCGGCAGCGGTGGCGGCGAACTCGCTCGGGTCGGGCACAGCCTGCAGTCTGCCGCAGGATCAGTCCTCGGTCAGCCGCAGGATCAGTCCTCGGTCAGCTGCAGGATCAGTCCTCGGTCTGCCGCAGGATCAGTCCTCGGTCAGCGAGGGCGCCCGCACCAGCCACGGCAAGCTCAGCGCGGTCAGCAAGGTCGCCAGCACGCTGATCACGGTGCCGGTCAGCGCGGTGAGCCCGGCCAGCAACCACAGGCTGCTCGGCACCGAGCCGGCCAGCAGCGCGGTCACCGTCAGACCGAGCAGGGCGCCGGCCCCCGAACCGGCCAGCCCGATCAGCAGGCCTTCGACGGTGATCAACCGGCCGAGCTGGGAACTCGTCCAGCCGACCGCCCGCAGCAACGCCAGATCCTCGCGACGCTCGCGGATGTTGAGGTAGCTGACGTCGGCAACAGCGATCGCGGCCAGCAGCAACGTGATGCTGACCGCGAGGTAGTCGACCCGGCGGGCCTGCAACGAGATCGCGTCCCCGAGCAGGCTGCCCACCACGCTGCCGCGAAAGGCCACCGTGATGGCCAGCAAGCCCGTCAGGCCGGCCGAGCCGACGGCGACCGCGGTCATTGCCAGGCCGGTTCGCGCAGAGTCACCGCGCAGGTTCCGGTACGCCAGCCGCAGCGGCCCACCCACCGAGCCACCGCCACGGCCACCCCCACCGCGGACCGGTCGCGGCCAGCCGGTCGAGGACTTGCCCGGCAGCGGCGTCGGCAGCGACGCCCGCCACACCGGCCAGGCGGCGGCCAGCAGCGTGACGGCCAACGCCGCCGGCACCGCGGCCAGGGCCCGGCCGGTGCTCACCGGCACGTCAAGCGCCTGGGCGCCGGCCAACGCCGCCAGCGCACCGATCAGGCCGGCGCTGGCGCCGACCACCGCCATCTCTCCCAGCAGCAGCCTCATCAGCTGGCCGCGGGACCAGCCCAGGCAGCTCAGCGTCGACAGCTCCATCCGGGGTGAGCGGGCCGCGGCCGCCGCGGCATTGGCGATGAACACTCCGCAGACCACCAGCACCAGGACGAACAGCAGCAGGCTCTTGCGGTCGACCGCGCGCAGCACCGTCACCACCACGCCCTTGCGCTGCCACTGCTCACTCAGCAGCAGCTCCGGCCGGTTGACCGAGCCCGCCGAGCCCGCCGGCAGCAGGATCCGGCGGCTGGTCGGCGAGCTGCCGACCGTGACATCGACGTCCAGGCCGGTCGCGCTCGCCACCGCCTCGGCTACCAGCCGAACCCGCTCCCGGCTCACCGGGTCCACGCCGCGCACCCCCGCCACCCGAACCTTGATCGCGCTGATCGGCTTGGCGTCGCTGACGTCGGTGAAGACGGAGGAGTCGGTGAACAGCGCCGCCGCCTCGAGCGAGGTCAGCATGGTCGGCGCGGGCAGCAGGTAACCGGCGAAATTGCTGTCCGGCAGCAGCGGCTGGCCCCTCAGGTGCGCGCTGCTGGCCGGGTCAGCCGGCGCCAGCGGCTCGGTGCGGTACCCGCCCAACGCCTGGGTCGAGCCCTCGGTCAGCCGGGACTGGTCGAAGGCGCCGATGACTCTCAGCCACGCCCCGGGCTGATCCTCGGCGACGGGCAGCACCGGATGGTGATGGAGTCGGCGAAATGCGGTGTCGGCCGCCTCCGGGGGCACCGCGACGTAGCCGGTGCCGTTCACCGGCGCCTCCCAGACACTCGGGGGGTTGATGACCGGCCGCGGCCGCAACGACCCGTCCGGCTCGGTGTCATAGTCCACCGGATCGCTGGTCCAGTAGCTGTCCACGAGCAGATCAGGGCTGCCCGACCGCAGCCGGTCCGACAGCATGCGCTGGTAAGCCCCCTGGGCGGTGATGCGGGCGCCCGGGACCCTCTCCCCGCCTTCGCGCTCCACCAGCGCGTCCAGCTGGGCGGACGTGAGGCCGGCGCCGAACTGGGCGGCCGCCGCCGGCGAGAGCCGCTGGATGCTGACCTCGTCCAGGATGTCGAGGCCGGCCTGCTCGGCCATCAGGACGGGCACGGTGCGCCGATCCGGTCCCACCCCTGCCCACGTCTGAGGCAGGTAGCGGCCGCGGGTCACCGCCCGATCCAGCCCGGCCAGCTTGGCCTCTTGCTCGGGATCGACCGCTGCGAGCAGAAACGGGAAGTTCCACCGCACGATGAGTCCGGCATGCCCCTCGGGTAGCCCGATGAAGCCTTGGCCGTTGCGGCCGTTCGTCCGCGACCAGCAGGTGCCGTTGCGCTGGTTGCGCGCCTCGAACGGTCCGCCGGTCGCCGGCGGCCGAGTCGGGCAGACCAGCCGCAGCCTTCGACCGTCAGGCCCCACGATGGCGACGCCGTACATGCTGAGGTCGTCCGGCGTCCCTCCGAGCCCCACCGGCTCGGGGGTGACATAGCTGAAGCTGATGTCCTGCCGGTCGAACACGCTCAGCCCCCGTGCCGTGTGCCGGTTTATCGAGGCTGTGAACAGCTGCGGGCCGTCCGAGGTGAGGTGCTCGGTGAGATCGATCGGAATCTCCACGCGCTGCATGAGGTAGCCGACCATGGCGATGGGGGCTGCCACCTCCACACCGTCCAGTCGCTGGATCTCACGCCATTGCCGCAGGGTGATGCCGCCGAACTGGCCGGCCAGGAAGTTGGGGCGTACCAGTGCCTGGTTCCGCTCCGTCTCGGTCCGGGAGTTCGCCGGCCGCACCAGGATGTCGTAACTGGGTCTGTCCGGGGCGCTGACCCGGCCACGCAGTTCCAGCCGTTGCTCGGCGACCTGCCCGGTGAGCACGATGAACGAGGTGGTGGCCGCCGCGACGCCCAGTACCAACGCGGTCACCCGCAACCAGTTGACCCGCAGCCGCACGAGCAGCAGGTGGATCACGGCCGGAAGCAGCCGTGGGCGGCGTTCATCTGCTTAGTGTGGCCGGTTTTGCCCTGCGATGTCACTGTCGTTGCGGTTGCGGCAGGTCGTGCACCGACTGACCGGTGGCCAGCACCTCTCCGGTCTCGGAGATGAGCAGGTAGCTCGGGAACACCGTGATGCGGTAGGTGGCGGCGATCGGTCCTGCCTCCGGCTCGCAGATGACCGTGGCGATCGCAGCCAGCCGTTGCTCGAGCTCGGCCCTGCGCGGGGAATCGCCGACGATCACGGTCACCAGATGTTGCGAGTCCCCCAGCTGTCCGGCGTAGCCGACCAGGGCGGGCACCGCGGTCAGGCAGCCTGGACAGTTGCTGGAGAGAAAGGTCAGCAGGTAGTTGCTGCCGACCAGGTCAGCCGTGTCGAATAGAGCGCCGGTGTTGGTCCGGGCGGTGCACGGCGGCGCCAGGCTACCCATGTCGGGGCCGCTGTCCTGCCGGGCGAGGGCGTCACCCTCGGCAGACGCCAGGGAATCGAGGGGCAGCGCGCGCAGGATCAGCAGCGAGATGCCCAGCGCCAGGGTGGCCACCAGCGACGCGTACATCACCAGGACTGTGGTGATCGTCATCGTCGACCGCCGACGGGCAGCGCCGAACTCGGCGGCATGGGTGGGGTGCCCAGGGATTGGCCGGAAAATCGCCCGAACAGGGCGCGCAGAGACCGTGCCTGGCCCACCAGCAACGCGCCCACCAGAACGGTGAGAACCGCGGCCAGCACCACCGGGGCCGAAGTTGCCGCTGCCGAGGACCGCAGGCCCACCGCCAACAGCAGCGCGGCGCCGGTCAGCGCGCCATTGCGCAGCACGGTCCGACGGCTGAGCGGCGAGTGCCCGGCGCCGAAGCAGTTGCAGGTGAACTCCTGCCGCTGAGTCACCAGCGCCGCGGCGCCGACAGTGAGGCACCCGAACACGAGCGCGGCCCCTACGGCGGCGTACTGGACGGTCAGCGGTAGCGCCAACCCGAGCGCGGTGAGTCCCTCGACCGCGACCCAGGCGCCAGCCACCAGTCGGGCCTGGGGCAGCTTCAGACCGAGCCGCAGAGTCCGGCCGAACTCGTCCAGCTCCGAGCGATTGCGCACCTTGCCGATCGCGGCAACGGCAAGCACCAGCACCAGCAAGCATCTGATGGTCATCAAGGCATAACTGAACACTGCACTTCCCCCCGTGGTCGACACGCCCAGACGTCAGCAGCTACGTCAGCAGCTACGGATGGGATTCCCCCAATTGCCGCAGACCACGCCGCAGGTCGGACCCGAGTGGTGGCAGTCACGACACACGTACTGGTCATAGTTGTTGCATTCACACTGCGTGAAAGGATCTGGGGCGCAGCCGGTGACCCTTTGCGGAAGGCTGCGCTTGAGCCACCCTGACAAGGCCTTCGTGATCCGATCAAGCAGAGTGGTCATGGACGAATCCCTTGCTGTAGTAGGGCAATCCGTCTATTAGACGGTAGGCACTGAACTACATCAGGTCAAGCTGACTTGTCACAATTTATTTGGTCGTGTTTGACATCGCGCGATGTGCGGCTCACCACGGCACAGCAGGCTACGGGTTCGATCGTCACTCACGGTGAGCCCATCAGCTACTGAACAGGCCTGCCGGGCCAGGCTAGGGTCGGCTGCCGCGCGGGGATCCCGGCCGGCAACCGAGGAGCCCCGTTCGGCAGCCGCGGGTGGGGACAGCCAAGACCGGGTCAGCCCGGTCGGGCTGCCGCGGGAGGACAGCCGGGAGCGGATCAGCCCGGCCCGCTGATCCGGCGCAGCGTGCTGTCCGGGTCGGCTCCGTGCAACTCGCGATCACTGACCACTCGGCCGTCACGCAACCCCACTAGCCGCTGGCACTGGCTGGCGACCGTCGAATCGTGGGTGGCCAGCAGCATCGTGATGCCGTGCTCGGCCTGCAGCTCGGTCAGCAGGTCCAAGATCTCCTCACCGGTCCGGGAGTCGAGGTTGCCGGTCGGCTCATCAGCCAGCAGCAGCCGTGGCCGGTTCACCAGCGCCCGGGCGATGGCCACCCGTTGCTGCTGACCGCCCGAGAGCTCGCGGGCGGGGACGGCGGCCTGGTCGGCCAGCCCGACAGCCGCCAGCAACTCATGACCTCGCTGCTGTTTGTCAAAGTCGACCCGTAGTGGCAGTACGGGAGTTATGACGTTGTCCAGTGCCGAAAGGTTGCGTAGTAGGTGATAGCGCTGAAAGACAAACCCGACACTGCCGCGGAAGTAGGCCGAATGCCTGCCGGACAGCTCTGCAATGTCGATGCCATCGACAAGGATGCGGCCAGTATCCGGAATGTCGAGGCCGCCGATCAGTTGAAGCAGGCTCGACTTTCCCGCGCCGGAAGGGCCGGTGACTGCAACGATTTCACCCGGTGAGATGGTGAGTGAGACGTCAGCGAGCGAGGTCACGGTGGCCCGTCCCTGCCGTCGGGTCTTGGTCACCGACACCAGTTCGACGCGCGCGCCCGCCCGCGCTGGGGTGGATGTACCGGCTGGTGCCTCCATCCCCCCATCATGCTCCTGTCAGCTGACACGATCGGGTCTTCGCCAGTAGCCCTCAGGGACAAACCGTTGCCCCTATAGTGGTCCGCGTGGCTATCCAACACGCGGTGTTGTCCTTTCTCGCCGATGGACCGAGCTACGGCTATGAGATTAAGACGAATTTCGAGAAAGCGGTCGGGCCACAATGGGGTGGGCTCAATATCGGCCATGTGTACCAAATCCTGGAGCGGCTGAGCCGGGACGGCCTCGTGACTTCGCGGACTGTGTCCCAGGACGTCCGACCGGACCGCACTGTATACAAAATCACTGCCGCCGGACGGCGTGAACTCGACGGTTGGCTGGCCGAGCCCACCACCCGGACCGCGGGTTATCGGGACGACTTCATCCTCAAGGTGCTGGCCGCCGGCCGGCGCAGCGAGGAACAGGTGCACGAGGTCTGCCGCACCCAACGCGAAGCCCGGATGGCTGAACTGCAGACCCTGCGAGCGCTGCGCCGCCAGCACAAGGACGAGCCGTTGGCCGCGCTCACCATCGAGGCGGCCATCCTCGGCGTGCAAGCCGACCTCAAGCTCATCGAGGTCGCCGACGCCAACGCGGCACGCCCACTGCTGGCCGCCAGCCCGGCCGAGCGCGCGACCAAGCCGGCCGAAGGCCGCCGCGCCGCCGGTCAGTGACCTCGGCGCTGCGGGCGGCCGCGGAGTCCACGACCTCGCTCACGCTGGCCGGCGCCGTCGGCGCGGCGGTCATCTCGCTGCTGATCGCGATCGGCACCCAGGTCGCGCTGAGCGTCCGGGAAAGCAACTCCCGCCGCTACCAGCGCCGCCGCGCCGCGCTGACCGACGCCCAGGACGCCGCGCTCGCCCTGCGCGGTCGGGTTTCGGACTACGGGGCGATCAGCCGTGCCCGGGCCGGCCAGCCCTCGCCCGGGCTGGAGCAGGCTGAGCGTCGCTACACCGACGCCCGAGCCCTGCTCGAGGTGACGCTCAGCCGGGTGGACGATCCGGCGGTGACGGCGGCCGCACAGCGTTGGCGGTCAGCGGCGGAGGTCAGCTTCATCAGCTCGGCGGAGGTCACCGCGGCTCAGGAGCAGCAGCAGTGGCAGGATTTGAACGCCGCGATCGGCAGCGCGTTGCGGAGCAAGGACGGCGTGTCGGCAAAGCCCACGCGCAAGTGAGCACTGCCGGTGGCTCACCGGCCTGAGAGTGCGCGGGGCTCAGCTCGCCGGTGGCTCACCGGCCTGGGTGCGCGGGGGCTCAACTCGCCGGTGGCTCACCGGCCTGGGTCCGCGGGCTCAGCTGGCGGCAGCGGCCCGGGGAAGCTCTTCAGCTAGGTCGAAACGATCGGTGACGCGCAGTTCACGGGCGGCGGAGGTGGCGTACTCGGCGAAGTCGGCAGGCGCGCCGACCAGCAGCACCGAGTTGGCGTGTTCCTCGGCCAGCAATCGCTCGATGAGCTGATAGGCGAAAGAGGTCGTGCCCGACAGCAACCTGGTGGCATCGACCACCACGTCCTGCCCGCCTACCGCCCCGAGCGTCTTCACCATGTCATCGGCGTAATCGCGACCCGCTACCAGTCGCGGCAACGGCAATGTTCGAACGCCCACGACTACCCCCTTAGCTTGTCAGCATCACCAGCCTGCCGGCAGCCCTAGCATGTCAGTTGTTCCGGCGTCAACGATAGCGCTCATTGTTTCACTAACCAGCCCAGTCGTACAGCGTGGGACTGCCGTGTCGGGCCCCGCTCACCGGAACCCAGCCCTCGAACATCGTTCCGACGAAGCTGTTCTGCAGCACCGCGTGCCGCCGGCCGCGGGAGTTTGCGGTGGCCAGGGCCGACCCGCTGGCCAGCAAAACCTCACCGCCCAACCGGCTCACCACGCTCACCGCGGTGGGCAATCCGGTGCCGCGACCGGGACCCTGCTTCCTGCTGGTGCCCGACAGCGCCATGGTGATGGCCATCCGATCGTCCTCGGCGCCCTGGCTGACCAGCGTGCCCAACAAGCCGATCCCGGCGTCGGCGACGGCGAAGCGCAGCACCCCCTGCGACGGCAGGGTCTGGGCCGCCATGAAGCCGACGGTGCCCGAGTGCTCGCAGACGTTGGCTCCGATCTCGGCCAACGCGGTGTGCAGCGCGTGGGCGATCTCGGCGTCGTGACCGGCGATCCGGTCATAGACCAGGCCACTGAGCTGGCGGACGTCGCTGCCGGTGGCGAGTTCGGTGACCTCGAGCAGGCTGTCGCTGCGGTCGAGTTCGCGCTCGTTCACCGGCAGGTCGTGGCTGCCTCCGAAATGCTCGACAATCGCCCCCAGATGCATCCGGGAGGCGTAGCCGGCCTGGTTGCGGCGCAGCCCGCTCAACCGAAGCCGGGAACCCCGGGCAGCGGCCAGCTGGGCGATGGCGGCGACGCCGACCAGGTGCAACGGGTCGAGCCAGGACAAGCCGCTGAGGTCGAGCAGCACCCCGTCGTCCACAACCTGCGCCGCCAACGACTGCAGGCGGCGGGCCGCTGGCGTCGGCCTTGTCACTGGCTATCTCTCCTCATGTCCTGCCCGGTTCAGCACTAGCGACGATACGGCTACCGTCTGTCACTAATGCTGAGACGTCGGTGAGGTACGCCCAGCGGCAGCGGCACGGACCAGTGGTGGCCGTGCTTGAGGAGGCTCCAGGATGCGGCGAACGGCGGCCCCAGCCGGACAGCGACCGGCGAACCGGGTCAGCTCAGGGTCACGGTGACGGCCGAGCCGCGCCGACGGCTTGTCAGGTTCAGCTCAGCGACGGCGCCGGTCCCGCCGGTCGAAGCGGGACAGCCCGGAGTCCAGCGAGCTAAGCCGGCGAGCGGTGGGCGAGGCGGGATCGCGTCGGGCCGCGGAGGCCGAAGCGCGTCGTAGCGCCGCGCGAAAGGCCGGCACCGCGATGGCGAGCAGCAGCCAGGTACGCAATCGGGACGACAGCAGGACCCACATGATGACCTCCTAGATTCGACGGTTACCCCTCCAACCTAGTGACTCGGCTGCGGCGCGGGTCGCGCCCGGGGCGCTGCGGCCGGAATAGACGATTCGGCTATGGTGGCGATGCCGCGCGGGCAGGGTGGTTGTCCAGGCCGCTCGCACCCGCGTGCCTGCGGGCCGTGCCCCTGCGGTCGGGGCGACAGTTGGCGTCGGCGACGATGGCATCAGGAGGATGCGATGAAACGCGGTTCCGGATCGCCGGCCGGGCGGCCGGCGCGCTCCGGACCGCCGCTGCCCGGGCTGACGCCGATGCTGGCCACCGCGGGCGTCCTGCCCGCCCCCGCCGAGGACGAGCAGTGGGGCTATGAGACCAAGTGGGACGGCGTCCGGGTGCTGGCCTTTCTCGAGGGCGGCCGGGTCCACCTGCGCTCGCGCAACGACCTCGACATCACCGTCAGCTACCCCGAGCTCGAAGACCTGGGCTCGCGGCTGGGTAACGGCCAGATCGTCCTGGACGGCGAGGTGGTCGCCTTCGGCCCCGACGGCAGGCCGAGTTTCGCCCGGTTGCAGAAGCGAATGCACGTCGGGCAGGCCGCCGAGGCGCAGCGCCTCAGCCGCACCGACCCGGCCCGGTACCTGATCTTCGACCTGCTGCACCTGGACGGCTCCGCCACCATCGGGCTGCCCTACCGGCAGCGCCGGCAACTGCTGGAGGGACTGGACCTCGACGGCGCGAGCTGGCAGTGCCCGGCCTACTTCGCGGGCAACGGGGCGATGGTGCTGCAGGCCAGCCAAGAGCTGGGCCTGGAAGGCGTGGTGGCGAAGCGGCTGGCGAGCACCTACCGGCCGGGCCGGCGTTCCCCCGACTGGCGCAAGATCAAGAACCTCCGTACCCAGGAGGTCGTCGTGCTCGGCTGGCAGCCCGGCAATGGCCGGCGGGCCGGCACCATCGGATCGATCCTGGTCGGCGTGCCCGATGACGGGGAGTCCGCGGCCAACGGCCTGCGCTACGCCGGCAAGGTGGGGACCGGCTTCACCGACGCGGCCCTGGACGCCCTGCACCGGCAGCTCACGCCGCTGGCTCGTCCGACTCCCGCGCTGCCAGCCCCACCGCCGCGGGCCTTCACCGTCGGCGCGCAGTGGGTCCGGCCCGAGCTGGTCGCCGAGGTCGCCTTCGGCGAGTGGACGCCCGACGGCCGGTTGCGGCACCCGGTGTGGCGCGGGCTGCGGCCTGACAAGTCGGTGTCCGAGGTCCGGTTGGAAAGCTAATCCAACGCGGCGCCGAAGATGCGGGGCGTGGCTCAGGCCTGCAGTTCGGTGAGCACCAGCGGCAGCTGATCGAGCAGCTCACGGGCCAGAAAGCCCAGCGAACCCACCCGGGCGGCCAGCCGGTCTCCCGCCGCGGCGTGCAGGTAGGTGGCCCAGCACGCCGCCTGACCCAGCTCGACGCCCCGGGCCAGCAGGCCGACCAGCGCGCCGGCCAGCACATCGCCGCTGCCCGAGGTTCCCAATCCGGAATGGCCGGCCGGCGCCAGCCAGCGGTTTCCGGCCGGCGTGACGATCCGGTTGTCGCTGCTGAGCACCGCCTCGTAGTGCTCGGCGAGGCGGCGCTGCGGGTCATCCGCGGCGTCGGAGTCCGACGCCGCGGAGTCTGCGTTGTCGGAGTCTGCGTTGCCGGAGTCTGCGTTGCCGGAGTCCGCGCCGCCGGATTGCTCGCCGGCCGCCGCCAGGAGCCGTTCCAGCTCGGTGTGGTTGGGGGTGAGCACCAGCCGCCCGCGCAGCGCCGTCAGGACGTGCCGCGGCAGCTGGCCCAGGGCGCCGATGGCATAGGCGTCCAGCACGATCGGCAGGTCTTGCGGAGCGGCCGACACCAGGCCGGTGATCAGCTCGGCGGTCTCATCGACGTCATCGAGCCCGGGTCCGATCAGGATCGCGGCCGCGCTGCCCAGCGCGCGCTGGATCACCTCGACCGAGCCACCCGCCACCGATCCCGATGCGGTCTCGGGCAGCCAGAGCACCGCCGATTCGGGCACCGCGGCTGCCACCGGTCCGGCCACCGACTGGGCCACGGCCAGGGTCAGCACCCCGGCGCCGACCCGCAGCGCGGCCTGGCCGGCCAGCATCACCGCACCCGGCGCGGTACGGGCCCCGCCGATCACGAGCACCCGCCCCCGGCTGCTCTTGTCCCCCTCGGGCACCGGCAGCGGCCAGTCGCGCAGGCCGGTCGGCGTCAGGATCGTCTCAACGGGCGGCATCGATCTCTCCCGGATGCTCGGTGGCTGGGGCTCCGTAGGCCTCCAGGTGCTGATGGTCGTTGTAAAGGGCGGTTCGCCAGCCCGGCTCACCATCCTGGCGGACCAGCCTGCTCACCGAGGCGTTGGTGACCGAGCCGCTGCGGGCGATCTCGAACACCCGGTCCTCGTCGAGCTGCTCGCAGACGTAACGGAACAGCAGGATCACCGCGTCATGGGAGACGATCAGGTGCCGGCCCTGCCCCGGCCCGCGTTCCAGATCAGCCAGGAAGGACCTGATCCGCAACACCAGGTCCGCCCAGGACTCGCCGCCGGGCGGGCGGTAGTAGAACTTGCCGAGCCAGCTGCGCCGCTGTGCCTCAGCCGGAAACCGGTCGCCGACGCCCCGCTTGGTGAGCAGGTCCAGCACCCCGAGCTCACGGTCGCGGATCCGCTCGTCCTGGCGCAGCGCCGGTGGGTCGGCCAGTTCGGCCAGCGCCGTCCGCGCGGTGTGCCGGGCCCGCAGGTAGGGCGATGTCCAGACCGCGTCGGGCCGCCGGCCCGGGTCCTCGGCCAGCCACCGACCTACCGCCCGGGCCTGCAGCACGCCGAGCTCTGACAGCGGCACGTCGGCATCGCGCACGGGCATCGAGATCGACAGCGCGCCCGTCGACTCGGCCTCTTCGCGGGCTACGTTGCCGACGCTCTCACCGTGCCGGACCAAGATCAGTTCTGTCACTGCCATCCCGCGACGATAGCGGGCTCGCCTTCGCGGTCAGCGGCGATAGGCGACCGGCGTGGCTGGCATGGCTCAGTACCGGCGCACCGCGTCCGCCGGATCCTGGCCGGTCTCGTTCACCCGCAGCGCCACCTCACGCAGCTTGAGCTGGCTGGACTGCGAGGCGCTGACCAGCAGGTCGAACGCGGCTGTCGGCCCGAGCCGGTGCCGTTCCATCAGGATGCCGACCGCCTGCCCGATCAGCTGCCGGCTCTGGATCGCCGCCTGCAGGTTGGCCTCGTTGTTGACCCGGGCCAGCGCGATGCCCACCTGCGCCGCCAGCACCGGGACCAGCGCGGCCGCGGTCGAGTCGAAGGCGTGCGGCTGGCTGGAGTACAGGTTCAGCGCGCCGAGCACCCCCCGTGGAGTGGCCAGCTGGCAGGCCAGCAGGCTGCCCGCGCCGAGAGCCTGAGCCTGGACGGTCCAAGCCGGCCAGCGGGTCTCGGCGCTCATGTCATCGATCCGCAGCACCTGCCCTTCCCACAGCGCCTGCAGGCACGGCCCCTCACCGAGCCGGTACTGGGCGAGGTCGCACTCGGTCGCCAGCTCCCCGGTCGAGCTCGGGGTGCGCAGGCCGCCGTCCTTGTCGACCAGCGAGATGCTTGCCTGCTCGGCCCCGGGCACCGCGTGGCTGGCTGCCTGCACCGCCTGGTCGAGCACCTCCTGAGCGCTCTGCTGGCCGGCCAGCACCGCCGCCAGCTGGGACAGCTCGGACAGCAGGCCCGTCGATGGCCGGGCCGGCGCGTCACCACCCGTAGACCGCTCGGCGCGGCCCGACTCGGCGCGGTCTGGCTCGGCGCGGTCTGGCTCGGCGCGGTCCGGCTCGGCGCGGTCCGGCCCAGCAGTGCCGGGGACGGGGTCGGGGCTGTCGGGCCCATCGGCAGCCGGCACGCTCCGCAGGCCATGCCGCGGCTCCTGCGGCACCGGCCGCAGTTGCCAGCTCAGGGTGGCGTCCTCCGGCTGCAGCTGGGCCACCAGCCGGGCAGTCACCTCGACCTCGAGCAGGCCGCCGTCCGGCTGCACCAGCTTCGCCCGGCAGGTGGCCGGTTCACCGCCGGAGCGCTTGAGCTGCGACAGCACGGTCCGAATACGGCCGCGATCCTCGACTGCGAACTTGGTGGCCAGCGGCCGTCGGTACCTGGGTTTCAACTGGCCCAGCAGCGCCTCGGCGGCCGGATTGAGCTGTTTCACGATGCCGTGCTGATCGGTGAGCAGGTAGGCCGTGCTGGTCTCGGCCAGCAACCGCTCGTAATTGACCTGCGAGCGCAGCAGCGCCTCCCGGGCGGCCTCGAGCTCCTCGTGCTGGGCTCGCAGCTCAGCGTCGGCCACCACCAACTGCTCGGCCAGCTCAGCCAGCTCGGCCAGCACGTCGGCGTCGAAGGTGGCGCCTGTGGTCCCGGCCAGCGTCAGCAGTCGCCGCCGGGCGGTCAGCTCGGAAAGAAACTGGTTCAGCTCCGGTTCGGCGACCATTTCCCCTCCTCCGCGTCTGCTGTCATCCCCCGATTAGCTACGGCTTCACTCTAGAGACATCCGACGCCTGAAAGGCGACAGGTGGGCTGACGTGGCGCCACGAGGGAGCGCATTCAGCCCGCACGCTGCTGGCAGAAAACCAGCGAACATGATCGGATGGGCGCAGCGAACACACGCGCCCGCGATCTGTGCCCACCGCACAGCGCACTCGAACGGTCAGCCAGAGGACGATGATGTCGTACGACCTGGTGGTGATCGGCGCGTCGGCAGGGGGCGTCGAGGCACTGAAGACCCTGGTGTCGGTGCTGCCTGAGGACCTGCCGGCCGCGGTGCTGGTGGTCCTGCACGTGCCGTCCTACGGCGGCAGCGTGCTCCCGGCGATCCTCGATCGCGCCGGAAGGTTGCAGGCTCGGCACGCCGCATCGGGCGACGTCACCGCCGCCGGTCAGATCCTGGTGGCCCCGCCCGACCACCACCTGTTCGTCGAGGACTCCCAGGTGCTGCTGACCAAGGGAGCGCGCGAGAACGGTCATCGTCCGGCCGTCGACGTGCTGTTCCGCTCCGCGGCCCGGGCCCGCGGCGCCCGCGTGATCAGCGTGGTGCTGTCCGGGGTGCTCGATGACGGCACCGCCGGAGCCGTGGCGATCCGCCAGCACGGCGGTCTGGTGCTGGTGCAGGACCCCTCCGATGCCAGCTACTCGGCGATGCCTGAGAGTGTCCTGACGCACCTCACCCCGGACTACGTCGCCGGCGCCGCCGAACTCGGCCGGTTGATCGACAAGCTCTGCCGGGTGCCCGCCAGGGAGGAGCCGGCCGGCCGGCCACCGGTCCAGCGGAGCCCACCCGCCGGACAGAGCCAGCCAGCCGGCCAGAGCCAGGGCCGCTCCACCGACCTGATCGACACCGAGCTGGGGATGGCCACCCTGTCGGATGAGGCCTACGACAATCCCGACCGGCCGGGCTCGCCGTCCGGTTTCTCCTGCCCGGACTGCGCCGGCACGCTGTTCGAGATCCCCGACGGCGGGCTGACCCGCTATCGCTGCCGGGTCGGGCATGCCTGGTCGCCGGAGAGCCTGCTGGGCGAGCAGGCGTTGCAGCTGGAGAGCGCGCTGTGGATGGCGCTGCGCAGCCTGGAGGAGAAGGCGGCGCTGGCCCGGCAGCTGGCAAGCCGGGCCGAAACCCGGGGCAGCCAGCTGAGTGCCGGCCGGTTCACCGCCCAGGCCGAGGACGCCACCCACGCCGCCAGGTTGATCAGGCAGCTACTGGAGTCCGCGCCCGAAACCGACAAGGTGCCGACAGCCGAGGCCGACGGCTACTAGGTTGAGGTCAGTGACCGGTTCCCAGCATCCCGAGCCTCCCGACAGCGGCGACGCCGTCGGGACGGACGCCGATGCCCTCAGCCCGGCCTTCGAACGGCTGCTGGACTACCTCAAAGAGGTTCGGGGCTTCGATTTCACCGGCTACAAGCGGGCCAGCCTGGTGCGCCGCGTGCTGCACCAGATGCAGCGGGTCGCCATCACCGACTTCGAGCAGTATCACGACTACCTGCAGGTGCATCCGGAGGAGTTCACCCAGCTCTTCAACACCATCCTGATCAACGTCACTGGGTTCTTCCGCGATCGCGACGCCTGGGACCTGCTGGCCAGTGACCTGGTGCCGAGCCTGCTCGACCAGCTCGGCGACGAGCCGATCAGGCTGTGGAGCGCGGCCTGCGCCTCGGGCCAGGAGGCCTACAGCCTGGCGATGCTGTTCGCCGAGGCGCTCGGGCGGGAGAAGTTCCGGGCCCGGGTCAAGATCTATGCCACCGACGTCGATGAGGAGGCGCTGAGCTTCGCGCGGTTGGCCAGCTATACCGAGCGCGAGCTGGCGGGCCTGCCCGACGGCTACCGGCAGCGGTACTTCGAGCCGGCCGGCACCCGGTTCCAGTTCGACACCGACCTGCGGCGCAGCGTGATCTTCGGCCGCAACGACTTGTTGCAGGACGCGCCGATCTCGCGGATCGACCTGCTGGCCTGCCGCAACGCGCTGATGTACTTCAACGCCGAGACCCAGAACCGGATCGTGTCGCGGCTCGCTTTCGCGCTCAAACCGCAGGGGGTGCTCTTTCTCGGCAAGGCGGAGATGCTGCTCAACCACAGCGCCGCCTTCGAGCCGATCGACCTCAAGCGCCGGTTCTTCCGCAAGCGGACGTCGTCGCCGACAGCCCGCGCGGTGGCGGACAGTCTGCGCAGCGCGGCCGGTCAGGCGGCGACCGAACGCAGCCAGCTGTCCTCCGAGGCATTCCTCAACAGCCCGGTCGCGCACATCGTGATCGACCATGACAACCGGATCCAGCTGATCAACCACGCCGCCGGGGCCACCTTCGGCCTCAGCGTCCGCGACGTCGGCCGCAGCTTCTCCGAGCTGGAGATCTCCTACCGGCCGGCCGAGCTGCGCTCCTACATCGACGGCGTCGCCGCCTCACGGCAGCCGGCCTGGCTGCGTGGCATCGAGTGGCACCGCTCGCCCACCGAGGTGACGTTCCTCGACATCCAGGTGCTGCCGCTGACCGGGGGCGCCAACCGGCTGCTCGGGGTGTCGTTGATGTTCAACGACGTCTCGCGGTACCGGCGGCTGAACGACGACCTCGAAGCCACCAACCGCCAGCTCGAGACGGCTTATGAGGAGCTGCAGTCCACCAACGAGGAACTCGAGACCACCAACGAGGAGCTGCAGTCCACCATCGAGGAGCTGGAGACCACCAACGAGGAGCTGCAGTCCACCAACGAAGAACTCGAGACCACCAACGAGGAGCTGCAGTCCACCAACGACGAGTTGCATGTCATCAACCAGGAACTGCAGGCCCGGACGGCCGAGATCAGCTCGCTGAACCACTTCATGGAATCGGTGCTCAGCAGCCTGACCGCCGCGGCGGTCGTGGTCAGCCCCGAGCTGACGGTGCGCACCTGGAACCGCCAGGCCTACGAGCTGTGGGGCTTGCGTGAGGATGAGACGTTGGGTCAACACCTGCTCAACCTCGACATCGGACTGCCCACCGACGAGCTGCGGACGGTGGCGCGCGAGGTCGCCAGCGGTGAGCGCGAGCGCGCCGAGCTGATCGTGCAGGCCGTCGACCGGCGCGGCCGGCCGGTGTCGCTGCGGGTCACCGTGACCACCCTGGCCGGCCCCGGTCCCCAGCGCGGCGGCAATGACGGTGCCCTGCTGTTGATGGAGAGCGCCAGCCAGTTGGGCGAGTCCGGACCGTCGGCGGGCTGACCAAGTAACCGGTTGAGCGACCGGCAAGGCGATGTTAGGTTTGGCCGTTCTGAGCCAGTAGGACTGGGCCTCGTCGCCGGACGCGTCCAGCCCTGTATAACTTTAATCCCACACTCGCGGCGGTTGAGAAACAGCTGTCCGCGGGCAGGGCAGTACCGCACGGGGACGTCATGACATCGCCATCCGAACTCTCGGAGTTCCTTGCTCGGCTGAGCGAGAAGCACTCCCGGCTCACCGCGATGGCTGCTTCAGAGGGAAGCGCCGAGGTCAGCGAGCTGATGGCCGAGGTGGCCGACCTGGGTGAGCAGTTGCTGGTGGCCGATGAGGAGCTTCGCGCCCAGCACGAGCAGCTGGCCGAGTCGCGCTCGAAGCTCGAAGCGCTGAACGCTCGCAACGAGCAACTGTTCGACGCCTCACCGCAGGCCCTGGTGATCACCGACGCCTACGGCATCGTGCTGGACCTCAACCGGGCCGCCTCGACGCTGCTGGCCGGCCTGGACGGCTCCAACAGCCGGCGTCCGATCACCTCGCTGTTCCAGTCCGAACACCGGCGCTTGATCCGCGCGATGATCACCGGCGCCCGGGTCGAGCAGTCCCCGCAGCAGGGCGAGGTGGAGCTGGCCGGCGACGGAGAAGGCATCGGCGTCTCGGTGCGGGTTCAGGCCTTTCAGCACTCGCTGACCGATCAGCACCTGCTGCGCTGGGAGCTCACCCTCGCCGCGCCTGCGCTGGCAGTGGTCACCTCGCTGCCCGACCGGGTCACCTCGCTGCCCGACCGGGTCACCCGCGCCGCCCAGGACACCGGCAGGGACGCGGGCAGCGACACCGGCAGGGACGCGGGCAGCGACACCGGCAGCGGCGCCGCGGAGCTGTTCCCCGGCAGCGGCGCCGCGGAGCTGTTCCCCGGCGATGACGAGACCATGACGATGCTGCGCCAGTTCGACTGGGCGGCCAGCCCGCTCGGCCCGGTGCGGCAGTGGCCCGCGGAGTTGCGGGCGGCGGTGCGCACCGTGCTGGCGTCCAAGGCGCCGATGCTGATCTGGTGGGGCCCGCAGCTGATCCAGCTCTACAACGACGCCTACCGCCCGTTGCTCGGCGACAAGCACCCGGCCGCTCTCGGCCAGCCGGCTGCCGAGTGCTGGGCCGAGATCTGGCCCGCGGTCGGCGCCCGGGCGATGAGCGTGCTGGCCGGTGACGGGGCCAGCTACTTCGAGAACGAACTGCTGTTCCTCCAGCGCGCCGGCTACCAGGAGGAGACCTACTGGACCTACTCCTACAGCCCGATCAGCGGCGACTCCGGCCAGGTGCTGGGGGTCCTCGTCGTCGTCAGCGAGGTGACCCACCAGCAGGTGGCGAACCGGTGGATGCAGACGATCCGCGAGCTCGGAGCGCTGTCGGTGACCGCGCCGGAGACACCTGACGATGTCTGCGAGCAGGCGCTGCAGGTGCTGGCGAGCAACCGCGCGAGCATCCCGTTCGCGGCTGTCTACGCCCTTGCCGAGGACGGTCGGGCCACGCTGCGGGGATGCTACGGCCTGTCTCCCGACAGCGCCCCGCTGCCGGCCGAGCTGCCGGCCGCGGACGCCTCGGCACCGCTCGGCCGGGTGCTCAGCACCGGGGTAGCCGAATTCAGCGACCCGGCCGGCGTGGCGCCGGGCCTGGTGTTGCAGTCCTCGCCACTGGGTCCCGCCGTTCCCGACACCGTCTGGGTGCAACCCGTCTGGCTCAGCGGGCGTGCGCAGCCGCACGCGGTGCTGGTGATGGGGGCCAATCCCTACCGCGCCCCCGACGAGGCCTTCCTGCGGTTCCTGGATCTGGCCGCCCGCCAGTTCGGTATAGAGCTCAGCGACGCGATGGCCTATGCCGGCGAGCACCGTCGAGCCGAGGCCTTCGCCCAGCTGGACCAGGCCAAGACCCGGTTCTTCGAGAACATCAGCCACGAGTTCCGTACACCGCTCACGCTGATGATGGGCCCGATCCAGGCCTTGCTCGACGATCCGGACGTCAACCTGCCGCCGGACCGCCGGGCCGATGTGGCCTCGGCGCGGCGGGCGGTGCTGCGCCTGAGCAGGCTGGTGGACACGCTGCTCGAGTTCGCGCGGGCCGAGGCCGACGAGCTGCACGCCAACCTCGAGTTGACCGACCTGGCGCAGTTGAGCACCGACGTGGCCAGCATGTTCCGCTCAGTGGTGGAAGAGGCCGGTCTGAAGCTGGTGGTGGACACCGCCGCGGTGTCCGAACCGATCGCCGTCGACCCCGAGATGGTCAACAAGATCCTGCTGAACCTGCTGTCCAACGCGGTGAAGTTCACCCGGCGGGGCACCATCCACCTCCGGCTGGAAGAAGGCGGCGACGAGGTCCGCTTGACGGTCACCGACACCGGTCTCGGGATCTCGGCAGAGGAGTTGCCGCGGGTCTTCGAGCGGTTCCACCAGGTGCCCGTTCGGGGCGCGCGCAGCCGTGAGGGGGCCGGCATCGGCCTGTCCCTGGTGAGTGACCTGGCTCGCGCGCACGGTGGCGAGGTGAGCGTGCGCAGCGAGCTGGGCAGCGGCAGCGAGTTCACCGTGCGGCTCCCCCGGGTCGCGGTCGGGCCGCATCGGGAACCGGTCGCCGGTGGCATCTCCACCGTCGCGCCGGCCTTCATCGCCGAGGCGCACACCTGGTCGGCCACCCAGAGCGAACCCGCTCCGACCGAGCCCGCCCGGCAGTCCGAGCCGGCTGACCCCACTGTGCTGCCGGCCGGCCGGATCCTGCTGGTCGAGGACAACGTCGACATGCGTGACTACCTCAGCCGGTTGCTGCGCGCCGACGGCTGGCAGGTCGAGGCAGTCGGCTCGGTGGACGAGGCACTCGCCGCCGGGGCGGTGCCGGACCTGGTGCTCTCCGATGTGATGCTGCCCGACCGCAGCGGCGTCGAGCTGATCAAGCTGATGCGCGCCAACCCGATGCTGATGCGGATTCCGGCGATCCTGCTCACTGCCCGGGCCGGAGCCGAGTCGGCTGCCGAGGGGCTGCGAGCCGGCGCCGATGACTACATCGTCAAGCCGTTCGCCGCCCCCGAGCTGCTGGCCCGGGTCCGCACCCATTACGAGCTGGCCAAGCTCCGGGAGTACGCGCTCAACCGGGCCGAGGACAAGGTCGCCAACCTGGAGCGGGCGCTGGCCAGCAACCGGCAGATCGGCGCCGCGATGGGCATCCTGATGACCAGGTTGAAGCTGACCGATGAGCAGGCTTTCGACTTGCTGCGCAAGACAAGTCAGAACCGGCACCGCAAGCTGCGTGATATCGCCGAAGAGGTGACGATCACCGGAGAGCTGCCGTCGCACCTGTCGGGGTAGCGGCTGCGATCGCTGCCACCGCACCTGTCGGGGTAGCGGCTGCGACCCGCTCAGCCGGCCAGGCTCTGCCTGGACCGGGCAAGCCGTGACCCGGCCTGCCGTGACCTGGCCTGCCCGGCTGCGCGGGTCGTCCCGGCGCCCAGCACCACCGACGTCTCGGTGGCCAGCAACGGCTCGGCGAACATCCGTAGCACCGACATGACGTGGGCGTTGGCATTGGTGAGCACTAGCCGGCCACCGCTGACCGTCAGCAGCTCGCGCACTCTGAGCAGGGCGTTCACCCCGTCCATGTCAAGGGATTGCAGGTCTGCCAGATCCAGGCGCAGTCGCCGGGTGCCGCCGTTGACACAGCTGCGGGTGAAGTTCTCGAAGCCGGGGCACACCGAGCCGAGCAGGTGGCCCGCGAGAAAGAAGATTGCCCTTTCGGGATCGACGCCTCCGACTCGGAGCGCGAACTCCAGTCTCGCGTCGTCGCGGTCAGGTGCTAAGAAGTCGGTGGGCATCTAACGCCTCCGGGATGACCCCCAGCAAGGCTGGGAGGCCGGCGGCTGCAGTTCCAACCCTTCGTCAACAGTAGCCGTCATCCAGTGGATTTCACACCGAAATCCCGCAAGGGAAGGCCCATGAGGGCGGTGTCGCCGGTGTGCCACACGAGAAGATCACGCGGTCGATAGTTGTGCGATTCGGCGAAACTGGCAGCCGGTGCTGTCGTGCCGTACCGTCTACCTCAGAATTGGGTCGGCCCAGCAGGTGGTTTCGCCAGTTCAGCTCAACCGCCGGAGCGCTCAGCCATGACTTCGACCCTTCCTGCTCGCACTGCCCGCAAGTCGACCCGCAAGTCCGCCGGCGTGGCGCCGCCCGCTGCCGAGTCCGTCCCAGCCCCGACCGCCACTGCTGATGCCGTCGAGCACGCGATCCGCGTCCGGCTGGACGACCTCAAGGCCCAGTGCGCCGAAGCGCTGGCCCAGTACACTCCGCCTGGCTCGTGCGGTGACGCCGCCGATCGGTGCGCCAACGTCGAGCTCGCGATCACCATCGAAGACCTGCAGGCCCGGATCACCGAGCTGGAGCTGATGCTGCAGGCGCCCAAGAGCCTGCGGCAGCCACGCCGCGCCGGCCGCAAGAGCCGGCCGGCCGGCTCCGTCCAGGTCGGCAGCCAGGTGCAGCTCAGCTTCGACGGCGGCCGCAGCCGCGAGACGTTCGTCCTGCTGCCGCACGAACTCGCCCTCGGCGACGACGAGGTGGTCACGCCCAACAGCCCGCTCGGGCAGGCGCTGCAGGGCGCGGTGCCCGGTGTCCAGGTCAGCTACCGGGCCGCCAACCGCACCACCATCACCGTGGAAGTCATCGCGGTCGACGGCCAGGAATTCACACCCCAGTCGGCCAAGTCGGCCTGAGCGAGGCGGTTCGCCGGCTGGTCAGCGTGGCCAGCCGGGCTCTCGCCGGGAGTTGATCACCAGGTTCTGCACGAAGGTGTCCGGCGGCAGCGTCAGCATGAATTCGACCGCGCTGGCGACGGTGTCCGGGTCCATCATCACCTCTTGGGACAGCTGCCACTGATCCATCATCGGGGTGTTCATGGCGCTGGGCATCAAGCCGTGGATCCGAGCCGGCCAGCGGTACTCGTAGGCCTCGCGCTGCATGATCTTGGTGAGCATCGCCAGCGCGGCCTTGGAGCTGTTGTAGGCCGCCGCGTCCGCGCCGACGGTGATCGCCGAGATCGAGATGACGTTGACCACGTCAGCGGGATAGCGGCGTTCCTCGGCGCCGAGGGTCTTGAGGAACTGTCGGGTGGTGTACAGCGGGCCGGACTGGTTGACGGCCAGCACGTCCTGCCACTGCTGGTCCGAGATATCGAGGATGCCGGCGCCCCGGTCGGTTCCGGCATTGTTGACCAGGGCGTCGAAGCGCTCGCCGAACCGGGCCGCGGTGGTGTCGATCGCCTCGGCGACACTGGCCGGATCGGTCACGTCCAGCAAGCAGGACGAGGCACTGCCCCCGGCGTCAGACACCAGCCGGACGGTTTCCTCAGCGCCCTTGAGATCGACGTCGGCGACCACCGGATGCGCTCCCCCGGCAGCCAGCCGTCGCGAGATCGCCCGTCCGAGGCCGCTACCACCGCCGGTGATCAGAACCGCGCGTTGCTCTAGTGTGCGCATGTCGACTCCTCATCCTCAGGGCTCATTGACTGACTGAACATCGCGGGCCGGTCGCCGGGCAGCCGCTCGACCGCGTCCAGCACCTCCTCGACGGTGATCGCCAGCAAGGCCGGATCCACCTGCTGGCCGTGCGGGTCACCGGTCCCGTCGCCGTGCCACAGCACCCGGTGCGGGCCGCCCGCGGGTGGCCCCCAGCTCGCCGGTGACACCGGCCCGAAGAGCAGCACCGACGGGGTGCGGTAATTCGAGGCGACGTGGGCCACCCCGGTGTCGCCGCAGATCAGCAGTCGGGCGCGCCCGATCAGCGACACCAGCTCCGGCAAGGACAACCCCAGCAGTGCCGGCGCCTGCGCCTGCTCGGCCACCGAACGCGCCAGCGCGGCCTCGTCCGGCCCACCGGTGACGACCACCCGATGACCGCGCTCGCGCAACGCCGAGGCGAGCGCCGCGAACCGCCGCGCCGGCCAGCGTCGGGACGGGGCGGCCGCGCCCGGGTGCAGCACCGTCAGCGACGGCGGCATTCGCACCGGCGGCAGCCGCATGCAGCCCACCGCCTGGCAGCCGGCCGGGCTTTCCAGCGGGCTGCCGGGGGCCGGCAGCACCTCGGCGACCAGCCGGCACCACCGGCTGACCTCATGCTCGCCGGCCAGCCACCGCGGCCCGACCAGGCTGCGGGCGGGATCGGCGAAGCCGTACAGGCGCGGGGGCGTGAGGGCGCTGAGCAACCGCCGGCTGGCCGGGCCGTTGCCGTGCAGGTCGAGTGCCACGTCCAGGCCGGCCGGCCTCGGGCTGATCGGCGCCAGCTCGGCCGCCGGCAGCAACCGGTCCACCGCCGGGATCAGCGGAACGAGCGGCGCGAACACCGCCGGCGCTGCCAGCACCACCTGGTGGCCGGGCAGCGCGGCTTTGATCAGGCCCAGCGCCGGCAGCCCGGTGATGAAGTCACCCAGCCCCAGCGCGCGCAAGGCCAGCACAACCGGCCGGCCGTCGGTCGGGCTCACTACGCCGGGCCGCCGGCGGCCAGTTCGGCATGCCTTGCCAGTTCGACCAGGGCGGAGGTCGAGCGGCCCTGCAGGTACGGAACCGTCACCGCCTCGCCACCCCATTCGGCCAGCACCGCCGCCTCCGGCAGCGGCACCCCGGAGTAGTCGCCGCCCTTGGCCCAGATGTCCGGCCTGATCCGGCGCAGCACGGTGGCCGGGGTGTCCTCCTCGAAGACCACCACCGCGTCCACGCACTCCAGCGCGGCCAGCACCCGGGCCCGGTCGGCAGCGGGTTGCAACGGCCGCTGAGCGCCCTTGAGCCGGCGCACCGAGTCATCGGAGTTCAGGCACACCACCAGGCAGTCTCCGACCGCTCGGGCGGCTTGCAAGGTGGCGATGTGCCCGGCATGCAGCAGGTCGAAACAGCCGCCGGTGGCCACCACCACGCCACGCTGGCGCCGGACCCGGTCCAGCAGCGCGTCCAGTCCGGCGAGGGCTGATTCGGCGTCGGACAGTTCCGCGTCGGACAGTTCCGCGTCGGACGGTTCGAGCCGGTAACCGGCTGCCGCTCCGGAGGCGACGAAGCGGCCGGCTGCCGCGACACCGAGCGCGACCGCCTCGCTGGGCAGCACGCCGTCGGCCAGCCCCGCGGCGGCCGCGGCGGCGAAGCAGTCCCCCGCCCCGCAGGTGTCACCGGCGCTGACCTGGGTCGGCGCAATCAGGTGCGGGGCATTGTCGGCAAGGCAGAACATCGCGCCCCGGGAGCCGAGCGTCACGCAGACCGATCCGGCTTGCCACTGTCGGGCCAGTTGCTGAGCGCCGCGTCTGATGGCGGCCAGCGACGCGCCCGCGTCCATCGTCACGAAGCCGGCCAGCTCGGCGAGGTTGGGAGTGACCAGGGTGCTGCCGGGAACCGGGGCGGCGCCTCGCGGGTGCGGATCCCAGACCAGCGGGCAGCTCAGCGCCGCCAGCGCGGCTCGGAACGCCGGATCCGCGCTCACGCCCCGGCCGTAGTCCGCTACCAGCACCGCGGCGGCCGAACTCAGGACGGCCAACGCGCGCTCGGGCAGCGGACCGATCGCCCCAGGGGCACCGCCGCGGTCCAACCGGGCAACCGGGTGCTCGGCCACCCGCAACCGGGTCTTGACCGGGGTGCTGCCGGCCCAGGGCACCGCCACCAACTCGAGCCGGCCGGCCAGCATCCGGCGCAGCTGCCGGCCCGCATCATCGGTCGCCACCGGCGCGACCAGCACCACCGGCCGCCGGCCCGCCATTGCCCGCGCCGCCAGCACCGCGGCCAGTGCCGCGCCGCCCGGACGCCGGTGCTCGACCGGATCGTGCAGCACCGGAACCGGCGCCTCCGGCGACAACCGGGCCGAGTCGGCGATCAGGTCGATGTCGAGCATCACATCGCCGACCACCACCAGCGGCGCGGTCATCGCGCCCACCATCGGCCCAGCTCAGCCTCGCCGGGGGGCAGCCCAGCCTCACTGGGAATCAGCTCAGCCTCACCGTGGATCAGCTCAGCCTCGCTGCGGATCAGCTCAGCCTCGCTGCGGATCAGCCCAGCCTCGCCGCGGACCAGCTCGGCGTCCATCGCCTCGCAGATCAGGTGCAGGGCCACCAGGTGCAGTTCCTGGACCGTGGCCGTCGCCGGGCTGCAGATCGGCAGCACCTCCTCGGCGACCTCGGCCAGCGGATTGGGAACCGGGCCCGTCATCGCCCAGGTCCGCAGGCCGCAGTCCCGAGCCCGGACGGCAGCGGCGATCACGTTCGGGCTGCGACCCGACGTCGACATCAGCACGCACACGTCACCGGGTCGGCCGTGCGCCTGGACCTGCCGGGCGAAGACCTCCTCGATGCCGTAGTCGTTCATGATGGCGGTCAACGCCGACGGCTCGCTGTGCAGGGCGACGGCCGAGAATGGCGCCCGGTCCTCGGCATACCGACCGACGATCTCGGCGCTGAAGTGCTGGGCCTGGGCCGCGCTGCCACCGTTGCCGGCGACCAGCAACCGCGAGCCGGAGCTGAGCGCGCCAGCCAGCCTGGTCCCCCAGTCCGCGGCGATCTCGGCGGCCGGGCCGAATTCGGTCAGCGCCTGGGCAAGCGCCTGGACGTGGGCCATCGCCAGCCGCCTGGGCAGGCCGGTCAGCAGCTCGGTCATCGCGCCACCTCCACGGTCACGTCGGACAGCTGGCCTGCCGTCGCCGGCCGGGCCAGCGGGCCTGCCGTCCCCGGCCGGGAAAGCTGGCCTGCCGTCGCCGGCCGGGCCAGCGGGACTGCCGGCGCCAGCCGCTCGGCCAGCACGCTGCGGTAACACGCCTCGGTCTGCTCGGCGACGGTGCTCCAGCCGTAGCGGGCCAGCACCCGGTCCCGACCGGCCTGGGCCATGGCCAGCCGCCGGGGCCGGTCGGCCAGCAACTCGTTCACCGCCGCCGCCAGCAGCTCCGGACGTCGCGGCGGCACCAGCCGTCCGGTGACGCCGTCGAGCACGGTGTCGCGCAACCCGCCGACCGCGGTGGCGACCACCGGCAGGCCGGCCGCCATCGCCTCCAGCGGGGTGATGCCGAACGGCTCGTACCAGGGCACGGCCAGCAGCAGGTCACACGAGCGCATGATCTCGGGCAGCTGGGCATGCGGCTGCCGGCCCAGCAGCCGGACCCGGTCCCCGACTCCGTGGCCGGCCGCCAGCGCCAGCAGCCGCCGGGACTCCTCGTCATCTGCCAGGCGGTCCGGGGCCGGCCCGCCGACCACCAGCAACTCGGCGTCGGGCACCCCGGCCAGTGCCTCGATCGCGTCAGCTACGCCCTTGCGAGGCACCAACCGGCCCAGGATCAGCAACCGGGCCGGCCGGTCGCCGTCGCCGCGTGCCGCCCGTCCGGCCGGGGTGAACAGGTCCAGATCCACGCCGCAGGGCACGATCTCCACCCGGTCGCGCGGCACCCCCATCGACCGCAGCTCACTGACCTCGTCGGTGCAGGTGGCGATCACCAGGTCGGCGGTGCGCGCGATCAGCCGCTCGGCGCCGATCCGCTCCGGCGGGCTGGTGTCCGAGCTGCCCTGCCAGCGCCGTTTCACCTTTCCCAGCGCGTGAAAGGTCTGCACCACCGGCAATCCGAGCCCCGCCGCGGCCTGCAGCGACGCCAGCCCGCTCATCCAGAAATGCGCGTGCACCAGATCGGGCCGTTGCCGCCGGCAGCGCTCGGCGAGCTGAAGGCCGAAGCTGTCCATGAACGGCAGCAACTCGTCCTTGCCGATAGCCGCGGCCGGGCCGGCGCTCAGGTGCTCGACCCGCACGCCTGGCAGCAGCGGCACGCTCGTCGGCGTGCTGGGGTCCTCCCGGCGGGTGTAGACCACCACCTGGTGCCCGCGCCGGGCCAGCGCGGCCGAGAGCGCGGCCACGTGCACGTTCTGGCCACCCGCGTCGACCCCGCCCAGGCAGGCCAGCGGGCTCGCATGCTCTGAGACCATCGCGATCTTCATCTGCTCGCCTCCACTCTCATCTGGTGAGCCCGTCCAGCAGCACGTCCCAGTCGGCCAGAAATCTCTTGAGCCCATAGCGTTCGAGCGCCGCGGCCCGGGCGGCCAGCCCGCAGGCCCGGGCCAGCTCCGGTTCGGCGAGGAAGCTGCGCAGCCGCGACGCCAGCCGGCTGACGTCGGTGCTGATCTCGCCGGCCTCGGGGGGCACCGCGGCCACCGCCTCGGTGGTGGCCAGGGCGAGCACCGGCATCCCCAGCTGCATCGCCTCGATCAGGGTGAGGCCGAGCGAGGTCCACCGGGTCAGGTGCAGGTAGGCCCGCCGCCGGGCCAGCTCGGTATGCATCTGGTCCTGGGTGGCGATCTCGGAGTACCCGACCAGCCGGTCCGGCGCCAGGCCGGCAGCGCGAGCCCGCCCGTCGGTGAACTGCTCTGCCTGCATGCCGAACAGATCGACCGGCGCCACCGGAAGGAACTGCTCGATCAGGTCCGCTCCGACGATCCGACCCCGGCGGCCCGGCTCGTTCACCACCACCGCGGCCCGGCTCAGCTCGCCGGTGTAGCGGGCGCCGGGATCGACGATGCCGTGCTCGATGACGGTGCTCGGCGCGCGGCCGTTGTCCCAGAACAGCTTGTTGAAATGGGTCACGTGAACCAGCGCGATATCGGAGCGGTCAGCGAGATGGTGCCGTTGCGTGCAGGGCGACTCGTCCGGGGTGTTGTGCTCCAGGTAGACCGCGGGCAGCTCCTTGCCCGGCTCGCGGCCCAGCCACCGGCGCACCAGCTCCAGCTCGTTCGGCCGTTGCAGCAGCACCACGTCGAAGTCCTGCTCGCGCAGCGCGGCAGGCGCCAGTTCGGTGACCGAACCCGGCCACGACCAGGTGCGAGCCCGTCCCAGACCGTCCGGGCCACGGTCGGGCAACACCGGAACGACGTAGTCGTGGCTGCCCTGGACGAAGGCCGTCATCCAGCTTCCGTGCACGTGCCAGAGCAGGATTCTCATCCGGTCACCGCCAAAGCCGGTGCGGTCGTCTGTTGTCTGACAATCCGTATGACAGCAGCGACCACCGTCGCCGGATCGACCCCGCTGAGGCAGGGATGCCCCGGCACGGGGCACGTTGTCCGGCGGCTGCCCCGACAGGCCGCGTCCTGATCGCCGAGCAGCGCCACCGGCACCCCGTACGGGGCCCACCGGGTGGCCGGCACCACCGGGGAGAACAGCGACACCACCGGCGTGCCGACCGCCGCGGCCAGATGCGCCGGACCGGTGTTGGCGACCAGCACAGCCGAGGCTCCGGCCAGCAACCGGGCGAGTTCGGCCAGTTCCAGCTGGCCGGCCAGATCCAGCGCCTTGGCCGCAAGGGCGGTAGGCAGGCCCGCATGCGCCGCGGCCACGATGCCGGCAGTGAGCTCGCGCTCGGACTCCGAACCGGTCACCAGTACCTGCCAACCCGCCACGCACAGCTGCCGGACGGTCTCGGCCCACAGCGGAGCGGGATAGGCTCGGGCCGCCGCCGTGGTGCCCGGATGCACTACCAGATAACAAGATTCCGGCTCAGCGAGGCAGCCGTCCGGCGGCGCCGGCAGCCGAACGGCCAGCTTGCCCTGATCGCCGGGCGGCAGTTCATAGCCGGCTGCCCGCACCGTGGCCAGCATCCGCTCGGGCTCGGGCCCGTCCTCGGCGACCGGCAGCCGCAGGTCCAGCAGCGAGCCGGGATAGTCCTCGCTGCTGGCCACGATCCGCCGAACGCCGGCCAGCCGCAGCAGCAGCGCGGTGGGCAGGGGTGACTGGTGGAACGAGGTGAGGATCACGGCCTCGTCCAGTCCCAGGCCGGCCAGCCGCTCGACGAGATCGGCGATCTCCGCCGGCGACACGCTGGGCGCGGGGTTCGCGATCCACGGGCAGGCCCACACCAGCACCTCGTCCACCCCGGGCAGCAACCGACCGGCAGCCTGCCCCAACGGCCCGGTGAGCAGCGTCAGGTGGTCCGCCGCGGCTGCCACCGCCCGGATCGCCGGCCCGGACACCAGCACATCACCCATGCTGTCCAGGCGCACCACCAGCAAGCGGCGGCTCACCGCAGGCCGGCCAGGACGAGATCTACCGCTTCGGCCAGGTCGGCGGCCCGCAGCGGCGCGGCCGCCACCTCCTCGCGCCGGGTCTGCTCCGTCGGAACCAGGATCGAGGCCGCGCCCGCCGCCGCGGCCGAGCCGATGTCGGACCCGATGTCACCGATGACCACGCAGTTGCCGGCCGAAACTCCCAGCTCGGCGGCCGCCTGGCGGATCAGGCCGGGTGCGGGCTTGCGGCACCCGCACCCCGCCTCGTCGGTGTGCGGGCAGACGAACCAGCCGTCGAACGGCCCCAGCAGCGCCTCGATCCGGGCGTTGACCGCCTCGACCTGGGCCGCGCTGAGCAGGCCACGGCCGATGCCGGACTGGTTGGTGATCACCGCCACCGGGATGCCGGCAGCTCGCAGCCGATCCAGTGCCCGCCGGGCTCCTGGCATCGGCGACACCGCCGCCGGATCGCCGTTGTAGGGCACGTCACGCACCAGCGTGCCGTCGCGGTCCAGCAGCACCGCGGCCGGCCGATCGGCAGCCGGCTCGCCGGGCCGGCCGGTGCCGCGGCTGGCCAGCGCCCGCAACCAGAACCAGCTGGCGGCGGGTGGGATCAGCACGCTGGTGCTGATCATCCGCAGCACCTCGGCCCGGTCGCGGGGACCCGGCGCGATCCGGCGCCAGCTGAACTCGGCGGTGTTGCCGGCCCACACCAGCCCGGCCAGCGCCGCCGGCCGCCGGTGGCCGGTGGCCGCGGCGGTCAGGGCCGCCAGTGCGGCCGCCGTGCTGAGCAGGTGCTGGGGACGCCGGCCCAACGGCGCGGCGGCACGACGGCGCCACCCTCGGCCATGCAACCGTCGCATCAGCACGTCATCGGCATTGCCTCGCTGCTGGTGAACGCTGGCCCACCAGCCCGCCGGCCGCACCGGGTGCACCGTCCGCCGATCACCCCGGCACAGCTGCCACCCGCGATCCAGCATCCGCAGCGCCAGGTCGGCGTCCTCGCGGAAGGCGCGTGGAAACCGCTCGTCGAAGCCGCCGCAGTCCAGCAAGGCGGACCGCCGGTAGGCCATGTCAGCGGTGATCCAGGCGGCGGTCGCCAATCCGGCGGTGCCGCGCTCCCAGTCCCGTGGCCGCCGGTCAGCCGGCAGCGGCACCTCGATCCGCCCCTGCGAACCGCTGACCGCCGCCGATGCCGTGGCCAGGTCGTGCTCGAGACCAGCCAGCCAGGTCGGGCTTACCAGCACGTCGTCGTCCAGAAACGCCACCCAGTCGCTGTCACACGCCCGCCAACCGGCGTTGCGGGCGGCAGCCGGCCCCCGGCCTCCGCTGCGCAGCACCGTGATCGGCCAGCCCGCCGCCCGGTGCCCGGCCAGCTCCAGCGCAGTTGCCGGATCGGGCCGGTCATCCACCAGCACGACCGGCGGCAACGCCCGCCCGGTCACCGTCGCCGACTCGGCAAGGCTGTCCAACAACACTGGGAGCGAGCGGCGACCGACGGTCGGGATCACCACCGCGTAGCTCGGTCCAGCGCTCATTGCGGCGGCCCCGAGTCCGAGAATCCGGTGTCTGACGGCCCTGAGTCCGGCAACCCAGTGTCTGACGGCCCCGAGTCCGACGATCCCAGGTCCGGCAACCCCAATTGCGGCAACAGGACGGGCGATGTTCCCAGGCCGGGCCGGCGCACCGCGAACGGGCCGATCGCGAGCAGGTCGACCGGGGTGGAGCCGAAGCACTCGAGCGCGTCACGGGGCGAATCAACCATCGGCCGGCCCGCGGTGTTGAGACTGGTGTTGACCACCACCGGCAGGCCGGTGCGCTCGGCGAAGTGTTCAAGCAGCCGGGCCACCAGCGGCTCGGTGGCCGGATCGACGGTCTGGATGCGGGCCGTTCCGTCGACGTGCACCACTGCCGGGATCTTCTCGCGCCACTGGTCGGCCACCTGGTGGACGAACAGCATGTACGGCGACGGGATCGGCCCGGCGCTGAACAACTCCGCGGCCCGGGAGGCCAGCACCATGGGCGCCACCGGGCGGAACTGCTCGCGGCCCTTGACGTCGTTGAGCCGTTCCAGGTTCTCGGCGCGGCCGGGATGCGCCATCAGCGACCGGTGCCCGAGCGCCCGCGGGCCGTACTCGCTGCGGCCCTGGAACCAGGCCACGATGCCGTCGGCGGCCAGCGTCTGGGCGGCCGCCTCGGCGATGTCGGCGGGCCGGTCGTAAGGCAGCTTCGCCGTTCGCAGCGCCGCCTCGATCTCGGCGTCGCTCCACTGCCGGCCGAGGTCCGCTCCGGGCATCGCGGCAGCCGGTTCGCCGAGTTGCTGGGCGCCGGCAAGCGCGGCTCCCAGGGCGGTGCCGGCGTCACCGGCGGCCGGTTGCACCCATACCTCGGAGAACCCGCTCTCGCGCCACAACCGGCTGTTGGCAACGCAGTTCAGCGCGACCCCGCCGGCCAGCGCCAGCTTGGTGCTGCCGGTCCGGGCTCGCAGCCAGCGGGCCAGCTCCAGCAGCACCTCTTCCAGAACCGCCTGCAGGCTGGCCGCCAGATCGGCGTGCTCAGCGCTCCAGGGCTCGTCCGGTCGGCGTTTCTTGGCAAGGGAATTCCAGTCGACACCGCTGGTCCGGAACCCGCCGTCAGGGTGGGCGTGCACCAGCGGGCGCAGGTCATCGAGGTAACGGGGCGTGCCGTAGGAGGCCAGCGCCATCACCTTGAACTCGTCCGAACTCCGCAGAAAACCAAGGTGCTCGGTGGCGTCCTCGTACAGCAACCCCAGCGAGTGCGGCAATTGCTGGCTGTGCAGGATCTGCAATTCCCCTTGTTCATAAAGGCCTGCCAGTGAACTGTGCCGCTCACCCCGGCCATCGAGCACCAGCACGGCGCAGTCCTGGTCGAACGGCGCCGCCAGTCCGGCCGACGCGGCATGCGCGACATGGTGCGCGACGAAACTCACCTGTGAGGGGTCCAGTCCGGGCAACGCGCTGGCCAGGAAATCCGGAGCGGCGACCGCATAGCGCTGCCGAAGTTCGTCCCAGGGGTCGAACACCCCCAACTGGTCCGCAGGCAGGTGCAACGCCGGGTCGAAAGAATAGGTCACTGCGTCTAGGTCACCGGGTTTCAAACCGGCCTGTTCCAGACACCACGCCGCCGACAGCTCGGGTAATTCCCACGCGGAGAACGGCACCGGGCGCTTGCCGTGCTTGCGCCTGCTGAACCGTTCCTCTTCGGCGGCCGCGACTATCTGACCGTCCACGATCAGCGCTGCCGCCGGATCGTGATAGAGAGCATTGATGCCCAGGATTCGCATCTTCCCTGCCGTCGTCGACACATCTGCGAGCGCGGCCGCACGATCGATCAGGTAAGTCCGCGAAAGCGATCAGGTAAGTCCGCGAAGTAAGGGGCGGTGTGGTTCACCGCTGCTCGATGGTCACGTCCAATCGAGGTGCTGCCGCAAAGCTGACTGCTCAGCTAGCAGCGACTCTAGGTCAGAGAAGCGCTTCTCCGCCAGCACTCACCCGAAACCAGCGGCCAGGCGCTGGTTTTGAATGGCCGCAATGGTGCGCCGGATGCCTTCGTCCCAACTGATCTGCGGTCGCCAGCCCAGTTCTCGCTCGATCAGGGTGGTGTCCGGACGGCGAACCAGCGGATCGTCAACCGGCAATTCGATGAACCGGATCTCTGAACGCGAACCGGTGGCCGCGACGATCTGTTCGGCAATCCGCAGAATCGTCATCTCATCCGGGCTGCCCACATTGACCGGCCCGGCGAGGTCGCTGGCGGTGACCGCCAGGATTCCTCGCACGGTGTCGTCCACGTAACAGACGGACCTGGTCTGGCTGCCGTCACCTGCCACGGTCAGGGGCTCACCGGCCAGCGCCTGCTGGATGAAGGTCGGGATCGCCCGGCCGTCGTCGGCGCGCATCCTAGGGCCGTAGGTGTTGAAGATCCGGACGATAGCGGTGTCGATGCCATGGGTGTTGCGATAGGCCACCGTCAGCGCCTCGGCGAACCGCTTGGCCTCGTCGTAGACACCGCGCGGGCCGACCGGGTTGACGTGACCCCAGTAGTCCTCCGGTTGCGGGTGCACCTGCGGATCGCCGTAGGTCTCCGACGTGGAGGCCAGCACGAACCGGGCGCGCTTGTCCTTGGCCAGGCCGAGGGCGTGCAGGGTTCCGATGCTGCCGACCTTCATGGTCTCGATCGGCAACCGCAGGTAGTCAGCAGGCGAGGCCGGAGAGGCGAAGTGCAACACCAGGTCCACCGATCCGGGCACGTGCAGGTAGTCGGTCACGTCGCACTTGATCAGCCGGAAGCGGTCGTCGGAGCGCAAATGAGCCAGGTTGCCCGGCACGCCGGTCAGAAAGTTGTCCAGGCAGGTGACCTCGGTGCCGGCCTCGAGCAGTTCCTGGCACAGGTGTGAGCCCAGAAAGCCGGCGCCGCCGGTCACCACCGCGTGCCGAAAGGTCCTCATCGGCGCGCCAGCGGTGAGAGAGAAAGCCCTTTGACCGTCAGGAAATTCGCCGGTAACCGCTGCGCCGTCATGCCCGCCCCTCCTGGCAGCCGGCCAGGCTGCTTGTCATGCGCTGGTGCGCCTGCCACCAGGATCACATTTCCGGCGATCCCGCTCGCCAGCCTAGAGCGCACTGCTCGCGTCGGACAACGCCACTCAGGACAACGCCACTCAGGCCAGCGCTCGCAGCACCGGCGCGCTCGGCACGGCGCGTTGCGGATGCTGGGCCGCGGCGCTGGCCAGGTGGAAGGACAGGTCCGCCTCCGGCCGCGGCCGGCTGTAGAGGTAACCCTGCGCCGTCTGACAGCCGTACTGCGCCAGCAACCGGGCTTGGGCGGCGGTTTCGACGCCTTCGGCGACCACCTCCAACCCGAGGGTCTTGCCGATCTCCAGGATGGCCGCCACCACCGCGGTGCACCCGGGGTCGGTGCCCAGTCCCGCGATGAATCGCAGGTCGATCTTGAGCATGTCGACCGGCAGCTCGGTGATCCGGGTGAGGCTGCTGTAGCCGGTTCCCAGGTCATCGATCGCGATCCGGATGCCCAGCTCGCGCAATTTGCTGAGATCCTTGCGCAGCGAGTCGGCGATCAGCGGCATGTGCGTCTCGGTCAACTCCAGCACCAGCCGACTGGCCGGCACGCCGTACTCGCCCAGAGCGGCGAGCACGTCCTGGGTGAGGTTGCCCGCCTCCAGTTGGCGTCCTGAGATGTTGACGTGCAAGTCCGGCGCCCGGTCACCCAGCTGGTCTGTCCAGCTGGCAGCCATCCGACAGGACTCGCGCAGCGCGCGCCGGCCGATCGGAATCATCAACGGGCTGGTCTCGGCGACATCGAGGAACTCGCCCGGTCCGAGCACGCCCCGCCGGGGATGGTTCCAGCGCAGCAGGGTCTCCACGGCGATCACCTGCCCGGACAGCAGATCCAGCACCGGCTGGCCGTACATCACCAGCTCGTCGGCGCTCAACGCCGTTTCCAGTTGTGGGCGCAGCCGATTGCTGCGGGCAGCTCGAGCCTGCAGCTGCGGGTCGACGACGGTGACCCGATCCCGGCCGGCCCGCTTGGCCGTGTACATCGCCGCGTCGGCGGTGGCCAGCAGCTGCTCGCCGGTGCTCTGGGGGTCAGCGGTGGCCAGGCCGATGCTGGCGCTGATGGTGAAGGCGCCTGACGGCAGCAGGAACGGCTCCCGAAGCGCCTTGAGCACCCGGTCGGCGACGGCGCCGAGGTCCGAGCCGGCGCCGAGGTCGGCGCAGATGATGGCGAACTCGTCGCCACCGAGCCGGCCGACGGTGTCACCGGGACGCACCGAGCTCTGCAGCCGGCTGGCGACCTGCACGAGCAGCTCGTCACCAGCGGCGTGCCCGGCTCCGTCATTGACCTGCTTGAACCCGTCGAGGTCGAGGTAGGCCACCCCGATCCCGCGCGGCGAGCGCGCGTTGGCCGCGAGCGCGTGCTCCAGCCGGTCCAGCAGCAGGCTGCGGTTGGCAAGGCCGGTGAGGCCGTCGTGCAACGCCTGATGGGTGAGCGCCGCCTCGGCGCGCTTGCGGCCGGTGATGTCCTCGACCAGCGAGATGGCGTAGGGCGCGCTGCCATCGGCCGGGGTCACCGTCGAGGTCGAGAGCAGCCCCCACAGGTCGCTTCCGTCGGCGTGCCGGTAGAGCGCCTCGCGCTGCACCTGGGTGACCTCGCCGCGAACCATGGCGTCCAGCGCGGCGGTGGTGACCGCGGCGTCTTCGGGAACCGACAGCTCGACCACGTCCAGCGTCAGCAACTGCGCCTCGGTGTAGCCGGTGAAGTCGCACATCGCCTGGTTGGCGCGCATCAGCTGGCCGGCCGTCGCCGGATCCAGTGACACCATGCACATCCCCACCGACGCCGCGTCGAAGGCCAGCCGGAAGCGCTGCTCGCTCTCGCGCAGGGCCAGCTCGGCCTGCCGCTGGCTGGTGACGTCGGTCGCCACTGCGATGTAGCCGCTGAGCGAGCCGTCCGGGGCGGTCATCGCCGTGACGGTCAGCTCAACCTGCAGCCGGCGTCCGGAACGGGTCAGGTAGGTCCACTGCCGGCTCTCGGGGTTCTCGGAGTTGGCGTCGGAGATGAACAGCCGGAAGTCGGCCCCGACACCGAGTTCGGCGGCCCGCAGTGCCAGCTCGGCCGGATCGTGCAGCACGATCGTGCTGTTGCCCAGCATCTGCTCCTCGGTGTAGCCGAGCATCTTCTGCGCGCCGGTGTTGAACACCGTGATCTGGCCCAGCGGATCGGTGCCGATGATGGACATCCCGCTGGCCGCGGTCAGCACTCCCCGATAGAGATCCCGGGCGTTGGCCAGTTCGCGCGCCGAGCGCCGGGCGTCGGTGACGTCGTGCGCGGTGCCGCTCATCCGGACCGGGGCGCCGTTCTCATCGACCTGCACCCCGCCCCGGCCGTGCACGATGCGCACCGGCCGGCCCGGCGTCTCGATGGCGAATTCCAGCTCGTAGGGCTGATTCTCGGCCAGCGCGGTCCGCATCGCGGTCATCAGCGCGGTCCGGTCAGCCGGCTGCACCAGCGACACCCAGTTCTGCAGGCTGGGCCGGAAGATCCCTTGGCGCACCCCGAAGATCCGGTACATCTCGGCTGACCAGGTCATCTCCGGCGACTCCAGGTCCCACGTCCACGAGCCCAGCGTGGCCAGCCGCTGGGCCTCGGCCAGCGCTTCCTCGCGCTCGGCCGCGGCCGCCAGCGCGCCGTCGCGGGCCTGGCCGCTCAGCACCAGGATCAGCGTCGCCAGGCAGATCACCGCCAGCAGGGCCTGCAGCACCCATTGCCGGTGCTGCGGATCGCTGATCGAGCTCAGCGCGCCGGCCCCGCCCAGGGTTCCGATGGTGGCCAGCACCGCGGCCGCCAGCGCCGAGATCATCGCCCGCAACGCGCCCAGCCGGGCCGCACCCCACAGCAGCGGCGGCAGCACCAGGAACGCCTGGCCGGCGGTGTGCGCCGGGACGAAGATCCAGCACGCCGCGCCGATGACCAGTGCGAACTGCAGGATCCATTCGGCATTGCGCCGGCCGTGCCCGAACTCCGCCCACACCGCCCGGCGGCTGGGCGCCAGCAGCAGCGGGGTGAGCATGACCAGCCCGAGCCCATGGCTCAGCACGTAGCCGATTGTTCCGGCGACCCATGGCTGGCCGACCAGCAGGAAGCGCAGGGCGATCACCGACGCCGCGGCGCTGACGCCGAGCACCGCCCCGGTGATCAACCGGATTCCGTCGGCGACGCTGGACAGCGGCCTGGACCGGTGTGCGACGCCCGCGGTCAGGAACCGGGCGGCGATCACGCATTCGACCACGCCTGCCACCGTGTAACACGCGCTGGCCAGCACCGGGGTGCCGACCAGCAACCTGCCGAGGCCGCTGCTGAACGCCACGCCTGCCAGCAGGTGCGGCCACCAGCGCCTGGGGGTACGCGCCATCACAGCCAGCGTCAGCCCCGCGGCGGGCCACCAGGCCGCGCTGACCAGTGTCGGGTGGCGCAGCAGCCGGGTGGTGAACACGCTCAGCGTCAGCCCGGCCAGCGCCATCGCCAGCCCGGCCAGCCACGGGGTCCACCGAGCCTTGCCAGCCGGTTGGCGCGGTGGACCTGATCGCACAGCCATACCTTCCGTCGCTTATAGGCAGTTAATCGCCTCTTGAGCTGTCAAGATCACATCGACCAAACATCTCGACACTTGACACCCCGTCCTCGGTGACGCCTTCGGCGTGTGCCAGGCCAGTCCCAGCAGGCCGGCGGCGATAGCAGGCAACGGCTGATCCCACAGCCGACCCGGCTGGCTGTTGCGCCAGGCCAGAGATGCTTTAAGTTGGAATCACGGCTCAAGTACGAGCCACCTCTCGCGGCCGACGGCCGCCATCGGCTGCCGGCCTCTCACGCCACCCAGGGCACCACCAGACATCAGCTGGCCCTCGTGGTCTTCGCCCGTCGGCGGCCGAGCACGAAAGGACCCACCGTTATGACCGACAAGCAGGACGGCCACGCATCGCAGGCAGCGCAGGAGGCCGACGCGGTGGACGAGGTCACCCGCAACACCAAGAGCCAGACCACCGCGGCCAGCTACACCACCACCGACCACGACGTGATCCGCGCCTGGGCGCAGGCCCGCGGCGGCCGGCCTGCGACGGTGTCGGGAACCGAGGACTCCGCTCAAGGCGGCGGGGTGCTGCGCATCGAGTTCGACGCCTCCGAGGAACGGCTCGATGACGCCGACTGGGACGAGTTCTTCAAGGTCTTCGACGACCGGGGACTAGCCTTCGTATACCAGGAGAAGACCTCGGACGGCCAGACCAGCCGGTTCAACAAGCTGGTCAACCGCGACGCCTCCTGAGAAGCCCGGAGTTTCCGACCCGCCCGCACCAGCTACCGGAGTTCACCATGACCAACGCCAGCGTCATCAAGGATTGGGCCCAGCGCGAGGCCGAGATCTATCGAAACGGCGAGGACCGCCCGCTCGGCGGCTACCTCGCCGCCATGAGCGTCTACGCCGGCGCGGTGACCGGCCTGACGCTGCTCGGGCGCCGGCTCGGCGTGCGCGCGCCGCAGCAGATCACGCCGTGGGACGTCGCGCTGTTCGGGATCGCCACCCACCGGGTGACCCGGACCCTCACCAAGGACGCGGTGACGAGCCCGGTCCGGGCGCCGTTCACGACCTACGGCGGCGTGCAGGGACCGGCCGAGCTGCACGAGGAGGTCCGCACCGACTCGCACCTGCGCCACGCGGTGGGGGAGTTGCTGACCTGCCCGTTCTGCCTGGCCCAGTGGGTGTCCACCATGTTCGGCGCCGGCCTGGTCTTCGCGCCCCGGGCCGCCCGGCTGGTGGCGGCCACCTTCGCCACCGTCGCTGTCTCGGACTTCCTTCAATTCGGCTACAGCGCCGCCCAGGGCAAGGAGTGAGCCCGCTGAGCCCAGCGGCTCACCCGCTCCAGTCGCTCAGCCGTGCCGCCAATCGTCGCTGCTGAGGTGTGACCCGGCCTGCGGGCCCATCTGCAGCATCCCGCCGTCGACCACCCAGGACGCCCCGGTCACATAGCTGGCATCGGGCGAGGCCAGAAAGGCGATCACGGCGGCGACCTCGCGGGCGTCACCCGGACGGCCCAGCGGCACCCCGGGCCGGTGCTCGGAATGCGGATCCTGGTCCTCCTGCCCCGTCATCGGGGTGGCGATCTCACCCGGCGCCACCGAGTTCGCGGTGATGCCGTAAGCGCCCAGTTCCAGCGCGATGGTCTTCATCAGGCCGCCCAGGCCGTGCTTGGCCGCGTCGTAGGCGCTGGAGCCGACCCTGGGCTGGTGCTCGTGCACGCTGGTGACCGCGATCAGCCGACCACCCTGGCCGGCGCCAACCATCCGGCGGGCCGCCCGCTGCAGGCAGACGAAGGCGCCGTCGAGGTCGGTGGCCACGGTGTGACGCCATTGCTGGTACTCCATCTCCAGCAGCGGAGCGTTGTCACCGGTGCCGGCGTTGTTGACGAAGACGTCCAGCCCGCCCAACTCATCAGCCAGGCTGTCGATGACATCTCCGCAGCCCGGCAGTTCGGTGGTGTCCAGCCGGGCCACCACGGCCCGCCGGCCGTGCGAGCGCACCTCGTCGGCGGTCTGCTCGGCGCCGGCCTTGTCGGAATGCCAGGTGATCCCGACGTCCATGCCGGCCCGGGCAAGCGCCACCGCGGTCGCCTTGCCGATGCCTGAGTCGGAGGCGGTCACGATTGCCGTCCGCGGGGTGAATGCCATCTCGATGATCCTTTTCTCAAGGTGCACAGCTCGGGTGGTAGGAAAGAAGTCCTACGGCGATGGGAAGAGACTCGCCGCAACGTCAGGAGCGAGCGGATGTCGGAATTTCTGCAGAACATGAGCGAGGGTGTCCTGGGCCAGGACGGCGAGGCCCCCGACCGTGGCCGGCCGGGGACCAACCCGCCCGAGGAGCCTCAGCCCGGCCTGCATCCCGGAGCGGGTGAGCCTGCCGAGCAGTCCGATGACCAGGCCGAACAGGACCAGCCCGAGCAGGGGTTGGGCGAGCCGGACTCGCACTAGCTCGGCTGCTGCCGCTTGGGCTCAGCTGACGCCGCGGTGGGTCACGGCGTCGCGTAACCGGTCGAACAGCCCGGCGACCGGCCCGATCATCAGGTGGCCCGGCGGCTGGTCGGGCGCGCTGGGATGTGGCCTGGTCGGAGCGATCTTCTTCACCGCCTCGACCTGCTGACCCATTTTCACCAGCTCCTGCTGGCTGAAGACCGAGCGCATGCGGGGGAACATCTCGTTCTCCTCCTCGGCCACATGCTCGCGGATCTCGGCCATCAAGGTGTGCAGCTCGGCCTCGAACGCCGGGTCCTGCGGGCTGAGCTTCTCCAACCGCTTCATGCTCGCCTCCGCCTCGGCGTGCTCGTGCTTGGCATGTTCGGCCTCGGCCTCGCTGAGCTTCTCCTTCACCTTGGGATAGACCGCGGCCTCCTCGGCCACCGCGTGCCTGACAAGCTCGATGACCACCTGCTCGGCGACGTCCTTGCGCCTGGAGCTGGACTGCTCGTCGGCGGCGTCGCGCAGGCTCTCGAGCTCGGCGAACATCTGCTCGACCTCTCGATGGTCATGGCTCAGGATCTCGATCACATCGCGTTGCTCGTCCACCTGGAACTCCTTTCGATGCCCCATGGGCATCGACGGTTCGTCACTGTGCCGGAAGGCGAGCGAGACGCCGCGCTGAGCGCGGCCGCATTGGTGCTCAGGCGCTCAGATCGTTGCCCAGGGTGCTCGGTCGCTGTCCGGACCGGCTGGGCGTTCAGCCATAAAAAACCTATCACCATCGCCGCGGCCGGCGCCCGTCCCGCCGAGGGCTGTTCCGGCTGCTCAGCGGGCGAGCTGTCCCACCACTGCCTCGAAGGCCTTCGGCACGGCGGCGGCGGTCCGGACGATGCCACGGCGCAGCACCGGCCGGCCGGCCGTCCAGAGCAGGCCGGCGGTGAGCGCGCGGTACCGGCGGGAGCTGCGTGACCACAGCCGCTCGTAATCGGCCGGCCGGTCGGCCGCCAGGCAGTCGACGAGCAGCCGGGCAGCCGTCAGGCCTACCGTGATCCCCTCGCCGGTCAGCGCGTCGACGTAACCGGCGGCGTCACCCACCAGCAGGACCCGGCCGGCCACCCGGGCCCGGGTTCGCTGCCGCAGCGGGCCGGCGCCCAGCACTTTGGATCCCGGTGCGGCCGAGAGCCGTTTCGCCAGCTCGGGAAACCGGATCAGCTGGTCGTCGAAGCCGGCCCGGTCGCCACTCAAAATAGCGACCCCGATTTGATCGTGTGCGACTGGAGTCAGGTAGGCCTCCGCCGACGGGCACCAGTGCACCTCGACCAGGTCTGCCCACGGCTGGATCCGGTAATGGCGGCGCAGCCCCCAGCGAGCCGTCGACCGGCTCGGCAGGTGCAGGGCAGCCAGCCTGCGCACCGTGGAGTGCAGGCCGTCGGCGCCGACCAGGTACCGGGCAGTCAGCCCGGCGGCCCGCACGCACCCCTCGTCCTGGCGCAGCTCGGTCAGCGACGCCTCGCGCACCGCGATCCCGCGCGCGAGGACCGCCTCGCGCAGGCAGGACTGCAGGACGGTCCGGCGCACGCCGCGACCGGCCGGCCCGGGAAACAGCGCCTGCGCCGAGTGCGAGCCGTCGACATAGCGCACCCCTCGCAACGGCCGGCCGGGCGGCTCGAGCCCCAATTCCGCGAGCGCCTGCAGCGCCGCGGGCATCAGGCCCTCGCCGCAGGCCTTGTCAATCGGCGCCGACCGGGGCTCCAGCACCGTGACCTCCAGGCCGGCGCGGTGGGCGAAGAGCGCGGTGGCCAGGCCCACCGGGCCGCCACCGGCGACCAGGACGTCGATCACGCCCGACCGAGCATCGCCAGCGCCCCGGACTCGCTGCGGATCCGGACGCTCAGCAACACCGCGTTCAGCACGGAGAAGGTCACCGCGGTGAGCCAGGCGGTGTGCACCAGCGGCAGCGCGATTCCCTCGATCACCACCGCGACATAGTTGGGGTGCCGCAGGTAGCGATAGGGGCCCGACGTGACCCGCCCGGCGCCCGGGACCACCACGATCCGGGTGTTCCACTGCCGTCCCAGGGTGCTGATACACCACCAGCGAAGGGCCTGGGCGGCGATCACCAGGGCCAGCATCGACCAGCCCAGCAACGGCAGGAACGGCCGGTCCAGCAGCCACACCTCAGCCAGGCAGCCGACCAGCAGCGCGCTGTGCAGCAGCACCATCGCCGGGTAGTGCCCGGCCCCGGTCTCGATGCCGCCGTGCTGCCTGCTCCAGCGCAGGTTGCGGTTGGAGACCACCAGTTCGGCCAGCCGCTCCAGTCCCACCAGCAGGATCAGGGCGGTGTACGCGATGCCCGAGCTCACCATCGAAGCAGCACCAGCTCAGAGCAGAAGCCCGGGCCCATCGCCATCAGCAGGCCGGGACTGCCCGGTTCGAAGCTGCGGTCGCGGACCGTGTCGGCCAGCACGTGCAGCACCGAGGACGAGGACAGGTTGCCGATCGCGGCCAGCGAGCGCCAGGTCAGCTCCAGCTCACCCTGCTCCAGGCCCAGGGTTCGCTGGATGGCCTCGATCACCTTGGGCCCGCCCGGGTGGCAGACCCAGCCGGCTATCTCGGTGCTGTCCAGCTGGTGGGCGTCCAGCAGCAACGCCACGTCACCGGCCAGGTACTTCTCCACCAGCACCGGGACCTCGGCGTCCAGCACGATCTTGAACCCGGCGGCGCCGACGTCCCAGCCCATGATGCGTTCGGTGTGGGGGTAGAGGTGCGAGCGCGAATCCAGCACCGTGGGCTTGATCTGGGCGATGCCCAGCTGCTCGGCCCGGTGGGAGCCGACCAGCACCACGGCAGCGGCGCCGTCACCGAACAGGCCGGTGGCCACCATGTTGGCAGCCGAGCGGTCCTGCGGTTGCATGGTGAGCGAGCACAGCTCCACCGACAGCAGCACGGCCACCTCGTCGGGGTGGGACTTCAGGTAGTCGTGCACCCGGGCGATGCCCGCGGCGCCGGCGACACAGCCCAGGCCGAACACCGGGATCCGCTTGACGTCCGGACGCAGCCCCACCATCGGGGCGATCAGCGCGTCCAGCGACGGAGCGACCACCCCGGTGACGGTGGTGAACAGGATCAGGTCGACGTCCGAGGCCTCCAGGCCGGCGGCAGCCAGCGCCTCGGTCACCGCTCGCGCGCCCAGCAAGGTGCCCTGCTCGATGAAGACGTCGTTGGACGAGCCGAAGTCCGCCAGCTCCCGGTAGCGCTCCAGCGGCACCGCGGTATGCCGGGTGCGGACCTGGGCGTTCTGGTGGAACCGGCGCAGCAGCGCCCGCTCACGGGCCGAGGGCAGGCACCAGTCGGCGATGGCGTCGGTGATGTCCTGCTGGCTGTAGCGGTGCTCGGGCAGCACGCCCCGGACGCCGGCGATGGTGGTCATCACCCCAGCTTAGGTCTGTCCGCCGGGGGCGCCGCTCCACGCACAGCCCCTATGCTCAGGCCCGTGCTGGTGCGCCCCTCGGTTCTCATCCGCACCAGTCATCCGATCCCGTGCGTGGCGGTCACGGCCCTGGCGACCGCGCTGTTCGCCGTGGCCGGCAAGCCGTTGACGGTGTGCCTGCTGGGAGCGGCGGCGGTGCTGGCCGGCCAGCTGAGCATCGGCTGGTCCAACGACCTGATCGACGCCCGGCGTGACAGGGCGGCCGGCCGCCGGGACAAGCCGCTGGCGGTGGCGCCTGAGCTGGCCCGCCAGGTCAGGGCCGCCCTCGGCGTCACCCTGGTGCTGGCAGTGCTGCTGTCGTTGACGCTGGGCTGGCGGGCGGCCGCCCTGCACGGTGTCACGGTGGCCGGCGGCTGGGCCTACAACCTGGGGCTGAAGGCGACGCCCTGGTCGGCGCTGGCCTACTTCGTGGCGTTCGCCGCGCTGCCGGCGATCGCGACCTCGGCGACACCCGGGTCGGAGATGGCGCCGGCCTGGACGATGCTGGCTGCCGGCCTGGTCGGGGTGGCCGCGCACTTCGGCAACGTGCTGCCGGATCTGCCCGATGACCTGGCAGCCGGGGTGCTGGGGCTGCCGCAGCGGCTTGGCACCAAGGGCTCGGTGCTCGCCGCGATCGCGGCACTGCTGATCGCCGCCGGCATCATCGACTTCCAGACCGGCTTCCGCAATCCGGTGCTGACGGCGCTCGGGACGGCCGCGGTGCTGGTGCTGGCGCTGATCGCGCTCGGCTGCGCCCTGAGACGCCCCCGCGGTCAGGGCGCGTTCCTGGCCACGATGGCCGCCGCTGCCGTCGATGTGGCCATCCTGGCCGTCAACCGCGGTCTGGGCTAGCTGTCGGGTGGATTCCGGCGCACCGGAGGCAGCCCGGTCCCGCCGATCAGCGGGGTCAGCTCCGACGCGGGCGGCGGCGCTGCCTCCAGCGGCCCGCAGTGCCGCCAGCGACGGCCCGCGCCGGCTGCCGGCCGGGGCCAGGCCGAGCGGTCCTCGGGCAGGTCGAAACGCTGCACCGTCCGGTATTCCCGGATCGCGTCGGGGTCACCGGAGGGGTCCAGCAGCCGGGCCGGCACCCAGGCCGAGGTGTGCAGGTAGCCGTTGACCCCGTCGGCGAAGCTGCCGTAGGTCCGCCAGGAGACCAGGCCCCACCAGCTGCCCCCGCTGCGACCCCAGGCATGCAGGTCGGCCAGTTGGCGCACCAGCCGTACCACGACCCGGGGAGTCATCCCGCAAGTATCGAACAGATATTCGAATAGGCCAAGCCGGCGCACCGCCGTGCCGCTGACCATCGCGGATCCGACGCACTGGACACTGAGGTCATGGCGGAATGGGAATTCACTCGGGGCGCGCCACCATTGCGGCCTCCGATCGTCTTCGATCAGCAGTGGCGCAATGTCAGCTTTCTGCACTGGCCGGTCGAGCCGTCCACGATTACCCACCTGTTTCCACCCGGTTGCCGCCCTGATGTGGTCGAGGGCCGCAGTTACGTCGGCCTGGTGCCTTTTCACTTGCGCCACGCCGGCCTCGGCCGCGCCGGTCGAATTCCCTACTTCGGCTCATTCGCCGAAACCAACATCCGGCTGTACTCGGTGGACGATGCCGGCCGGCACGGCGTCGTCTTCTGCTCGCTGGACACCGAGCGGCTGGCGATCGTCCCGCTCGCCCGACTGCTGTTCGGGGTGCCCTACACCTGGTCGCGCATGCGGGTGCACGAGCAGGCCGGGGGCATCTGGCGTTACGAGGCACGGCGCCGATGGCCCCGCCGCGGGCTGGCGAGCACGGTGTCGATCCGGGTGACGGGACCGGTCGAACCCACCCCGTTGGAGCAGTGGCTCACCGCGCGGTGGGGCCTGCACGCCGTGATCCGCGGCCGCACCCGCTGGGTACCGAATGCCCACGACCCGTGGCCGCTGCATCAGGCCGAGGTGCTGGAACTGCGGGACGACCTGCTGGCGGCCTCCGGAGTGGCGCCAACCGGTGACCAGCTGCGCGCCCTGTGGTCACCGGGGGTGCGGGCCCGGTTCGGCAGGCCGGTCGCGCTGGACTGAGCGCTGAGGTGGCCGTACTCGCACCGCGCCGATCACCCGAAACCCCGGGTCTCAGGGACCCAGGTCCCACAGCCGGTCTCAGGGACCCAGGTCCCACAGCAGCCGGTAGAACCGCATCCGGACCGGATCAGCCTCGATGCCGTAGGCCGCCAGCAACTCCTGCGACCAGCCCGGGCCGTAGTTCCACTCGGTGCTCCAGGTCGCGATCGCCAGATCGGCCCACCGGTCAGCGACCCCGAGCGAGCCGAGGTCGACGTGGCCGGTCCAGCTCCCCTCGACGCTCACCAGCGTGTTCGGCGCGCACGAGTCACCATGACAGACCACCAACTGGTCGATGCCCGGCGGCTGTGACAGCGCGTCCAGGGCCGCCTCGACACTCAACCCCCGATGCTCGGGATGCCAGCCGGCCGGATCCAGCTGACCGGCCCGGCGCCGGGCGTCGGCGATCCGGTCCTGAACCGACCAGGAGAACGGGCAGTCGGGCACCGGCAACGCGGTGTGCAGCGCCCGCAGCCCGGCGCCGATGGCTCGCACCGCACGGACCGGGTCAGCCAGCCACCGGTCCGCGACAGCGTTGTCACCGGGCAGCGCGGTGGTGATGATCCACGATCCGGCCGCGTCCCGGCCCTGGTCCAGCACCGCCGGCACCGGAGTGAACCGGGCGGCCCAACGAAGCCGGGCCACCTCGCGGTCGAGGTCGATGCCACTGCTCACCGGCGTCCACTTGAGAAAGTGCCGCCCGGGCCCGTCGCCGACCTCGAAGGTCCGGCCGCCGACCTCGTTGACCCACGCCAGCCGCACCGGCTTGCCTGCCGCTATCGCCGTCCGGACCGGCGACGGCAATCGCAGCTCCCCGTCGCGGTTCAACACTCACCGTCTGCGATTAGATCGTGCTCGATTTTAAAGCGGCGTGCCGAGCCGGGCTTCGCCGGCTCGCCGGTCAAGCCAGCCGCAGGACGGCCCGCTCGGGGCGCTGCGGAAGCTCACCGCTGTACACCGTCTCGGCCGCGATCTCGCGAAGCTTGCGGTGCTCGTGTTGAGAGGTGACCCGGAGCAGGTCGAAGGCGGCCTGATCGGTGAGCCCGTAGCGGACCATCAGGATGCCGACCGCCATGCCGATCTCGCGGTTGCTCTGCAGCGCGGTCTCGAGGTTCTCAGCCCGCTCGTGATCGGTCACCCTGGCCAGCGCGATCGCGGCGTGATCGGCATACACATCGCCGAAACGGCAGATGGCACTGGTGAAGAAGCCCGGCTCGGCGGAGAAGAGGACCATCGCCCCGAGCACCAGGTTGTCCAGGATCAAGCTGTATCCCAAAGCAGATCGGAACGGGGTCTCGGCGCGCAGTCGAGCGGTGTACTGCGGCCAGCGGGACTCCGAGTGCAGATCCTCGACCAGCACCGTGCGGCGCTCGCGCAACGCCTGCCAGGCGACACCCTCGCCGGTAGCGGTGGAAATGGCGGCGACCTTGCCGAGCAACGCCCGGTCGGTGGAGTGGTGGTGAATGAGAACGCCTTGCGGCGAGAGACGGGCTATCGCGGCAAAGGAGCAACCGGTGGCGCCGGTGATGAGTTCGAGTATCCGGGAGGCAGTGGCGTCCCGGTCAGGTTGTTCGGCTAAATCGCGAGCAAGCGCAGCAAACCAGCGCGCGCTGTCCATATCGGGGAGATCGCTCAAGGCTGTTCGCACCTATTCGACTCTGACCGCTGTGCCAGCACGTTTTCTCGGCTGCACGGCTTGGCGACAATGTAATAGAGATTCGCCGGGCCGCCTAGCTGGCAGGCCGTTGCACAAGAATTGCGGCATCAACTGTCACATCAGCTAAGAACTGTCGGCCCGAGTCAACCGGTCACGCGCACTCAACGCTCGCTATTCAGCGGGTTCTGCCAACCCGCGGGCCGGTTCGGTGAAAACTTCGGCTGGTTTTACCAACACGTCATCCACTGTGACATTTACCGTCACGCTCTGTAATCCAATGTTTTCTTTCAGCTCCGCTATCACCCGGCGGCGCACCTCCTGAGCCACCTCATGAACCGGTTCGCCGTAGCTCACGGCAAGGGCGAGATCGATCACCGCGGTGCGACCGAGCACGCCGACCGCCGCGTGCGGGTGCAGGTGGCCGGCGGTGGCCTTGGCGACCAGCTGAGCGATTCGGGACTCGGTGCTCCGGCCCAGCGCCACCCGGACACCGGGCACCCGGCTGGCGGTGTCACGGGCCGCTGCCGCCACCACCCGGGCCGCCACTCGGATCGCCCCGAGCTCGGTCAGTTGCAGGGTGTACCACACGTCGTGCACCAACCGGTCGACTTGCTTGATCACCGAGGCCCGCAGCCGCGACGGAAGGCTGACCGGCTGCCGCGCGTACTCCTGAACCGGCGCCCACAGCAGCCCGAACTCGGCGATCGCGACCTGGCAGTGCGAGCAGTCGCGCTGGTGGGAGTCCAGGCGTCCGGCGTCACCGTCGGCCACCTGCTCCAGCAACGCGTCGACGTCGGCGCCGCAGGCCAGCTGGGTGTTGGTGGACTCGAGCAGGCGGCGGGCCCGCGACGGTTCGGTCATGCCCGGCTCACCTCCACTGCGCCAACGTTAGGCCGAGCGTGCGGCGCGCCCGGTACAGATGACTTCGCACCGCCGGGACACTGGATGCGGTGACAGTGGCGACATCGGCGTAGGACAGCCCTTCCAGGTGGTGCAGAACCACAACGATCCGCTGCGCCGGCGGTAACGCCTGGATCGCGTCGGTGACCGCGCCGGCTGTCTGGGTGCGCTCGAACGCCGTCTCGGTCTGGCTGCTGTCATCGGCCCACTCCGCGAGCACGTCGGTCGAGCTGTGCCGGCGGTCCCGGTTGATCCGGTTCACGGCCCGGCGGGTCACGATCCGGTACAGCCAGGTGGAGAAGCCGGACTCGCCGCGGAACTGGGGCAGCTGCTGCCAGGCCGTGACGAGCGCCTCCTGGGCGACGTCCTCGGCGTCCTGGTGGTGGCCCAGGATGCGCAACGCCACCCGGTAGGCCAGCAGGCTGTGCCGGTTCACCAGCTCGGCGTAGGCGTCGAGATAGCCCTCCTGCGCCCGGCGCACGAGGTAGCCGTCGTCGAAGCCGTCAGCCTCGCCGTCCTGGCTCATGCGCGTCCCCTGCCTGATAACCGGATGCCCACCAGCCGGTCAGCGCCCACTTAGACCGTAACTTCCCGCTTCCTCCTTGGTCACGCGGCGGCGTTGGCAGCGCGGCCGGGCCGCAGAACTTTTTCCACCAACGGGTGCGATCTTTTTCCCGGTCTGGTGTCCTATGTGGGAGGACCCTGCATAGCCCCCGCATTCCTCGTCGCCAGCCCGAGGCGCAGTGACCAGCGCTCCCAGGGGTAGGCATGACCAGCACGGGAGTCCCCCTATGACCAAACCCACCAGCACTACCGCCGTGAGTCCGGCCGGCGCCGACGCCCCCGCCAGCCCGCCGCGGCTGCAGACCGACCAGGGCAGGATCAGCGTCGCTGAGAATGTCGTTCAGAAGATTGCCGGAATGGCCTGCCGCGAGGTGAGCGGGGTGCACCGGATGGGCACCAGCAGCGGGCGCGCCTTCGGGGCGCTGCGCGAGCGGATCCCGGGCAGCAGCGGTCCCAACGTCGCCCAGGGCGTCGGCGTCGAGGTCGGCGAGACCCAGGCGGCGATCGACCTGGACATCGTCGTCGAGTACGGCGTGTCGATCGCTGATCTCGGCAAGAGCATCCAGCGCAACGTCAAGCAGTCGGTGGAACGGATGACCGGCCTGGAGGTCGTCGAGGTGAACGTCAACGTCGATGACGTCTACCTGCCCAGCGATGACCAGCAGCAGGACGCGCCAGCCCGGGTGTCATGACCAGCCCTGCCGAGTCCGCCCTGGTGGACGGGATCGACGTCGATGCCGTGGCGACAGCCGTGCGCGGTTGCCCAGCGGTGGATGACCTCGACGGCGGACGGCTCGGTGGCGTCGCGACCTACCTTCCCGGGCGCCGGGTTCCGGGGATCCGCATCGAGACGGACCGGATCGAGGTGCATGTCCGGGCGGTCTGGAACCAGCCGGCCAGCCTCATCGCCCAGCAGATACGTGCTGCCCTGGCAACGCTGAGCGCGGGCAAGGTCATCGACGTGGTGTTGACCGACATCGCTACACCCGCAACCGCTACCCCCCCAACCGCTACACCCTCAGTGCCCGTGGATGGCACTGTGGAGCCGTGGACGAGTGCGAGCGCATCCGGCGCGCCCAGCGGCGCGAGTTCATCCGGAGCCACCATCCCGACCGAGGCGGAGATCCGGCCGAATTCCTAGCCGGCCTGCGCCACTTCGATCAACCGCCGTCTGAACCGACAGACGAATCCGCACCACCGATCGTGATCATCGCCCACCAGCGGTGGCCGGTCAGCGCGGTCACCTCGACGCTGCGACGCATCCGGCGTCGGCGCCGGCTACGCGTCCGGTGAGCCTGGCCTGAGCGGCCGGTTCGCCCCGCCGGGCCGGCGACTCTTGAAAGATTGTGAGAAGACATGAACCGCAGCACACTCGGCACCCTCGTCGGGCTGGCACTGGGATTCGCCCTGGCGTTCGGCGACTTCGGCCAGATGCTGATCGTCGCCCTGTTCGCGGTGGTCGGCTTCGTGGTGGCCAAGATCCTCGACGGGGACCTGGACCTGAGCCAGTACGTCTCGGGCCGGCGCTCCAGCCAATGACCGCGACCGCCATCACCGAACATTCGGCCGGACCGCCGGGCCCGCCGGACGGCGCTCCCAAGGTGGGGCGCGGTGAGCTGGGCACCATCAGCATCAGCGAGTCGGTGGTCGCCAAGCTGGCCGCGCAGGCCGCGATGGAGATTCCGGACGCCGGCGCGGCAGCCCCCCGGCTGCTCGGCCGGTCGCTGCCGGGAGCCGGCAGCCTAGGCGTCCGGCCCACCAGCCTCACCGCGCTGCCCAAGGCATCGGCCCACGTCGACGGCTCGATGGCGCTGATCCGGCTGGAGATCAGCGTCCGGTGGCCGGTCTCGGTGCCCGCGGTGACCGCGGCCGTGCGCGAGCATGTCCGGACCCGGGTGGCGGAACTGACCGGCCTGATCGTGGCCGAGGTGACCATCCGGGTGAGCGACCTGGTGACCGAGCTCGCCCAACCACCCCGACGCGTGCGCTGACCGGAGAAGGAACTTGCCCCGATGAGACTTCTCAACCGACTGCTTGCCGCCCTGCTCAGCCTCGCCCTGATCGTGGCCGGTGTCCTGGTGGTGATCGAGGTGATCGCCCAGCGGCTGGGCCGGCGACCGGTGGTCGTGGACTGGCCACGCCTGTACGAGTGGGCCAACCGCACCCCCTGGCAGCAGGGCAGCGTCCGGGTGACCTGCATCCTGCTGATCGTCCTCGGCCTGCTGCTGCTGGTTGCCGAGCTCAAGCGCAGCAAGCCGAGCCGGCTCGCCGTCCGATCGGAGGCCACCGACGCCGCGTACACCCGGCGCGGGGTCGCAGCGACCATCCGCTCAGCCGTCAACGACGTCGACGGCATCAACTCGGCGGCGGTGTCGGTGAGCCGGCGCAAGGTCAAGGTCGAGGCCACCACCGCCGGCCTGCAACCGTTCACCGCCGAAAGCCTGCAGGAGCCGGCCACCACGGCCGCCCGGCAGCGCCTGGACGCCCTGGAACTTCAGGAACCGCCGGCGTTGGCGGTCACCGTCAGCACCCCTGGCGCGAGGAGCCGCTGATGCACGCCGACCGCACCAACCGGGCGATGCTCATACTGTTCGCGATCGCGCTGATCGCCGCCGGCGCCGTCGGCGCGCTCGCCGGTTTCGGCGCCCTGGGCCCGGTCACCAAGCACGGTGAGTTGCCGGCCAACCGGGTCGGCGCGTACTTCGGCCGGCACGGTGACTGGCTCTGGCCGGTGATCGCCGCCGTCGCCCTGATCGTCGCGCTGCTGGCGCTGCGCTGGTTGCTCGCCCTGCTGTTCTCGACCGACCGCGCCGGTGACCTGCCGATCACCGGTGACCGCTCGGCCGGCCGCACCACCCTGGCGGCGCCCGCCCTGACCGACGCGGTCGCCACCGAGATCGACAGCTACCCCGGCGTCCACTCGGCCCGGGCCCGGCTGATCGGTGACCCGCTCGCCCCGACCCTGGTGGTCACCGCTACTTTGGAGGAGAGCGCCGATCTGCCCGGCCTGCGCCGGCGGATCGAAGCCAACGCCGTCGAGCATGCCCGGCAGGCATTGGCTGATCCGGAGCTGCCGGTGCGACTGGACCTGACGGTCACCACCCGGCAAGCCAACCGGGTCGCCTGAAGCCGGCCAGCCGGCCGCGCCAGGGCGCGAAGACTTCGGGTCACCACCCCCTCGGGTGGCGATCCGTCTCACGGTGAAACACCACCGGATTAACCACACTGGGTTTGGCCAGTATTTGCAAACCCAAACGCGAACGCAGCCTGCGGATCGCGTGTTCGGCCCCATCAGGGCAGACCAATGAGGGAGCACGTTCATGATGTCACCAGAGCAGTTGCAGACCATGATCGGCCAGAACGCCGTCGACTCCAGCGGCGACAAGATCGGCCGGATCGGGCAGATCTACCTCGACGACAGCACCGGTGATCCCCAGTGGGTCACTGTCAGCACCGGCATGTTCGGCACCAAGGAGTCCTTCGCGCCGCTGTACGGCTCGCGCACCGAGGGTGACAACCTGATGCTCGCCGTATCCAAGGCGATGGTCAAGGACGCGCCGAACGTCGAGAACGACGGTCACCTGGACGAGTCCGAGGTGCAGGCGCTCTACCAGTACTACCAGGGTTACCTGGGCGATCAGAGCATGATGGGCGACACCGGCGGCATGGTGGGCGACACCGGCGGCCGGGCTGACCTCGATCAGGACTACGTCGAGCAAGGCGGTCGTCAGGACCTCAGTGACCAGTCCGGCGTGGTGGGGCACGACACCTCCGGCCCGACCACCGACGACGCGATGACGCGGTCCGAGGAGCGGGTCCGGGTCGGCACCCAGAACGTCGAGACCGGCCGGGCCCGGCTGCGCAAGTACATCGTGACCGAGAACGTCACCCAGACGGTGCCGGTCAGCCACGAGGAGGTCCGGATCGAGCGCGAGCCGATCACCGACGCAAACGTGGGCAAGGCGATGTCAGGCGGGGACCTCACCGAAGAGGAGCACGAGGTGACCCTGCACGCCGAGCGCCCGGTGGTGGAGAAGGAGACCGTTCCGGTGGAGCGGGTCCGGTTGGCCACCGAGACGGTCACCAACGAAGAGACGGTGTCCGAGCAGGTGCGCAAGGAGCAGATCGAGGAGCCGCAGACCGACATCCGCGGCGACCAGCGTTAGAGCCGGCTGATCCGGGCGAGGGCCGGCTTATCCAAGCCGGCCCTCGCGCCGGATCACCGACTCGAGGTGCACGCCGTGCTAGGAGCATTCATAGTCGCCATCGAGTATCGCGGCGCCGACCTCGACCGGGGCAGCGGCACCCGGACCGGGTTGCTCGAACACGCCTTCGACCTGGAGACGGCCATGCTGGCAGCCCATGGCGGCCGGCCGCCCCGGGTCGGCTTTCCCGAACCAACCCGGGGCTGGGGCTCGGCGTCGCTGTGCCCGCGCTGCGCCGAGTGCCAGGCCGCGGTCGATGAGGTGGTAGCCGGTTATGTCAGAACCGCGCTGCGCCGGCATCGCCGGATCCGCATCAACCACCGCTAAACCTGGGCACTGCCGTGTGCGAAGTGGCAGGAGTGAACCAACTCGGATAGACATGGGGGGCACGCTCCGGGCCTTGAACACGCAAGGGAACACGCTAAACAGCCAGCGCCTCGGGGTGTCGTTCACCCGGCCCCGGGGTAGCCGGCCGGCGGTCACGGCCGCGTCAAGCCTTGTGGCCGCACCCCTGGCGTCAGTCCCCCAGTCCCATCTCAGCCTCAATCCCAGCACAGGCAGAACGGATGCCCGGCGGGGTCGGCATAGACCTGGAAGCCCTCGGCCGCCTTGATGTCCTCGGCCGGTTTCAGCAGCCGGGCGCCCAGCGACATGACCTCGTCATGGGCCGCATCGATGTCCTCGACGAACACATCGAGGTGCATCTGCTGAGGCGTGCCGTCAGGCCAGTCGGGCGGAAGGTGATCGGGCACGAGTTGGACAGCCAGCCGCGGCTCGCCGTCGGCGTAGATCGTGTGCCAATCGTCGTCCGCGTCCACCGTGCCGCCCAGCAGCCGGGCCCAGAACGTGCTCTCGGCGCTCAGGTCGGCGGCGTCGAATACCAGGATTTGTCGAGCGATCCTCATCCGGCCATACTGCCACCGACCAGGGCCGCGCGATCCCAACGGCCGTGGCGCAGGCGCTCAGCGTGTCGAGCGGCGCCGTCGCAGCAAAGGCACCGCCGCCGCCAGGCTCGCCGCGCCGGCGGCCAGCACGCCGTGATGCTGTGAGGCCCACAGCTGCGGATCGCGTTCATGCGAGGTGTCGTCGAAGACGCCGTGCGCGCCGAAATCATGGCCGTCCCGGCCGTCGGCGGGCTCCCACAGGTTGACCGGCGCATCCGCGTCCTGAGGGCGCTCGTTCTGCTGGGACTTGAAACCGGTTCGAGCCAGGTAGCGGTCCAGCAGTCCGGGGGCCAGCGCGTTGGCCGCCAGCGTGCCCACGGTGGATGAGCCCACCCAGTACTCGCGCCGCCCGGGGTGATCGGCGGCGAACAGGATCGCCCGGGCAGCGAACTCGGGTTGGTAGATGGGCGGCACCGGCTGGGCATGGCGCGGCAGCCGGGACAGCACCCAGCTGAACTGCGGGGTGTTGACCGCGGGCATCTGCACCATGGTGACCCGGATGCCGCTCTTGTCGTGCAGCAACTCGCAGCGCAACGCCTCGTGAAATCCCTGGATCGCGTGCTTGGCGCCGCAGTAGGCCGACTGCAACGGAATCCCCCGGTAGGCCAAGGCAGAACCGACCTGAACGATGACGCCCCGGTCCCGTGGCTTCATGTGGCGCAGGGCGGCCATGGTGGCATAGACGTAGCCCAGGTAGCTGACCTCGGTGACCCGGCGGAACTCCGCCGGGGTGATCTTGTCCAACGGCGCGAAGACCGAGGTGAACGCCGAGTTGACCCAGACGTCGATCGGGCCGGCTTCGGACTCGACCCGGGCCGCGGCCGCGGACACCTGCTCGTCGTCGGCGACATCGGTGGGCACGACCAGCGCCCGACCCCCGGCTCGCTCGACTTCGGCGGCCGCCCCGGCAAGCCCTCTCTCGCCCCGGGCCAGCAACGCCACGGTGCCTCCCCGAGCCGCGAACGCCACCGCACTCGCTCGGCCGATCCCGCCGCTGGCTCCGGTGATGACGACGACCTGGGCTTTTCTGGGTTGGCTCATCTGAGCGAGTTTGCCCCGACCCTGAGCTCCGGCGCAATGGCGGCGCCGCGCCCTCAGCTCAGAGAACCGGCTGGCTTGTCGATCAAGGTGGGACCACCTCAACAGTCACGCCCGGTAGAGACTCGGCTGACGCGCCAGCGGATCGGGCGTCCGGGCGACAATACAGCGAAACCCCTCATAGCTGCCGACCGCCACCGATGCTCCGGAAATGCCCAAGCCACCGCTGGACGGAGAGCGGCACCGTGGAAGATGCCGCGGACCGCTGCGGCGCCAAGGATGGGCAAAAGACAGCGTCTGAGAGGCCACCGTTCCGGGCCTCCTCCTGATCGATCACTGCCGCCGCTGCCGCGAAGGGAAACCACTCATGACCGCACGAGGACAAGCACCGGCGCGTGCTGCGGCAGTCGGTCACCGCGCCCAACGAGCAGCTACCACCTCTGGGCGCAGTCGCGCCTGAATTGGAGTGCCCACATGACAATCACCCATAACGAACCGCGGATCGCGTACTCGGCCACCCAGCTGGAAGATCTGGACCGGCAAGTGCTGGTGCACCCGCACCAGAGCGGCGCGCATCACGAACGGTGCGTCATCGTCCGAGGGGCTGACTGCACGGTATGGGACGCTCACGGCAACGAAATGCTGGACGCGATGGGCGGCGGCAACTGGGTGGCGCAGGTCGGTCACGCCCGGCCTGAGCTGGTGCAGGCGGCCACCCGGCAGTTGAGCGAGCTCGAATACTTCACCGGTTTCGACATCTACTCCAACGAGACCGCCATCCGCTTGGCGCAGCGACTCGTCGCCCTCGCCCCGGCAGGGTTGGACCGGGTGTTCTTCATCTCCGGCGGTTCCGAAGGGGTGGAGACCGCGATGAAGCTGGCCCGGCTGTTCCACCATCACCGCAAGCAGCCCGATCGGACCTGGATCATCGCCCGCCAGTTCGCCTATCACGGGACCACCTTCGGCAGCGGAGCAGCCACCGGTTTCCCTGGATTCAACGAGGGAATCGGGCTTCCCTTGCCGCATGTGGCGAAGGTGTCGCTGCCGCACCCGTACCGGGCCGCGGATCTGTACGACGACCAGGACCCCACCGACTTCTTGATAGCGGAGCTGTCCGACACCATCGCCCGGATCGGCGCGGGCAACATCGCCGCGATGATCGGCGAACCCGTCATGGGAGGCGCCGGAGTACTCGTTCCTCCGGCGGATTACTGGCCCCGAGTGCGGGAGCTGCTGTCCAGCCACGGCATCCTGCTGATTGCCGACGAGGTGGTGACCGGCTTCGGACGTACCGGCGCCTGGTTCGACTCGGTCGAGCGCGGCATGGCAGCTGACATCCTGGTCACCGCCAAGGGCCTCACCAGCGGGTACGCGCCGCTGGGCGCGGTGCTGATGTCCGACGCCATCGCCGAGACGGTGGCCGGCGCGGGCGCGCACCTGTTCCACGGCCACACCTACTCCGGTCATCCGCTGCCGTGCGCGATCGCGCTTGCCAACCTCGACGTGCTGCAGCAGGAGGGCCTGATTGCCCGCGCTCACACCATCGGCGAGTGGTTCAAGACCGAGCTGGCTCCGCTGGCCGACCTGCCAGTGGTCGGCGACATCCGGATCGCCGGCGCCACTGTCGGCATCGAACTGGTGGCTGATCGCGGCACCCGCCAACCGCTGATGGCCGGTGACGTGGCCATCGAGATGCGCCGACGGCATGGTGTCCTGGTTCGCGACTACGGCAACAACCTGGTGCTGGCCCCACCGTTGGTGATAGCGCCGGAGCAGGTGGCGCAGGCCTCGACCGCGCTGCACGAAGTGCTGTCGCGGCTGGGCGCCGACGGGCAGCTGGCCGGGGCTCGTGAGTGAGCCTGCCCGGTACTTCTTCAGCGCCGTGGTGACCGACGCCCGCGCGCCCGAACGTCTTCCGCAATGACGAATCGAGATGGTAGGCGGCCGACTGCCCTGCGGCGGCTAGCCAGGGAAAGGCGACTTTGATGGCCACCAACGGTGCGCGAAACCTGTCCGGCGGGCCGGTGCTGAACGGATCGACCTATGACTACGTGATCGTCGGCGCCGGTTCGGCCGGGTGCGTGCTGGCCGCGCGCCTGAGCGAGGACCCCGATGTCAGCGTGTGCCTGCTCGAAGCCGGCGGCTCCGACGCCGTCGCCACCATCACGACCCCGGCCGCCGGCGGGAGCCTGATCCGCAGCCAGTACGACTGGGACTACGACACCCATGACGAGCCGCACTGCAACGGCCGCCGCCTCTACCTGCCCCGGGGGCGGGTGCTCGGCGGAACGAGCTCGATAAACGGCATGGTGCACATCCGGGGCAACCGGCTGGACTTTGACGACTGGCAGCTGCCGGGCTGGAGCTACGACGAGCTGCTGCCCTACTTCAAGCGCAGTGAGGACAACGAGCGCGGAGCCTCGCCGTACAACGGCGTCGGCGGCCCGCTGCCGGTGGCGGAGAACCGGTCGAAGAACCCGATGTCGACGGCGTTCGTCCAGGCCGCGGTCGAATCCGGCCAGCCTGCCAACATCGACTTCAACGGCCCGTCCCAGGACGGCTTCGGCTACTACCAGGTGAACCAGCGCAATGGCAGGCGATTCAGTGGGGCGGCCGGTTACCTGCGCCCGGTCATGGACCGGCCGAACCTGACCGTGCACACCCACGTGCAGACTCACCGGGTCGTGATCGAGGGCGGCCAGGCCCGCGGGGTGGACTGCCAGCGGCTGGACGAGACCTACCGGATCAACGCCCGGCGCGAGGTCATCCTGTCCGCGGGCGCGTACAACTCACCCCAGCTGTTGATGCTGTCCGGCATCGGCCCGGCAGACCTGCTGACCGGGCTGGGCATCACGGTGTGGGTGGACCAGCCGGAGGTGGGGCGCAACCTTCAGGACCACCCGGCCAGCTACCTGGTGTTCAGCCACTCGCACCCGATCAGCCTGCTGAGCGCGGGCCAAGCTGAGTACGTGCGGCTGTTCGAGGAGGAGGGCCGCGGGCCGCTGACCTCCAACGTCCCCGAGGCCGGCGGGTTCGTGCGCACCCGCGAAGAGCTGGCGGCGCCGGACGTCCAATTCCACGTCCTGCCGGTGATGTTCATGGAGTGCGCCCTGGGCGTTCCGCCCGCGCACGGCATCTCGTTCGGGCCGTGCGTGCTCAAGCCGGACAGCCGCGGCGAGGTCACGCTGGCCTCCAGCGACCCGACCGTCAAGCCGCGGATCCGGCACAACTACTACTCGGCCGAGTCAGACCTGGAGACCATGGTCGCCGGGCTGCGGGTAGCGATGAACATCGCGCGGCAGGACGCGCTGATCCCGTACACCGAGCAGCGCCACAGCTATCCGGCCTCGGATTCTGACGCCGACCTTCGTGCCTACGCGCGAGCCGGCACGCACTCGATCTTCCATCCGGTCGGCACCTGCGCGATGGGCACGGTGCTCGACGCCGAGCTGAGGGTCAACGGCGTGAGCGGGCTTCGAGTGGTGGACGCCTCGATCATGCCGAGCATTCCGCGCGGCAACACCAACGCTCCGACGGTGGCGCTGGCGGAGCGGGCGGCAGACCTGATCCGGGGCCGCACCTCAGCGCCCGCGGAGCTGGCACCCGCGAACCGGTGACCTGCCGCTGCGGCTGGCGCTAGCCTGTGAAGTCCGGCACAGCGCTCCGCGTCCTGGCAACCCGGCCCTTGGGCTCCGCCCACTCCTCCTGGCGACCCAGCGCAGTCAGGTCGAGGAACGCGTAGGCGCCGACGGCGGCCACTTCGGCACGGCTCACTGTCCGAGCAGGCGGCGCAGGGAGGTGGCATTGCGGACCGCGTGACCAGCCCCGTCGTTGTTGAAGTACACGTAAACGTCCCGGCCGCCGGCCTCCCACTCCCGGATGCGCTGGCTCCACCAGCCCAGGTCCGCGTCGGAGTAGGAACCACCGTAGAGATGCTGGTGATCCGGGCCGTGCATCCGGACGTAGACGAAATCCGCTGTGGCGCGCAGCACGCAGGGCAGGTTCGCGCCGCTCATCACGCAATAGGCCGCGCCGCGCCGTTCCAGCAAGGCGAAGACCGCCTCGTCCTGCCAGCTCGGATGCCGGAACTCCACCGCGACGCGCATCCAGCCCGGCAGCTGGGCGAGGAAGTACTCCAGCCGGGCGTCGTCACGCGCGTGACCGGGTGCCAGCTGCACCAGCAGCACGCCACGCCGCGCGCCGAGCTGATGCCAGCAGGAGGCCATCCGGCCTATCCAGGCCTCCGGCGCGTACAGCCGCTTGCCGTGGGTCAGGCCGCGCGCTGCCTTCACCGACAGCTGAAACCCGGGCGGCAGCCGCGCCTGCCAACTCGCGAACGTCCGGTCGGCCGGCCAGCGGTAGAAGCTGGCGTTGAGCTCGACGGTCGCGAACTGGCGGGTGTAGAGGGCCAGCCTGGATGCGGCCGGGGTGCCGGGCGGGTACAGCACGCCGTCCCAGTGGGGATAACTCCACCCCGACGTGCCGACCTGCACGCTCATTACCCACTCCTCCGAACTCCCCGCGACACACTCGGGTCAGTCGTGCTCACCGGTCAGCCCGGCCTACTGCCAGAAGTGGATTCTTCCGTGGCATCGAGGCCGCCAGCGACGCGGGTCACGCCGACTGCGCCGCGACCTCCCACTGTAAAGTGAACCCAATGAGCAACCAGCCGCAGTCGCCGCCAGCCGCGGTGACTGTCGCGCCGGACCACCCGGTTCCGGATCCCGCCGTTCCGCTGGATCACACGGTGTTCCACTTCGCGGACCTGCGGATCGACGCCTCATCGGGCGAGGTGGCTCTGGACTACCAGCTCCGCGGTGGCAGCGGCGCCCCGATCACCTTCACCGAGCGGCTGCGGTTCCCCGCGCCGCCGCACGAGCTGAGTCAGGAGCGGCGCGAGGCGTTTTCTGCGGTGCTGCGGCTGCTGCACGCCGTCGCCGGGGTCAGCTACTACAAGACCGCGGCCCCGCCGGTGATCGACCTCGGAGCAGCTGCCTTCACAGCTGCCGAGCTGGACTACGTCCGGGCGGTGTACCTGCACGGCCTGCGCGAGTTCGCGTACCAGAACGACCTGCCAGCCGTGCTGAGCACCCGGTTCACCGCCGGCGGGGTCGAGCCGGTCCTGGCTCCGGTCGAACGCGGCGATGCCTCATGGTTCTCAGCCGATTCGCCGCCTCTGGTGCCCTGCGGCGGCGGCAAGGACTCCATTGTCAGCACCGAGGCGATGATGCGGTCGGGACGCGCTCCGGTCGCCTTTGCGGTGAACCCCAACCACATCATCGACGCGGTCGTCCGCGCCTCCGGCCTGAAGCTGCTCAAGGTGACTCGCACGCTGGACCAACGGCTGTTCCAGCTGAACCGCCAGGGCGTCTACAACGGCCATGTCCCGGTGACTGCGGTCAATTCACTGATCGCGGTGGCCTGCAGCGTGCTGCACGGTCTCGGCCCGGTGGTGATGTCCAACGAGTCCTCGGCGTCCTCGCCCAACCTGCACTGGCTTGGTGAGCCCGTCAATCACCAGTGGTCGAAGTCCGCCGAGGCCGAGCTTGCGCTGCAGGCGGCCCTGCGCAGCCGGCTCGGAGTGAGCGGGCTGTACTTCTCCCTGCTGCGCCACCTCAATGAGATGCAGATCGCGCGGCTGTTCTGCGCGAGCACCGCCTATGACGACGTGCTGACCAGTTGCAACAACGCGTACACGATCGACCGCCAGGCGACGCGGCGCTGGTGCCGGGACTGCCCCAAGTGCCGGTTCGTCTTCCTGGCGCTGGCCCCGTTCGCCGGCGTCGAGCGGATGGTCGCCATCTTCGGCGCCAATCTCCTCCAGGACGAGGCCCAGCTGCCCGGATACCGAGCCCTGCTGGGCATCGGAAGCCACAAGCCGTTCGAGTGCGTCGGCGAGATCGAGGAGTCCCGGGCCGCGGTGCTCCGGCTCGGCGAGCTGCCGTCGTGGCGCGACGCGGTGGTGGTTCAGCGACTGCTCACCGAGATCGACGGGCCGCTGCCACCGTGGTCAGAGGTGCTGGAGCGGCAGGGCCCGAGCTACGCGCCTGAGAGCTTTCTCCAGTCGCTGAAAGGCTTGACGGGCGCGGCGCCCACGAGCTCCTAGGTTGCTCGATCCGGCCGGCGCCGGTGGCTGTCAGCCGGGATCGGCGGCAGCCGGCGGCGCGGTCTGGGCGATAGCCTCGGCGAACACCCGTGACCGGTGCTCGTAGTTGTCGAACCGGCCGTAGCTCGGCGCCGCCGGCGACAGCAGCACCACCCCGCCCGCCGGGGTGTGCCGGCGGGCCAGCCGGACCGCGGCGGCCAGGTCCTCAGCACTCAGCGTCAGCAGGGTCGGCACGTCGGCGATCTCCTGCAGGATCCGCTCACCGCTGTCCGGGATCGCGATGACGGTGGCGACGATCTGCTGGGAATGCAGGAAATCGCGCAGCGGACTGTAATCCACACCGCGGTCCTGGCCGCCGACTATCACCGTCAGCGGCCGGTCCGCGAAGGCCTCGATCGCGTGGATCGCCGATTCTGGGATGGTCGAGATCGAGTCGTCGACGAAGGTTATCCCGGACGGGTCCTCGATCGGCATCAGCCGGTGCGCGAGCGGGGCGAAGCCGCTCAGGCCGGCGACCAGCGCGTCCCGCTGCGCCAGGCAGTCGACTCCTACCGCCTGCAACGCTCCGAGGGCGACGCACAGGTTGCTCTCGTTGTGCCGCCCGACCAGGGGCAGCGCGGCCCGGGGCAGCAGCGGCTCGGCGCCGAGGTGGATCCAGGGCTCCCCGCCCGCCCCCGGGGCCACGCGAAAGCTGTCCGGGCCGCCGACCGGGCTGGTCGGCAGATCGGGACCGAACGCGCGCAACTCCGTCGTCAGGCGCTGGTCGTGGGAGTTGAACACCACGCGCTCGGGACCGTGCGCGATGAGGTTGAGCTTGTCCCGGTAGTACTCCCGCTCTCCGCCGCTCCAGTCCAGGTGCTCTGGGTAGAGCGAGGTGAGCACCGCGGTTCGTGGTGAGTCCTCCAGGTCGGCGCACTGGTACATCGACAGCTCCAGGACGTAGAGCTCGCTCTCGGGCAGCGCCAGCGCCGCCGTGCCGATGTTGCCGCCGAGCACGTTGGGCCGTCCCGTCGCCGTCAACAGGTGGGAGATGAGCGTCGCGGTGGTGCTCTTGCCCTTGCTGCCCGTCACGCCGATGGCTCCCGCCGCGTTATCGGCCATCCACAGCGCCGTTCCGCCGGTGACCCGCACCCCGCGCGAGCGGGCCTCCATCAGCCAGGGATGCGTCTGCGCCACACCGGGCGAGCGCACCAGCACCTGCGCCTCCAGGATCGCGGCATGGGCCTCGGCGCCGGTGCGCAGCGGCACCGAACCGGCCAGCTCCGCCCAGCCGGCGCCGCCGGCCAGGAACGTCTCCTGGTCCTGCACCGCGATCAGTTCGGCCGGTCGCATCGGGGCAATCGCCTTCACGGCCGCAATCGCCTCGCGACCGGTGCCCCACACCACCACCCGGCGCCCGCGCAGCTCGGTCAGCTTCACGCGGCCGCCGTCCGGGCGCGCGGTTCGAAACGCCGCAACCGCAGGCTGTTGGAGACGACGAACACCGAGCTCGCCGCCATCGCCGCGCCGGCGATGAGCGGGTTGAGCAGCCCGAAGGCGGCCAGCGGCAGCGCCGCGATGTTGTAGGCGAACGCCCAGAACAGGTTGGTCTTGATGGTCTTCAGCGTCGCGCGGGACAGCCTGATGGCATCGGCCGCGGTCCGCAGGTCGCCACGCACCAAAGTCAGGTCAGCGGCCTGGATGGCGACGTCAGCGCCGGTTCCGATGGCCAGGCCGAGGTCGGCCGCCGCCAGCGCCGCGGCGTCGTTGACGCCATCGCCGACCATGGCCACCCGCTGCCCCCGCTCCCGCAGCTCGCGCACGACCGCGACCTTGCCGGCTGGCAGCACCTCGGCGATCACCTCGGAGATCCCGACCTGGGCCGCAACCGCCTCGGCGGCCCGGCGGTTGTCACCGGTCAGCAGCACCGGCTTCAGCCCCAGCTCGAGGAACTCGCGCACGGCGGCGGCCGAACTCGCCTTGACGGTGTCCGCGACGGCGATGGCGGCTCGCACCCGGGAGTCCCAACCAACCCAGACCACGGTCTGCCCGAGACTGTGCGCGTGCTCGGCGGCCGCGGTCAGCTCGGCCGGCATGGTCATCGCGTGCTGTTCCTGCAGCCAGCGCTGCCGGCCGGCGACGACCGCATGACCGGCTACCACGCCGGACACCCCGAGTCCCTCGTGGTTGCGGAATTCCGACACCGCGCCCAGCGGCGCGCCGACCTTGTCGAGGGCGTGCGCGGCGACCGCGCGCGCGATCGGGTGCTCCGAGGCAGCCTCCAGCGCGCCGGCCAGTCGCAGCAGCTGATCGGCGTCGGCGCCCGGGGCCAGGAACACGCCCGTCACGCTCATCCGCCCGGTGGTGACGGTGCCGGTCTTGTCCAGCACGATCGTGTCGATGCGCCGGGTCGACTCCAGAACCTGAGGGCCCCTGAGCAGGATGCCGAGCTGCGCGCCGCGGCCGGTGCCGACCAGCAGCGCGGTGGGAGTGGCCAGGCCCAGCGCGCACGGGCAGGCGATGATCAGCACCGCGACAGCCGCGGCGAACGCGGTGGCCGAGCTGGCGCCGGAGAGAAGCCAGGCCAGCAGGGTGAGCAGTGACAGGCCGATGACGATCGGCACGAAGACCGCCGACACCCGGTCGGCCAGCCGCTGCACCTCGGCCTTTCCGTTCTGGGCCTCGGTGACCAGGCGCGCGATCTGGGCCAGCTGGGTGTCAGAGCCGACACGGTTGGCGCGGACCACCAGCCGGCCACCGGAGTTCAGGGTCGCGCCGACCACGCTGTCACCGGCGCCGACCTCGACCGGCACGGATTCACCCGTCAGCAGCGAGGCATCCACCGCCGAGCTTCCCTCTAGAACGATGCCGTCGGTGGCGATCTTCTCACCGGGCCGCACCACGAACACGTCCCCGGCGGCGAGCTGGCCGATCGGGATCCGCTGTTCGGCGCCGGTGTCGGCGCGCAGTACCGTGACGTCCTTGGCCCCGAGGTCGAGCAGCGCGCGCAGCGCCGCGCCGGACTGCTTCTTGGCGCGCGCCTCGAAGTACCGTCCGGCGAGCAGGAACACCGTGACCACCGAGGCGACCTCGAGATAGATCTCATCGGCGCCGCCGCGAGCCGGTAGCAGGGTGAAGTCCATACGCATGCCGGGCATGCCGGCATCGCCGAGGAACAGCGCCCACAACGACCACAGGAACGCCGCGCTCACCCCGAGTGAGATGAGGGTGTCCATGGTGGCGGCCCGATGCCGGGCGTTGGCCAGCGCGGCCCGGTGAAACGGCCAGCCGCCCCACACGACGACCGGCGCGGCCAGAGTCAGCGAGGCCCATTGCCAATAGTCGAACTGCAGAAACGGGATCATGGCCAGCACCAGCACCGGCGCGGCCAGCGCGGCCGAGACCAGCAGCCGCTGCCTGAGCTGAGCGGTGTCGGAGTCGGGCTGGGCGTTGGGCTCGGCGTCCGGGGCTCGGGACGGGCGCGGCAGCGTCGCGGTGTAGCCAGTGGCTTCGACGGTGGCGATCAGCTCGGCCTCGGTGACGCTGTCGGGAAAGCGGACCTTGGCGGTCTCGGTGGCGTAGTTGACGCTGGCGGTGACGCCGGCCAGCTTGTTCAGCTTCTTCTCCACCCGCGCCGCGCAGGACGCGCAGGTCATCCCGCCGATGTTCAGTTCGACGGCGTGACCGGGCGCGGCCGTTGGGGCGTCCGCGCCGGGCAGTTCCCCGACCGGGCCGGGGCGGTGTCCGAGAGTCACGAAAGGGTCAGCCTTCGACCAGGCGGTAATCGCCGGCCTCGTCCAGCGCGGCGTTCACCTGCTCCGGGCGCAACGGCTGCGCGCTGGTCACGGTGACGGCGGAGACGCCTGCCGGGTCGAGATCGACCGCCACGTCGGACACCCCGTCGATGCTTTTGAGTTCGCTGCTGACCGCATTGACGCAGTGGCCGCAGGTCATGCCGGCCACCTGGTAGGTGGAGCTGGTCACACTGTCCTCCTAAGTAATTGCCTTGATCGATATGCCCGGCGCTGGCTGGCCGGTCAGGAGCGCACCAGCCGGGCGATGGCGGCCGAGGCTTCCTTGACCTTGTCCTCGGCATCCTGACCGCCAGCCTGGATGGCGCCCGCCACGCAGTGCCCGAGGTGCTCCTCCAGCAGTGACAGGGCCACCGCCTCCAGCGCCTTGGTGGCGGCCGCGACCTGGGTGAGCACATCTATGCAGTAGGTGTCGGCCTCGACCATCCGCTGCAGGCCTCGCACCTGCCCCTCGATCCGGCGCAGCCGTTTGAGGTGGGCGTCCTTGGTGGTCGAATATCCCGGCGGGTGCTGGTCCTGCTCTGGCACGTGAAGACTCCCTCAGCTGCTGACGCTTCCCCACCCTCCAGGGTACCCCATACCGGTATCGGGTTCAAAACGCTGACTGCCGCGGCAACTTCCACGCTAGACGAATTCGCTGCCTAAAGAGCAAGCCCAAGGAAGACAGCGAGGGGATATGTCCCCAACAATTCTCTTAGATCTCAGCGGTATCTAGTGGTCCAGCCAGCCAGCGTCCAGTGCCAGAGATCCAGCAAACCAGGGGCTTGCCCTCTCAGGGAGAGCCTCAGCCGGAGTCTAGGAGGACTGCGATGGGCAACATGCATCATTCGGTGTCGGCATGGGACACCATCGGAGCGGTACTGCTGCTCGGGTGGGCGGTGGCCATGTGGGGCGCGGTCGCCATGCTGGCCGTAGCCAACCGCAGGGGGGTGCGGCCCGGGGTGTTCTGGGGCGCCGCCGGCGTGATCGGGATCGGCCTGGTAGGCCAGGTCGGCCACGTGCAGGAGCACGTCGCGCAATCCGCCTACTGGATCGCCAATCCCGAGTCCAAGCCCTGGATGACGCCGTGGGGCGACAGCCTGGCCAGGGGCTACGGTCAGATCGACCACTCGAAGCCCTCGCTGGGCATGGAGATCCTGCATCTGGTCGGCAACTTCATCTTCCTGGCCGGCCTGGCCGGCGTGGTGCTGATCACGGCGCGGGTCCACAGGTCCCAGGCCCGCCGCTGGGGCAAGATGGGCGTCTGGATGCAGGGTATCCACGGCGTGGAGCACGTGGTGTTGACGCTCTCGATCGTCTTCGGCGCGAGCCGGGCGTGGGGCCTGTCGACCTGGTTCGGCGCGCTGCCGGCCGGACCGGGGCTGTGGACCTACCGGATCTGGTGGCACGGCCTGGCCAACCTGGTCGGCTCGATCGTGTTCGCCATCGCGGTCTACCACCTGTGGAAGGAGCGCGACACGGTCCGAGCGTCCTTCAACGCCGGTACCAGGGTCGACGCTGGCGCCGATGCCTCGGCGGTCAAGGAGCCGGTGGGAACTCCTGAGCCGGTGCGGACTCCGGAGCCGGCCGGCGCCTGACCCAGGCAGGCGTGATGTAGCACGACAGCAAGAACCGGTCCGGCGTGGCCGCATCCTCCAAGATGCGACCACGCCGGACTGCGTTGGAGCCCAACCTCACCGGCCGGCGCGGCCCAACCGGCTCAGCAGCCGGCGGAACATCCCGAACCGGGACGGGCGCATCGCTTTCAGCTGCGCCCGATTCTCAGCGGCGTAGGACTGGCCGGCTGCTCGGGCTGCGCGTTCTGCCTCCGCCATCTCGAGCTCCCTTCGATCGGCGGCAACGGCCACCGTCGACTGGACGCACGGTGATGCCGGGCCTATCCGAAATCGAAGCGGTATTTTAACCTTTTGTACCAGCGTTAGCCATTGGCGAGAGGCCCGGGGCGCGTGATCGGCACGTGCGAAGTGCTCTCCGTGACGCGCTGACGAGACGATGGCGGGCATGACCGAGAATCTGCTCACCGCCCACTTCTTGCTGGAAGGCGCTGCCGAACGGCACGCCGCGTACGCGCGGCTGCAGGGCGACAACGCGGTGCATCAAGTCACCTTGCCCTCTGGTAGCACCGGCTGGCTGGTGACCGGATATCAAGCGGTTCGCAAGGCACTGGTCGACCCCCGGCTGCAGGGGCGGACCGGCGCCATCGGCGCGGGCAGGCGGTTGCCCGAGGAGCTGGAGCTGGGCATGAACAGCCAGATGCTCAACCGTGACCCTCCGGACCACACCCGGTTGCGCCGCCTCATCTCCTCGGCGTTCACCCGCCGCCGGATGGAGGCGATGCGCCCGCGGGTGGAGCAGATCACCGGCGAGCTGCTCGAGGCGATGTCTGAGCTGGACCAGGTCGACCTGGTCCAGGCGCTGGCAATCCCGCTGCCGATCCGGGTCCTCACCGAGCTGCTCGGGGTGCCCGACGAGCAGGTCAACGCCTTCCATGGCTGGACGACCGCGCTGACGACCAGCGCGCTGCCGACGCGGGAGCTAGTGGCAGCCGGCACCGAGATGCTGCACTACACCCGGTCGCTGCTGGAGCTCAAACGCCGCGAGCCCAAGGATGATCTGCTCTCGGCGCTGGTCGCGGTGCGCGACGGCGAGGACCGGCTGACCGAGAACGAGCTGACATCGATGGTGTTCCTGCTGCTGATCGCCGGCCAGGAGACCACGGTCAACCTGATCGCCAATGGCAGCCTGGCATTGCTCACCCATTCCAATCAACTGGAGCGGCTGCGCGCCGACCCGGCCCTGATCCCCAGCGCGGTCGAGGAGCTCCTGCGGTACGAGAGCCCGGTGCAGGCGGCGATGCGCTACGCCACCGAAGACGTCCGGATCGCCGGAGTGACCATCCCGGCCGGCTCATCGGTCATCGTGTCGCTGCTGGGGGCGAACCGGGACCCGCAGCGTTTTGCCCAGGCAGACCAACTGGACCTGTCCCGCCGGAACAACCCCCAGGTGGCCTTCGGCTACGGGATCCACCACTGCCTCGGCGCCCCGCTCGCCCGGCTGGAGGGCGGCATCGCCATCAGGTCGCTGCTGGCCCGCTATCCGGACGTGCGGTTGGACGTGCCGCCGGAGAAATTGGACTGGCGGGTCAGCCTGATCATGCACGGACTGACGGAGTTGCCGGTGCGGCTGCGGTGAGGCCGCCATCGGGCTTGCCTGGGTCCTGGAGGGTGACCGGGCAGACCGATCGGAGGCAGAGAGGGTGGCCGTGGGTTTCGATTCCACGGCCACCCTCTTTTTTCTATGCCGGCCTTCTCATGCCGGCTCGCTCAGGCCGGCTCGCTCAGGCCGGCTCAGGCGGGTCGCGCCGCTCCGCCCGAACCTGATCGGCAGCGCGCAGCTCCACGATGGAGAAGGCCCCGGCCGGGTGCGTGGCGGCCACCGTCAGCCCGGCGTCCAGGGCCAGTGCGCTGAGTTGGGCGAGCCGGCGTTCCTTGCCGCCGTAGAGAGCCAGCATCCGCAGGTCCATGCCGGTGTGCGGCCGGTCGTTGTCCGCGCCGACCTCCTCCACCACGAACACCCGGCCGGAACTCCCGGCCGCCTCGGCGCAGCGCCGCAGGATCTGGCCAGCGAGCTTGTCGTTCCAGTCGTGCAGGATCAGCGACAGCAGGTATCCGTCAGCGCCGGCCGGCAGCGGGTCGAAGAAACTGCCGGGCACCACCTCGCTGCGGTCGGCGAGCCCCGCCGCGACCAGCGCCTTCCGAGCGTCGTCGGTGTTCTCGGCCAGATCGACCAGCGTGCCGCGCAGCTGCGGGTAGCGGGTGAGCAGGGCGACCAGCATCGCGCCGTTGCCGCCGCCGACGTCTACCAGCCGGCTGAGCGAGCCCCAATCGTAGCCGGAGAGGATCTGCGAGGTCCGCGACCGCACCATCGAGTGCATCAAGCCGGTGAAGGCCTCGCGGCGGGCCGGATCGGCTGCCAGGTCCTGCCAGAAGTCATGGCCGAACAGCTGGGCGAAGGCCGCCTCGCCAGTGCGGATGCTGTGCAGCAGGTGGACGAACGCCAGTTCCGAACGCCCGACGCCCTCGATGTCCAGGCCCGATCGCACGCTGGCCGGATGATCGCTGCGCAGCGGCTCACCCAGCGGGGTCAGCGTGTAGCTGCCGGCCTCGTCCAGGCTGAACACGCCCCGGACGGCAAGGTAGCGCAGCAGCCGCTCGACGGCGTCGGGGTCGGCGCCGGTCGCGGCGGCCAGTTCCGCCGCGCTGCGCAGGCCGGCGGCGATGTGGTCGGCGATGCGCAGCGTCGCCGCCACGCGGACGGCCATCGGAGTGCCGAGATGGGCCATCGCCCAGAGCGGGGCCGCTGCCTCGTCGAGGTGTGTCAACAGGTTCTCCTATGCTTAGGGCTCACACTCGCAGGCGCGCACGCCGCGGCAAGCCCGCCGGCGAGGCAGCTCGGCCCGACCGCGCCGCCCCCAGAGGCGAGCAGTGCTGCCCGCCCTAGCGGACAGGATGCCCGCTCCGGGCGACGGCCACGTCTCCGGATTTGCCGGAGTCCGGCTACGAACCGGACGCCGGGGAGCGGGTGGAGTCGCGGCCTTCGGTGCTGAGCAGCACCGCGACGCTGTCCGCGCCGAGACCGAGATCCGCCCGGCGTCGGTCCGCGCCGGCGCCGGTCAGTGCGGCCCGGGCGCCGGCGAGGGTGGATGCCCCGCTGGGACCGGACGACACCCCGTAGGCGCCGAGGTCGGTGACGGCCTGCTCAGCGGCGGCGTCGGTGACCGCCACCGCGGCGTCCAGGCCGGCCTGCAGCACCGGCCAGGCCAGCTGTGACGGGGTGCCGCAGTTCAGCCCGGCCATCACCGTCGCTGAGGTCGCGATGCTGCTGAAAGCGCCGCTGAGCAGGCTGTGCAGCACGCACGCGGCGGTCTCGGGCTCGACGCCCAGCACCGACGGCGCGGGCGATGCCGCGCTGCGGTGATGGGTGACCACCGCCTGGGCCAGCGACCCCACCCCGACCGGAACCGCGATCAGCCCGAGCGGGCCGGCGCCGGCCTCGGCGAGCTGGGCGTCGGTCTCGGCGAGCAGCGTCGCGTACCCCTCGACTACCCAACCCGGGATCTGCTCATAACCCGCCCAGGCGGTGTCCTGCACCAGCACCGCTTTGGCGTGATCAGCCGCCGCGGCCGCGGCGTGCTTGACGGCGACGTCATAGCTGTCCGGCACCTCGGTGACCTCCGCGCCTTCGGCAGCGATCGCCGCCACGGCTCCGCCAGGAACCTCCCGCGGCACGAACACCCACGCCGGCAGCCCGAGCAGCGCCGCGATCCGGGCGACCGCCCGGCCGTGGTTGCCGTCCGTCGCGGTGATCAGGGTGACCGGATCGACGGCCGCCGCCGAGCGCAGCACGTCCAGGGTCAACGGCCCGCTCAGGCCCGCGCGAGTGGCCAGGATCTGGGCGATCGCCCAGGAGGCGCCGAGAGCTTTGAAAGCCGGCAGTCCCAGACGCGAGGACTCGTCCTTGACGAACACCCGGCCGACGCCGAGCTCATCGGCCAGCGCCGGCAGCTCCGCCAGCGGGGTCGCGGCGGAGCCGGGCAGCCCGGAGTGAAACGCCCAGGTGAGCGCGGCCCGGGCCGGCGTGGTGCGCCAGGACCGGGCGGCCGGGCGGGAGTACCAGTGCGGGTGCGGCACGTCAGCGGCAGAACTCACGTCAGCGGCAGAACTGGATCGCGGTGGCGGTGAGCGCGCGAGCGCAGGCCACGGTGCTGGGCAGGTCGGTCCACTCGACGGCGGCGTGCGCGCCGTCGCCGCTGGGGCCGAACAGCACGGTGGGGATGCCCGCCGCGGCGAGAAACGCCGCGTCGGCCCAGTAGCTGACACCGCCGATCGGCACCGGCCGGCCCAGGGTCCGCTCGGCCGCCGCGACCACCGTCCGCTCGATGTCGCTGCCGGCGGTGACCTCGAACGGCTCGCGCGCCAGAGTGGTGCGAGCGCTGACCTCGAGGCCGGCATCGGCGGCACGGCAGCCGGCGAGCAGGCTCTCGATGTCGGCTTCGACGTCGGCCAGCGTCTCGCCGGGCAACGTGCGGCGCTCGATGGTCAGCAGGCAGGACGGCGGGATGGTGGACTCCCCCACCCCGCCGCTGATCAGTGAGCCGTGCAGGGTGCCCGGGCCCAGGCTCGGATGGGCAGTCCCCCGCAGCCGCTGGTTGAGCTCCTCCAGCGCCACCAGGATCGGGCCGGTCTTGAGGATGGCGTCGACACCCAGATGCGGGCGCGAACCGTGAGCAGCCTTGCCGACCACCTCGATCTCGGTCCACACGAACCCGCGGTGGGCGGTGGCGACCACCAGTTCGGTGGGTTCGGTCACGATGGCGCCATCGGCCCGGATCCCGGCCGCCAGGATCTCCTGGACACCGAGGCTGGCATGCTCCTCATCGGCCACCGCGGCGACGATGACCTCACCGGCGACCCCGGCGGCGGCGGCGTCCCGGCAGGCGATCAGCGCGGCGACCAGGCCGGCCTTCATGTCATAGACGCCGCGGCCATAGATCCGGTCGCCGTCGATCCGCGCCTCCCAGGGATCAGCCATGTCACCCGGCGGGACGGTGTCCAGGTGCCCGCACAGCATCAATGACCGGCCCTTGCCCTCGCCGGCCGGCCGGCTGCGCACCAACACACTCGGACGTCCCGGCGTGCCTTCGAGCACCTCGACACCGAGGCCGGCGTTCGTCGCCCAGTCAGCGACGCGCTGGGCGACCTTGCCCTCGCCCGCTGCGCCCGGCAGCAGCGACGGGTTGGCCGAGTCGATCGCTGACAGCTCAGCCAGCAGGTCCACCACCTCGCGATCAGGATTCACGCCGCACCACCGCAAGCGCTGGCGGGCGAGCTGGCCAAGTGCGCGGGTCGAGCAGGCTGCGCGGGTCGAGGCATCGACGTCATGGGCACACTGTGCCTCGCGTCGCCCCCGCGGTCCAGCGACTTGACCGCTCCGAAAAGGCAGACACCGCCGCCGAAGGTGGCGGCCGGGCCGGCTTACCTGACCGGCGACCGATCGGCCACAATGGCGTGATGGCGGCGCAATACGGTCCACACCGGTGGTCGGCCGGTGATCGCGACATCTCCCACACCGACGCGTTCCGGGGCGCGGAGTTCACGGTCTGTGACCTCACCGGCACGCGGTTCCGCGACTGCGACATGAGCCAGGTCAAGATCGTCGACTCGTGGCTGGTCGGCGTCAGCGTGTCCGGCTACCTGGAGAACGTCGTCGTCAACGACGTCGACGTGACCGATTTCGTCGAGGCCGAGCTGTGCCGGCGGCACCCCGAACGCGCGCAGTTGCAGCAGCTGCGCTCGGCCCAGGATTTCCGCGCGATGTGGGACACCCTCGAAAGGCTCTGGTCCGAGGCGGTCGCCCGCGCCGAGCGGCTGCCCGAGCAGGCCCGCCACGAACGGGTCGATGACGAGTGGTCCTTCGTCGAGACGCTGCGCCACCTGGTCTTCGCCACCGACGCCTGGGCCAGCCGTACCGTCCTGGACGAGCCGATGCCCTACCACCGGCTGGGACTGACCCATACCGCCTACTCCGACGCGGCGGAGCTCGGCATCGACCCCGATGCCCGGCCCTCGTACGCGGAGGTGCTGGAGGTGCGCGCCGACCGGATGGCGCTGGTGCGAGGCATCGTCGACGGCCTCACCGACGACGAACTCCAGCGGCCCTGCACGCGCGAGCCCGCGCCCGGTTATCCGGAGGAACCCCGCACGGTGGGCAGCTGCCTGGGCGTGGTGATGCAGGAGGAAGTCGAGCATCACCGCTACGCCACGCGCGACCTGGCGGTCCTGGAGGCCCGCTCGACAGCGAGCTAGCCGGCCAAGCCGCCCGGATGCCCCACCGGCCCGGCAGCACGGATGAGCCTTGATGAGAAGGTGATCACATGGCTCGCCTCACCGCTTCGGTTCCGCCGTGGACGACTATCGTGCCCGTCCTCGCCGTGCTGGCGTTGCCGCTGGTGTGGGGACGGGACTCCGATCCGGTGCTGGTCGTCCTGGTCACCGCGCTGCTGGCGGGCGCGGTGCTGGCCGCGGTGCACCACGCCGAAGTGGTGGCACACCGGGTCGGCGAGCCGTTCGGCTCCCTGGTGCTGGCCGTGGCGGTCACCATCATCGAGGTGGGGCTGATCGTCACGTTGATGGTCGCCGGCGGCCCCGAGACCGCGACCCTGGCGCGTGACACCGTCTTCGCCGCGGTCATGATCACCTGCAACGGGATCGTCGGGCTGTCCCTGCTCGCGGGCGCGGTGCGCTACGGGTTGGTCTCCTTCAACGCCGAGGGATCCGGGGCGGCCCTGGCCACGGTCGTCACCCTGGCCACCTTCACCCTGGTGTTCCCGACCTTCACCACCAGCCGGCCGGGCCCGGAATTCTCCTCCGCGCAGCTGGCCTTCGCCGCGCTGGCCTCGCTGGTCCTGTACGGGATGTTCGTCATCACCCAGACGGTTCGGCACCGCGACTTCTTCCTACCCGAACCGGTCACCGTCCGCCCTGGGACCGCGCCTGAGGACGAGGACGGGCACGTCGCCCCGCCCTCGACCCGCACCGCGCTGTTCAGCCTCGCGCTGCTGCTGGTCTCGCTGGTGGCGGTGGTGGGGCTGGCGAAGGTGGAGTCGCCGGCCATCGAGGACGCCGTCGCCGCGGCCGGCTTTCCGCAGTCCTTCGTCGGCGTGGTGATCGCGCTGCTGGTGCTCCTGCCCGAGACGCTGTCGGCAGCCCGGGCCGCGCTGCAGAACCGGCTGCAGGTCAGCCTCAACCTGGCCTTCGGCTCCGCGATGGCCAGCATCGGGCTGACCATCCCGACCATCGCGGTCGCCTCGCTGTGGATCGACACCCGCCTGATCCTCGGACTCGGCCCGACCCAGATGATCCTGCTCGCGCTCACCGTGGTGGTCGGGGTGCTCACCGTGGTGCCAGGCCGCTCCACCCGCCTGCAGGGCGGGGTGCACCTGGTGATCCTGGCGGCCTTCCTCTTTCTCGCCGTCGCCCCCTGAGCGCGTCCTGCCCGTTGACGCCGTTGACGCCGCTGACCTCGCTGACCCCCGGCCCAGGGACTCGCACAACTTGATCCCCATCACACTGGTGGCGTTGTGACACAGTGACCGCACGCCTCTACCGTGAAGGGTGCCCCGGGTCGACCCGGGGCACGGTCAACCTTGCGCCGCACCCCGGCCGGAGCTAGGCAGGAGCAGCACCTGTGGAGGCATCACCCCTCGTCTGGGCCCTGACGATCGCCGCGATCGGCGGGCTGCTGGCGTTCGACTTCTTCTTCCACGTCCGCAAGGCCCACGTCCCCACCCTGCGCGAGGCGGCGAACTGGTCGGCCCTCTACGTCGGACTGGCCCTGCTCTTCGGCGTGGGCGTCCTGGTCTTCGGAGGCGGCGCGGCGGGTTCGGAGTACTTCGCCGGCTACGTCACCGAGAAGGCGCTCTCGGTCGACAACCTCTTCGTCTTCCTGATCATCATGACCAGCTTCCGGGTGCCGCGTGAGGACCAGCAGAAGGTGTTGCTGTTCGGCATCGTCTTCTCGCTGATCGCGCGCACCGGCTTCATCTTCATCGGCGCGGCGCTGATCAAGTCCTTCGCCTGGGTGTTCTACCTCTTCGGCCTGGTCCTGCTGCTCACCGCCGGCAACCTGCTCAAGCCCGAGGGCGAGGAGTCACACACGGCCGACAACTTCATCATCCGGCTGGCCCGCAAAGTGTTCCACACCACCGACTACTACGACGGCGACAAGCTGTTCACCGTGCATGAGGGCAAGCGCGCGATGACCCCCATGTTGCTGGTCATGGTGGCCATCGGCGGCACCGACATCCTCTTCGCCCTGGACTCCGTCCCGGCCATCTTCGGGCTGACCCAGAACACCTTCATCGTCTTCACCGCCACCGCGTTCTCACTGCTCGGGCTGCGGCAACTGTTCTTCCTCATCGACGGGCTGCTGGACCGGCTCATCTACCTCTCCTACGGGCTCGCGGCGATCCTGGGCTTCATCGGCGTGAAGCTGATCCTGCACGCGCTGCACGAGAACAACGTGGCGTTCATCAACGACGGCGAGCCCGTGCCGGTGACCGAGATCAGCACCGCGCTCTCGTTGACGGTGATCATCGGCGTGCTGCTCGTCACGGTCCTGGCCTCCCTGCTCAGCCCCGCGGGCAAGGCCCAGAACGCCATCACCAACGCTCGCCGCCACGCCGGCGCCTACCTCGACAGCGAGTACACCGCCGACCCGGCCGAGCGCGAGCGCATCTACCGCGCGCTGCTGGTCGAGCGCGACCAGATCATCGCCCTGGGCCCGAAGTACCGCCAGAAGGTCCGCGACGAACCCGCCCTGATGGAACTGCTCGAACGTGCCCGCGCCAGCCACGACGCCGCGGTGGCCAGAGGAGAAGCCGTGTCCAGCCCCGCACCGCCTAGCTGAGGAGTGCCCCCCTATGTTCACCCGTCGATCTCGTTCAGACACAGCGCCTTCGGTAGCCGAACCGGCGCCGGTCGCGGCGGAAACGACGGCCGACCACCGCCGTCCTGCCACCACCGGATCGACCGCGGTCATCGAACGGGTCGGCGCGAGCGTGGCCACCTGGAGCCTGCGGTTGCTGCTCACCGCGGCAGCCCTGGTCGTAGTGGCATGGGTGCTCGGCAAGCTGTGGGACGCGGTGCTGCCGATCGTGCTCGGGCTGCTGCTCGCCTCGGTGCTCTGGCCCGTGACCCGCCTGCTGCGAAGGTTCGTCCCGCCGGCAGTGGCCGCACTGCTGACGCTGGTCGGCGCGCTGGGAATCCTGGCCGGCCTGGGAGCGATCCTGGTGCCCCAGGTCAGCGACGAGTGGCCCGAGCTCACCGACGCGGTGGCCGCCGGGATCGAAGACCTCGAGGAGTACGTCGCCGGCCCTCCGTTCAACCTCGACGCCGCGGCGCTGAGCGAGTACGTCGACCAGGCCGTCGAGCGGCTGCAGTCGAACTCCGGCTCGATCGTCGGCAGCGTGCTCAGCGGGGTCACCACCGTCGGCCACCTGCTGGTCCACGGGGTGCTCGCGCTGGTGCTGTGCTTCTTCTTCCTCAAGGACGGGCCGAAGTTCGTCCCCTGGCTCACCCGCTGGGTCGGCCCGAGGGCCGGTCGCCACCTGGGCGAGCTCTCGGTGCGCAGCTGGGGCAACCTGAGCGGGTTCATCCGGGCCCAGGCCGCCGTCGGGCTGGTCGACGCCGTCGCGATCGGCATCGGCCTGGCGATCCTGGGAGTGCCGTTCGCGCTGCCGCTGGCGGTGCTGGTGTTCTTCGGCGCCTTCATCCCGATCATCGGCGCCTTCGTCACCGGCGCGTTGGCCGCCCTGGTCGCGCTGGTCACCAATGGGCTGACCAGCGCCCTGATCGTGGTGGTCCTGGTACTGGTCGTGCAGCAGGTGGAGGGGCACATCCTGCAGCCGATCCTGGTCGGGCGGGCCCTTGACCTGCACGCGGCGCTGGTCATCCTGGCGGTCACCACCGGCGGCGCGCTGGCCGGCATCACCGGCGCCTTTCTCGCCGTTCCGCTGGTCGCCGTCGTGGTCACGATGGTGCGCTATGCCCGCGAGCAGTTTCTCGACCGCACCGAACCGTCCGCCGCCGCCCCGGTGCCGCCGCCCGCGTCTGACTCCACGCTCGACGCGGTGTCCACCGCGACGACCAGCGCGACGCACACCCAGCTACCGCCCGGCTAGCCAGACGGCCAGCGCCCGCTACGTGCCAGCTAGGGGCCGGTGTGTGAGGCGTCGGAGATCTCGCCGACGAACTCCTCCACGACGTCCTCCAGCGCCAGCACTCCCAGGCTGGTGGCGCCGTCGGTGACGTGTCCGAGATGGCTGCGGGCGCGGCGCAGAGCGGTGATGACGTCCGGCAACGGGCTGTCGGCGGGAATCGGCGGCATGCGGTGCAACTTGTGGACCGGCCACGGTCGGCTGGGGTCATGCGCTCCGGTGAGGACGTCCTTGATGTGGACGAAGCCGAGCAGCGCGCCGTGGTCGCTGTGGTCGCGAACCGGAAAGCGGGAATAACCGGTGGCGGCGGTGAGTGCTTCCAGCTCGCCCGTGGTGGTGGCAGTCGTGATGGTGACCAGCTCAGCGTGCGGGATGGTGGCGTCGGCCGCCGTCCGCTCGGCCAGGTGCAGGGCGCTGGAAAGGCGTTGGTGCTCGGCGGCGTCGATGTAGCCCTCGTCGCGGGATTCGGCGAGGATGTCGGCGAGTTCCTCGTGGGTGTAGGCGCTTTTCAGCTCGTCCTGGGGTTCGATCCCACAGAGTCGCAGGCACCTGTTCGCGAAGGCGTTGAGGCCGCGGAGAACGGGCCCGGTCGCGGCGACGAAGCTGTCCAGGGCCGGGACCAGCAGCAGCGCGGCGCGTTCGGACGCCGCCAGCGCGATGTTCTTGGGCACCATCTCTCCGATGACCATGTGCGACAGGACCACGATGACCAGCGCGATCGCGAACGCCAGCGGATGGGTGAGGCCGTCCGGGACACCCAGGGTGTGGAAGAGGTCTTCGAAGAGCGCGGCGACCGCCGGCTCGGCGACAGCCCCCAGGCCGAGCGAGCACAGCGTGATGCCCAGTTGCGCGCCGGCAAGCAGCAGTGACAGGCGCTGCTGGGCGGCCAGCACCCGTCTGGCGCGCCGACTGGTGGCGGCCAGCGGCTCGATCTGGGCGCGCCGGACGCTGACAGCGGCGAACTCGGCGGCGACGAAGAACGCGTTACCCAGCAGCAGGCCGAGCGCCGCCAGCAGCAGCAGGGCGGTCATGGGGAGTTCTCCCCGTCGGCGGCGGCGTTCGAGGTCGGGCGGGTGAGGGTGACGGTGTCGATGCGGTGCCCGTCCACGGTGGCCGCCATCACCGTCCAGCCCTCGACCTCGACCTGATCACCGGGTTGGGCCAGCCGGCCGAGCCGGTGCAGCAGCAAGCCGGCCAGGGTGTCGAAGGGTCCGCTGACCAGTGGAAAGCCGGGCGCGACATGGGTGGCCTCATCGATCCGCAGCCTCGCCGAGACGGTGATCGTGGCGCCGGTGCGGGGGTGCCTCATCGTCACGGCGTCGTGCTCGTCCTCGACGTCGCCGACGAGTTCTTCGACGACGTCCTCGAGAGTCACGATGCCGGCGGTGCCGCCGTATTCGTCGATGACCACCGCCATCTGGGGGCCGCGCTGGCGCAGCAGGGCAAGCAGCGGTTCCAGGTTCAGGCTTTGCGGAACCTGCGGCACAAGGGAAGCGATCACCGACACCGAGGTGGTAGGGCGATCCTCGACCGGAACGGTGAAGACCTTCTTGACATGGACGATGTGGGTGATGTCATCGACGTCCTGCCGGCCTCCAGCTGTGGAGGCGATCGGAAAGCGGGAATGGCCTGAGGCCTGGCTGGCGGCGAGCAGGTCTGCCAGGGAGGTGGTTTCGGCCACGCTGATGATCTGGGTCCGGGGAGTCATGACATGCCCGGCGACGCGGTCGCCGAAGTTGAGCGAACGGGCGATGAGCCGCGCGGTCTCCCCGGGCAGCGTGCCCTGGTTCGCTGAACTCTGCACGAGACTGCCGAGCTCAGCGGCCGAACGCGCCGAGCGCAACTCCTCCTGCGGTTCGATTCCCAGGCCGCGGACGATGATGTTCGCCAGCCCGTTGCACGCCGCGATCAGAGGCCGGAACGTCGTGGTGAACACTGCCATCGGGGCGGCGACGGTGCGCGCGACCGGCGTGGGCCGCGCGATGGCCCAATTCTTGGGAACGAGTTCACCCAGTACCATCTGCAGCAGCGTGGCTAGGGTCAGCGCCACGACGACGCCCAGCAAGTCAGCAGCCGCCTCGGGCAGGCCCGCCGCGCTCAGCGCCGGCCGCAGCAGCGTGGTGATGGAAGGCTCGGCGAGGAAGCCGACCAGCAACGTGGTGATCGTGATGCCGAGTTGGGCTCCCGACAGCTGGAAGGACAGCGTGCGCACCGCGGCCAGCGCTCGCTGCGCGGCCCGGTCATCCGCCTTCGCGGCGAGGTCCAGTTCCGCGCGGTCGGCCGCCACCAGGCTGAACTCGGCCGCCACGAACAACGCGGTGCCGAGCGTGAGCAGGATGACACAGGCCACACCGCTGAGGGCCAGGGCCACTACGGCGTCCCGAGGCGGTAGCAGAGTGCGGGACACCGGCAGCTGTTCACAGCCGGCTCAACGGTTGAGGTCGTCGCGATGTCCCCATCCACCCCTCATCTTGCCTGTGACGTGCCGGCTGCGGCGCCGGCGACTTCGGGCCGCGGTCATCCCGCGGTCGCGTCCAAGTGTTGCAGCAGGTCGTGCGCGGCGAGTTCGACCTTCTTGTGCCGCCACTCCGACGCGCGGTAGACGCAGGCGATCAGTCCGGACCGGTGGACCCGGCGGAAGTCGCCGTAGCCGAAGGCGTACCGGGCTTTGGTCTCATCGTTGGCGCCGTCGGTGAGCCCCAGGTGCCAGGCGGCGTACTCCGTCCAGTCGTGCTTGGCGAGGTAGTCGTTTTGGGCCGCGGCGTTCGGTTGGACCTCGCCCCAGTCGCTGTCGAGGACGTACTGCCGCCGATCGATCAGCTGCCGGGCGTGCTCCACGGCGGCTTGGTTGAGCGAGTAGGAGGCCATGGCTCCACCCTGGCACATCGACGGAGGCGACGAGTCGATGCCACAGGTTCCCCCGTCGGTGCGCGTGGATAGGCTCGTCGGGTGTCCACCGACCCCAGTCCGGTACCTGTGACGCCGCCGCGGTCGACGCCGGTTCGAATGCCGTTCCGGCCGCGGCAGGTAGTGGGCGGGCTGCGGGCCGGGCTGCATTCGCTGCTGCTCGCCTTCGAGGCCGCCGAGCGGAAGCTCGCCTGGCTGCTGCTGCGCCTGGGGCGGCCGGTGCGCATCCATCCCTTCTCGGGCTACGGGACCGGCGACTGGGCCCAGTTGGGCGGGCGGGTGCTCGTCGAGGCGCCGGCTCGCACCGGCGCCGCCCGGGCGAGCAGGTGGGCGGTGCTGCGCGCCAACCTGCTGCCGTTCCTCAGCGTCGAGGTGCCCGGAGCGCGGGTGCGGGTCACCTTCGAGGAGCACGAGTTGGTGGTGCGCGCCGACCACGAGGGCTACGTCCAGGTGCGGTTCGAGGGTGTTCGGCTGACGCCGGGACGGCACCGGGTGACCCTCACCCCGGTGCAGCCGACCGGCGCGCCCGCCTACGGGACGGTGCACGTGCCCGACCCGGCGGCCGACCTGGCTGTGGTCAGCGATGTCGATGACACCATCGTCGACTCGGGCATCGCCCATGGCTTGGCCGCCACCCTGAGAACGATGCTGCTGCTGGAGCAGTCGACCCGCGTCCCGCTGACCGGCGCTCCGGAGCTGTACCGCGCGCTGGCGCAGGGCCCGCCGGGAACGGTCGAGCGGCCGTTCTTCTATCTCTCGACCAGCCCGTGGAACCTGGTCGGCTTCCTGCAGGGGTTCCTGGTGCGGCACCGGTTCCCGGACGGGCCGCTGGTGCTGACCGACTGGGGCCCCGGCGCGGACGGCCTGCTGCGGGTCAGCACCCGCACGCACAAGCTGTCCAGCCTGCGACAGCTGGCGCAGGCGCTGCCGCACAGCCGCTTCGTGCTCATCGGCGACAGCGGCCAGCAGGACCCGGCCATCTACGCCGACTTCTGCGCCGAGCACCCCGGTCGGGTCGCCGCGGTCTACATCCGCCGCGCGGGCGCGGCGGGCACGGTCAGCGACGAGCGGGCCGAGCAGGCCGGACGGCTGCTCGCCGAGGCCGGCGTGCCCTACGTCCTGGCCGACGACACCGACGCGATGCTGCGCCATGCCGTGGAGCACGGGCTCGTCGCCCGGCCGTGAGAGTGCTCATGGTGATCTACCCGCCGTCGCTCATGGCGTCGACGCGCCCCGATCACGCGCCCACCACGTCGAGACCCACGACCGGCAGACGCTGCCGAATGATGAGACCGCTCAGACCAGCTCGCCGCGCTTCCTGCTCAGGTAGGCACGTTCGGCGGAGTTCTGGGTGACGGCGATGGCGGCGTCGTAAGCGTCCTTCGCTTCGGCGGTCCGGCCGAGCCTGCGGAGGAAGTCCGCGCGGGCGACGCGCCATGCGTGGTAGCCCGTGAGAGGCAGGCGGTCGACCAGGGTGAGGGCGACCTGCGGGCCGTCCAGCTCCGCGACCGCGACCGCGCGGTTGAGCGCGACGATCGGCGACGGGTCCAGCCGGGTCAGCTGGTCATACAGCGCGACCACCTGCGACCAGTCCGTGTCCGCGGCGGTGGGGGCGTCGGTGTGGACGGCGTTGATCGCGGCCAGGATTTGGTAGCGGCCCGGCCGGTTGATCGCGAGGCACTCGCGGACCAGGCCGTGCCCCTCGGCGATCAGCCCGCGGTCCCAGCCGGCGCGATCCTGCTCGCCCAGCGGGACCAGCTGACCGTCGCGGACGCGGGCCTCCCGCCGGGCCTCGGTGAGCAGCAGCAGCCCGAGCAGACCGGTCACCTCCGGCTCCCCGGGGAGCAGTTGTCGCAAGATCCGGGTCAGCCGGATGGCCTCGCCCGTGAGCTCGGCGCGCACCGGTTCGCCGTCGCCGGTGGCGAGGTAGCCCTCGTTGAACACCAGGAACAGCACCGCCAGCACGCCGCCGAGCCGCTCGGGAAGGTCGGTGGCCTCGGGCACCCGGTAGGGCACCTTCGCCGCCGCGATCTTCTTCTTTGCCCGGGTGATCCGCTGCGCCATCGTGGTCTCGGGCACCAGGAACGCCTGGGCGATCTCGGCCACGGTCAACCCGCCGAGGAGGCGGAGCGTCAGCGCGATCCGCGCCTCCGGTGGCAGCGCCGGGTGGCAGCAGGTGAACAGCAGCCGCAATCGGTCGTCCTCGACGGGCCCGGTGGGCTCGTGGGGGGTGTCGTCGTGGTACATCAATGCCGCCTGGTGCTTGGCGTCGCGCTGCTTCTCGCGGCGGATCCGGTCGATCGCGCGGTTGCTCGCGGTGGTGGTGAGCCAGCCGCCGGCGTTGGGAGGCACACCGGACTCCGGCCATTTCACCAGCGCGGTCACCAGCGCCTCGCCCGCCGCTTCCTCCGCGATGTCGATGTCACCGAAGCGGCGGACGAGCGAGGCGATCAGGCGGCCGTACTCCTCGCGGAAGACCCGCTCTACGGCCGCCGTTTCGCTCCGCATCGACGCGTATGTGTTGTGATCGCCGGGGCGGTCGATACCCATACCCGTCCGCCGATCAGTCGTTCGGGCCGGCTCAGGCGAGGCCGTCGAACGGACGGACCTCGACCTTGCCCTGGCAGGCCTTGGACCCCTCGGCCGCGAGCTTGAGCGCCACGTCGAGGTCGGGCGCGTCGATGATCCAGAAACCCCCGATGACCTCTTTGGTCTCGAGGTAGGGACCGTCGGTCATCACCGGCGTCTCACCCTGGCCGTCGACGACGGTCGCGGTGGACGCCGACTTGAGCCCGCCGGCGAAGACCCAGTAGCCCTCGGCGCGAAGCTTGTCATTGAAGGCTTCGGTCGCGGCGAACGCCGCCTCCATCGCCTCCTTGGAGCCGTAGTTGCCGTACTCCTCCCTCTCGACGGGGCCGTGCACGGATAACAGGTACTGCGTCATCCCACTTCTCCTCAGTTCCGGGCGGTCCCCATGACCGCCTTCCACTTCACCACGAACGGCATCGCGCCGATACGACAACCTGCCACCGGATGTCTTGCCGAAAATTTTTCTCGCGACCTGTCGAATCCGTACCCGCTCGTTCGTGAACGTGGTGTGAGCGGGTCACACCGGGTGATCCGCCGAGGAAACGGAGCCCGACATGTCCACCACCACGCAGGCCATCACCGCCCAGGTCCCCACCACCCAGGTTCCCACCGCGCAGGTCCGCACCCGCCCGATCTCCGGCGCACCGGCTGCGGCGGCCGAGCGGCAGCCGGTCTGGAAGCACGGCGTCGCCGCGGCCGTCGCGGCCTCGGTCGCCACCACCGCCCTCGCGGCGGTCGCGTCGGCCGCCGGGGTCTCGTTCGCCGACAGCACCGGCGCGAGCATCCCGCTCGCCGGGTTCGCGCAGTTGACGCTGTTCTTCTCCCTCATCGGCGTCGGCATCGCCGCCGTCCTGGCGCGCCGGGCGCGTCGGCCGCGGGCCACGTTCGTGCGGACGGCCCTCGCCCTGACCGTGCTGTCCTTCGTCCCGGACGTGACGTTCGGCTTCGACACCGCCACCGCCGCCACCCTGATCGCGCTGCACATCGTCGCCGCGGCGATCGTGGTGCCGACCCTAGCGGGACGGCTTGCGCACACCCGCTGACCAGGCTCGAACCGTGCCGTCCAGGGTCCCTCACCAGGTCCAGCGAGCTGCGACCCAACACAGGCGCAAATGCATCTAACATGCAATCTCGACATACTGCCCCCATGCGGCCTACGCTGCCGCCATGAGAAATCTCGTCCGTGTTGCGGCAGCCGGTATCGCCCTAGCAACCGTGCTGCTGAGCAGCCCCGTCACCGCAGCTGCGGCTGGCACCATGCAACGCGTCGGCGGAGCGGGTTGTTGGAGTTCTGGCAGTAACACATTTCAGTGCTTCGACGAGTTCACCGGAGGCACTGCTCCCTTTACCGCTACCGGCTCAACCAGTAATAGCTGGGCCTCCATCAATCAGATAACCATCGGACATGACTTCGCCGGCGACCGCTTCGAAGTTCGGGTTCAAGGTCATTGCACATACGGCAAAGCCTTCAGGGTCACTCTGAACGTCAGTGACTCCAGCGGCCAGACTGTGACGTTGACGAGGCACATGTCCTGCGGTCCGACCTCAGAGATCTGAAGTCCCGCCTGAACTCAGACCGCGTGCACCCAGGCCCGCGTGGCCGGCAGGCTAGGCCATCCGCTCGTGCGGGCTACCCCGGCGGCAGAACGGCCTCCGGGCGGCCGTTCCGATCGCCCGCGGCCGCTGTTGCGATCGCAGGACGCCGGACGGCGCGCCGGCTCAACCTGGCGGCTCCGCCGGGGGTGGCTACGGCGTAGACGTCGCCGTCCAGATCGAGGACCGTCAAGCCGAGTGACCCGGCGAGGATCCTGAGCGCTGCCAGGTCCAAGCCCCACGCCGGATCGCCACCGTCAGCGGAGACCACCCAGCCCAGGCCGACCCGGTCGGTGAGCAGGAATCCCGTAGGGGCCAGCGAGGTCGAGTACCAGTCGAGCATGGTGAGGACGTGCGTGAGGCAGCACGCGAAGGTCGTGAGGTTGTTGTCGATGACGACGTCCAGCGGGCGCGGCGCGTCGGCCCAGGGCTGGTACTTGTTCCGCAGGAGCAGGCGGTAGTTGTCCAGCCCCAGCGCGTTCCCCCGGCGCACCTCGCCGGGCGAGATCGTGATGCCGACGATCTCCCGCGTCCGGGACGCGAAGGCCTGCGCGAGCTGGGAGCCGCCGACTCCGACGTGCAACAGCCTGTCCTCGGACCCGACGAGCTTTGCCAGCCACGCCTCGATCCTGCGCTGGTCAGGCGTCGGCTCGAAGGACGACCAGTCCCGCCAGCCCTCGACCTCGTCGACCCCCGGATGGTCGTCCTGCCCGCAGTCCTTCGGCAGGGACCGGAACCGGTGCGAGGACTGCAGCGCGCCGACCGCCCCCACCACTGCCTGCGATGTCCCGGTCATGGCTCCTCCTGTCAGACAGTGGTGGATGGAAGGCTGCCGTCTCTCGGCTGCGCCGCCGCTGCCCGTGGCCGCCGCGACGATCACCTCGCAGGCGCGTCGCGTCCCGCCGGACTGCCTGCAGTGCTCGGCGAAGTCCTGCAGTCCTCGCGCGACGGCGGGGGCCTGGGCCGCTCGAGCCGCGCGCCGCAGGGCTTCACCGTCAAGTCGGTCGAGTGCGACGGCCAGGCCCAGGCCCAGGGTCTCCACCCGCGCCGCGGTCCGCTGGTTCTCGGGGGTCCTCGGCACGACGACGAGCGGCACCCCGAGGAACGCGGCTTCCTGGACCGAGTTCATGCCTCCGTGGGTGACGAACACGCTCGCGCGCGCGAGGACGTCCAGCTGGTCCACCTGCGCCTGGACGGTCCAGTTAGCGGGCGCCAGCCGGCTGAGTTCGGGGGCTGCCGCGCCGACGGCCAGGACGACCTCCCAGTCCTCCGGCGGAAAGGCGCTCAGGCAGGCCTGCATCAGTCCGGCGTCGCCGGGCAGCACGGATCCGGTGGAGACGAAGGCTGTCCGCGTCGCTGCTGCTCGCCGGGGAAGCGTCCTGGGAAGGCAGGGGCCGACGAAGGTGTATGAGTCGTCGAAGTCGTCGGCGTCGGCTTGCAGCGCCCTGGCGACGGTGACGATGTTGTGCCGGTCGCCGGCCACGAAGACGTCCTGCGGACGCAGGCTCGTCAGGCCATGACCCGCGTTCGCCTCGACGGACCGGGCGTAGCCGCGCAGCGCCCTTCGCAGCTCCCGGCCGGGCCTGTCGAAGCCCGCGGCGCCGATCCTGGTGGGTGCTGACTCGGCTCGCAGGGCGTAGGTCGTCAGGACCTGGATCGACGGGATGCTCAGGCGCTGCGCCACCCAACGGCCCCAGGGCGCGGAGCGGTCATAGACCAGGGCGTCCGCCCGGACCGCGGCGACGGCGTCCACCAGCTCGGGAAGGCACTGCTGCGCCGCGGTCAGAGCCTGCACCAGGATCTCGGCCCGGTCGGACGCGCCGCCGGTGGCCACCGTGACCGGATCGAGGATGGGCCGGAAGTCGATGCCCGGAGCGCTGCGGTGCTGGGCGCCCGGGGGCACGAAGTAGGCAACGCGCGCGCCGTCGGCCTGCAGCTGCGCGGCGATGGGGAGTGTCGGGTTGATGTGACCGGCCGCGGCGACGTTGAGAAAAGCGATCCTCATCTGCCGACGTCCTCGCCGACGGTCCAGCGGGCTTCGAAGCGGTCGACGGCACGGCGGCGCAACTCTCCGGAGGGGCCGTCCAGCAGCGGGAACTGGCTGCGGTACCTCGCCAGGCACCGCAGCTTGGCCGAGGCGGTCTCGGCCGTCAGGGCTTCGTGCTCGCAGCCTGTCACGCGCGGACGGGAGGCGATGCCGGGGAGGGTCTCGGGCAGGTCGCGTCCGCAGGAGCCGTCCCGACACTCCAGCGGCCAGCCCTGGTCGGCTGCGTACGGCAGGTCCGCGTAGAGGCGCAGGCTCGCCATGCCGGTGAAGGCGCGCAGTGCGGCGTCGCGAACGAGGACGTGGTCCGGGTGCTGTCCGAAGCCGGCCGGGGCATGGACGTCCGCCCCTTCGACGTGCTGCTCGAGGCGCCGGGCGAGTGACCGGGTGGTCAGCCGGCTCGTGCGGTACTGCTCGTCGAGCAGCGGAAGGTGCACCGCCCGGACCCCGAGACCGGCCATCACGTCGAGGTCGTCGGCGGCGCGTTCGGCCAGGTACTCGTCGGAGCGCGAGACACCCTGCGAAGCGTCCCATCTGCCCACTGTCCCGGGCCCGGGGACGCCGGCGAACACGGTCACGACGGTCGTGGCCGTGCCCTGGCGGGACAGCACGGCGAAGCAGCTCAGGACCGCGTCGTCGAGGTGGGGTGACAGCACGACAACCGGGGGCTGCGGTTCGACAACCGGGGGCGGCAGCTCGCTCGGGCGCCGGTTCACAGCGCCTGCGGTCCGGGTCGGCCACCACGGGTGTCGTCGACGCGCGCGCGGACGCCCAGGGGCTGCAGGGCGAGGGCGGGGCGCGGTCGCACCGCGTCGGCCCCGACCAGGCTCAGGCGGGTTTTCCGCAGGAGGCAGCGGAGGATTCCGGCCAGCTCCTGGGTCGCGAGGGCGGCGCCGATGCACGCGCGCGGCCCGGAGCCGTACGGGATGAACGCGTGGCGCGGCGGCGGCTCGCCGAACCAGCGCTCGGGGAGGAATCGCTCCGGGTCGGGGTACCAGCGCCCGTCCCGGTGGGTGACCCACTGGCTGACCGCCACGGTCGTCCCGGCCGGGACGTCGAAGTCCCCGAGCCGGCTCTCCTTGACCGCGACCCGGCTGGTGACCCAAGCCGGCGGGTAGAGGCGCATGGACTCCTTGAGAACGGCGTCGAGCAACGACGGCTCGTCCTCGTCGGCGAGGCTCTGCCTGAGCCGTGCTTCGAGCTGAGGGTGCGTTCCCAGCAGATACAGCGTCCAGGTGAGCGCGTCGGCGGTGGTCTCGTAGCCGGACATGATCAGCGTCGCCAGCTCGTCGCGCACCGCGGCAGCGCTGAGGGCGGGATCCTCGTCGAGGAGTAGGGCCAGGGCATTGCGCTCCTGGCGACCCGCGTCCGCGTTCTCGACGAGACTTCCGAGCAACCCGTCCAGCCTGCCGAGGGAACGTGCCAGCTGCCGGTTCGTCGGCGTCGGGACCCAGGCCGGGAAGCGGAACGGGGTGGCGGTCAGCCGCATGATCGCATCGACTGCCGCCTTGACGGCCGCGGCGCCGTCGCCGAGCGGCGCGCCCAGCAGGGCCCGGGTGCCGATCCGGAGCGTGAGGTCAGACATGGCCTGGTGGACGTCGATGACCTGGCCCTGCTGCCATGACGCCACTGCCCGCGAGGTCTCCTCCTCGACGGCGCCGGCATGGCGCAGCACCTGCTCGCGGGCGAAGGCCGGCGACAGCCGCTGGCGCTTGACGCGCCAGTCATCGCCCTCGCTGTTCATCATGGCCCGCGGGAAACCGGCGTGGGAGCGGCGGCGTACGCCCGGCCGGATCTTCACGAACGCGCCCTGCCGGTCCACCAGAACGGTCGCGATGTCGCGCGGGTGGACGACCAGGTAATTGCTCGGCGCGATCCGGACCACGTCGCCGTACTCGGCCGCGCAGCGGACCAGGAAGCTGAGGGGGTCAGCGGCGTACTCGGGCCGGGTGCCGGAGAAGCGCCCGCCGCGCGGTCCGGGAGGCAGGGTGGACGCTCCGGGAGGCAGGGTGGACGGTCCGGGAAGCAGGGTTGACGGTCCGGGAGGGAGCGTCGGCGCAGGAGTGAGGCGTCCTTCCCGCATGGGTGCTCCTTCGGGCCGCCGGTGAGGCCGGAGCCAAGGGTGAAGTGCGGACGCCGAAGCCCCGGCCTGTGCACAGGCCGGGGCTGCGGTAGGCCCTGACGGACTGGGTCTAGTAATAGATGTACGGCGTGGTGAGCGGGTCGCCACTGCCCAAGCCGAGGGCGGCCGCAAGCCGGTAGGCAAGCTTCTTCATCACGAATCACCTCCTGCCAGGTGCTGGTTCCGCCTGAGCTGTTCCCAAACGGACATATCGACCATACCAATATGATTGGCTCAGGTCTAGAGCCCACTGCGGCAGGGCTGTGGGACGACCGCTACTACCCCGCAGGACAGCTGCCAGGTTGGGAGCTGCCCGGATGTCGGACGGTCGATGATCTCTATCTCGTTCTCAATTCCGGCTTCGGGCTAAGGGGAGGCGGATAGCCAGCGGCCCGGCGCCGCCTGTCGTCATACGGGGTTGGCGACGAGTTCGACTTGATAGCCATCGGTATTAGTGAGGTAGGCGGCGTAGTGGTCGGGTCCACCTGCATGCGGATGCTGGTCCGCGAACAACAGAGTCCAACCGTTGTTCACGGCATGGTTGACGATGTCGTCGACGTGGCTGCGGTCGCCGGCGTGAAAGGCGAGGTGATTCAAGCCGGGACGGCGTCGGTCGTGTTCCCCGGCGCAGCCGTGTCAGGCGCGCCCCTCTCCAAGCCCTGTCGCGCAGGGGTCCAATTTCAATCAGCACCACGGGGTCATTATTCGATCAGCACTGGTGCATCAGGTGGTCTCTGCAACGCCGGGTGCGCTAGTCCCTCGGCGGGGCACGGCGCAGCGCTTCGCGTTCACTGTCGCGGGGCGGGGTGCGCCAAGGGGCCACTCTTCGCGAGGGCGAGGCAGAGTCCGAACATGATGAGGGTGAACGGCCCCCAGCCAAAGCGCTCCCAAGGGCTGGAAGAGGCGAAGTTCATCAACGCACCCAGCCCTAGGAGCCCAACGAGCACCCAGGTTCCGACCCGAGCGACCGCCGGCGGCACAGGAACGAGGGCACGACCACCCCTTGCCAGCACGACCAAGGCGGCCAAGAACCAGACGAGAGCGGCGAGACCGGTCACGAGCCGTACCGCGCCAGGAAGGCTCCCCGGGTTCGTTCCACCCATGGCGGCCACGCCGAACGGCGCCCCGAGCGTCAGCGCGGCTTGAAATGCCACCACGATCAGCAGGCCGATCGCGAGGACGATGGCAACGCGGGGTCGATCGGGTCGGTCCTTGGTTCGTCGCGCTGTCGCCTCGGTGGTCATTGGTTTCCTTCGGTCGTGAGAGCCACGTGCCGTCATGTGGATTCCTGGAGCCACTGGTCGAACGTCTGGGTTCCGCGTGGTCCAGTGTTAGTCGGCAGGAGGGCCCCGGTGCGCATGACCCGTCCGGTGGCTCCTGGCAGCGGCAGGGTGATCACGAGTGGCTGATGACCTCGGGCGGACGCGAGGCGGCGTGCCATGTCCGGGACTCGTTCCTCTCGGGGGCCGGCGAGTTCTGCCGCCATACCAACGGGCGGGGCGGTTGCGAGGCGGACCAGCTCGTTGGCGACGTCTTGGGCGGCCACGGGTTGGCTGAGCATCGAGGGGACTACTGCGACGGGGCCGCCGCCTAGCATTTGCGCGGCGAACTCGTGGAACTGGGTTGCGCGCAGGATGGTCCACGGGACGGGACCCTGACGTACGAGGTCCTCCTGTGCGAGCTTGGCTTGGTAGTAGCCCAGACCGACACGGTCGATCCCGACGATCGAGAGCAGCACGTGATGTTTGACCCCGTGGCGCTTCTCGGCGTCGAGCAGGTGGCGGGTCGAGGTCTCGAAGAACGCGGTGGCGCGGCGGCGGTTCTGGGTGACGATGTTGGTGACGTCGATGACGTCGTCCACGCCCTCGAGGGCCTGGTCGAGCCCAGTTCCGGTGGTCAGGTCGATCCCCTTCGATCGGGCGATGACGATCGGCTCGGCGCCGAGGCGACGCACGCTCTCGACAACTCGGCGACCGACCCAGCCGGTGCCGCCTGCAATTGCGATCGTCTTCATCGGATCTTCTCCTTCTTGGGGGTGGGGTGTCCTGCTGTGGCACTGCCATTGCTGCGTAGCAGCACGAGGATGGCGGCGCCGAGGGCGGTGAACGTGAGGGGGGCCAAGCTGGCTGACCACTCGACGATGGAGAACCCGTGCCGATGGGTGGCGTGGAACGCGAGGTGTGGCAGTCCGAAGGCGAGCCAGGCCCAGCCGAGGACGCGAAGGACGCCGGGGTCCCCTTTCACAGCGGCCCATCCGGAAAAGACCAGGAGCGCGACGTACAAGCCGCCCACGTCTCTGACGAGGTGCTCGTTGAACGGCCCCAGTGGCGCGACCCAGGATTGTCCGAACCCTGGGAAGCTGGTGAAGAAGGAGTGGGGCCAGGCCATGGCCCAGAGCCCGACATAGGCGGCGGTGGCAGCTAGCGCCCAAGCGATGCCACGAGCGATTGAGATGTTCATCTTTCATCCTTTGCGATTCGGCAGCGCCTGCGCTGTCGGCGCGGGGCCGAAGGGGCCGAACGAGGGTGATGGGAAGCGGTGGCTGGTCACGCGCGGCACCCGCTGCCCAGATTGCTGTCGCTGCCGTGGAGTCGGTCCATGGGAAGCGGAGATAGTCGCCAGGGCGAGGTCTCTTCGCGCCCATCGCCAACAGGCTCTTGACCCACCGAGACCCACCAGGTTGCCAGCGGTGGGTTCCAGAGCTGTCAGCTCGTAATGGATCGGTCCATGACGACCGCGGACGCCGACCACCAAGGGCCCATCGAACCGCAAGGGGGTACCTCGGCGGGCCACAGCCGATCACCGGGACCTGACAGCGTCATCGAGAGGTCCTCCACCCGTTCGGGGTCAGCTGCGATCCGGCGCTCGTGGACGTTGCAGATCCTCGTGATGCTCATTGCGCGCCTGAGTTCCGGACGCTTGTAGCAACGATGTCCGGGCCGGCCTCGGGAGGTGCGGTGGCCTGCCGGTGTTCTGAGTCGAGGGGGCGCTGTCCGGCATCACACCTCGGAACCCCTTGACCAGCAGGAAGGAGCCGGCCGCGACCTCGAACAGTCCGCCGGGAATCGACATCGCGAGCCCGACCCCGTACCCAGAAAGTTCCAGGACACTTCCCAGGGCGAAGATCGCGTAACCCGCGATCCCGTACGTGGCCAGGAAACGCGGCAGCAAACCGGACTTCAGCAGCGTCCAGCAGAAGAAGATGCTCCCGATGCCCAGCGCTGTCATCGCGACCGAGTACGCGGACTCACTGTTTTCGACGAAGGTCCGTGCCAGGCCGGATAGCTCAGAGTCATCAACGTTCGCCGTGTCCGCACTCCCCCAGTCGAACAGCACCAGGCTTAGCGTGCCCAGCGGCGCGAGGGCCAACAGCACCGCCTCCACGATACGGGTGGCGAGATAGGTGTTGGCGGTACGGCGGTGCTCACGCCGCAAGACCTGGAACGCCAGCGCACCGATCGTGACGACAGCGACCGAGTTGAGGAGCAGCAGTGTCGCGCCTGCACAGAGCTGTCCGAGCGAATCGGCGTTCTCGGGGACTGCCGGGGCGTCGCCGGTGGAGGAGAAGTCGAGGAAAATAGCGCCGCCATAGAGGAAGAAGGCGGAGATGAAGAGCCCACCCACAAGGCGGCCTGTGGCTCTACGGGTCATGGACACTCGCGGTGCCGCAGATGTGGACATCAGGGCCTGCGGAGATTGCAGGTGCAGCCAGCGATGGCAATGACTCGCTGGTCGGCGTCGACGACGCGGGCCGAGGCGATCATGGTGTTCTTGCCCGGATGGACGACCTCGCCGGTGCACAGGAGACGTCCGCTCGACAGCCGCGCCGGGCGCAGGAACCGGACGTTCATCTCGGAGGTCACGTAGCCCACCGCGGCCGGCAGCAGCGAGTGCACTGCACACCCCATGGCGGTGTCCAGCATGGCGGCAAGTACGCCACCGTGGATCATTCCGAACGGGTTGAGGTGGAACTCTTCGGGGTCCAGTGTGAAGGTGACTTTGCCGTCCTCTGCCTCGACCGGCTCGATGGCCAAGGTGTTCAGAATCGGAGGAACCGGTAGCGTCCCTGCGCCGATAGCACGCAGGAGGGTGAGACCGTCCTGGGTGGCGCCGGCGACAAGAGTAGGCGTGGGATCCTGCCAGGCGTAGGTGCGCTCTCGGGTGTCGATCTTCATCAGTTCTCCTGTGATTGTGCGCCGTGGCACGGGACGCTCGTTGCGGCAGGTCTGCAGAGGCGCAGGACCGCCGGGTTTGTGTTGGTGAGTGTTGGGACTGCCAACGCGCGTGCCGCTCGCGCCAGCATGCTGCGGACAACGAGCGGGTGGATCCTGCGGACCAGCGCGAAGTACGCGGCTCCGCGTCGGCTACGCAACTGGACGAGTGTGGTGACCACAACGCGGTTACGCTCGACAAGCACCGATGCGCGGAAGCTCAGGTGACTTTGATCGACCCCCAGCAGTACCTCGTCGGCCGTCCTCGACAGGGTGTCGAAGACGTGTCTGCCGCCGCGTTCGATGCCGACCACGCGAACCAGCAACTCGCGCACCCCGAACAACACCCGGATCCAAGGCGGTGGCCCGTGGAAAACGGCGTCGGCCCACTCCTGGGGGCCGCGACGCGGCGCATCTCTCAGGACCTTGACGGCGAAAGCATCCGACCAATCGACGTGCGGCAGCGCATGAGCGAGCAGCGGCGAACTCGGCAACGAAACCTGGTAGGGGCGAGGCGAGCGAGCCCGCCGAACGCAGCGGTGCTGCAGATACTCGGCACCCGACCGCCGAGACTGGATGTGAGTGATCATCTGCGGCTCCTCCATACGCCTCCGTATGGAGGCAGTGACCCGTACGGTAGCGTATGGCCATGGCATCTGGGAAGCGCAGACTGTTGTCCTCCGAAGACTGGACCGAGGCGGCGCTCGACGCCCTCGCGCGTGGGGGCGTGGCGGCAGTGGCTGTCGAGCCGCTCGCCAAGTCCCTGGGCGCGACAAAAGGAAGTTTCTACTGGCACTTCGCCGATCGGAACGCACTGCTCCAAGCCGCACTCGAGCTATGGGAGCGCCGCAACACCGACCAGGTCTTGGCCGGGATCGACGAGACACAGGACGGGGCGACGAGACTGCGCAATCTGGTGCAAGTGGCTCTCTTGTCGGTTCAGCGGGACGCCGCTGAAGGTGCCGGCTCCATCGAGCTGGCACTCCAGGCAAGCGCCTCCCACCCGTTGGTTGCGCCAGCCCTTCAGCGGGTCACCAGCCGCCGCATCGCCGCACTCAGCGGGCTGTACTCCGCGCTCGGTCTCTCCCAGGCTCGCGCTCGCGACCATGCCCTCCTCGCCTACACGGCTTACCTCGGCCACGTCCAGCTGGCTCACGCGACCCCGGACTTGCTGCCACAGGGGCGGGCGTTCCGCACGCACGTCGACCGAATAGTTGCCGCACTGGTCAAAGTCGATTCCTAGACCGCAGGCCTCAATTCCGGCTCGCGCCTCGGAGAGTCCATCCCGCACCTGCGACGCGCGTCCGCGGGACCACGTCTGCGGTCGCGCCCTCGCCAGGCGCAGGCCGATGCCGGTCCCGAGACCTTGGCCGTAGGCAAGCTGGATGACCCCGCCGAATTCCGGCGCGGCGAGGGTGGCTGCCATGACGGTGTTGAACGCCTTGACCACATGGTGCACCCGGGAGCCGGTCGGCGATCTGCTCGCCGCCGAACGTGATGCCCGACGGTGAGGGACATGAAGTCGCTGGCCAGCGGGTTCGTCGCGGCGATATGACGCATCCGCGTCGCGGCTTAGCGCGCTTCTGACTCCTGACGTTGCAGCGTCGAGTGATCAGGCGCCGTCGTATACCGCTCTTGGAGTGCTCCGGCGTCGATCTTGCACCTCGTCGTTTCCCTGGCCCCGCTTAGGCGAGCCACGCAGTGTTCCCGCCTAGGCGAGCCACGCAATGTTCCCGCCTAGGCGAGCCACGCAATGTTCCCGCCTAGGCGAACCACGCAATGTTCCCGCCTAGGCGAGCCACGCAGTGTTGTCGTGAGGCGCAGCCTAGACACCACCGGCCCTAGGAAGCCAGCGGCGATAGGCCTACCGCTACCTCCACCGGCTTCTCCACCGGCGCAGAGTCCAACTCCGGCAGCAGCCGATCCAGCCACCCTGGCAGCCACCAGTTCGCGTCGCCCAGAAGCTTCATGGTGGCCGGGACGAGCACCAGGCGTACGACGGTCGCGTCGAGGAAGATCGCCGTGGCCAGTCCCACTCCCATCATCTTCACCACCGGGTCACTGCCCAGGACGAAGCCCGAGAAGACCGCCACCATGATCAGCGCGGCTGCGGTGATGGTGCGCCCGGTGCCGGCGATCCCCGCGATGACCGCGCGGGTGTTGTCGCCGTGGCGGCGGTACTCCTCGCGCACCCGCGACAGCAGGAACACCTCGTAGTCCATGGAGAGACCGAACAGGATCGCGAACATGAACAGCGGGATGAACGACACGATCGGCACCGTCGACTCCACGCCGATCAGGCCGGCCGCCCAGCCCCACTGGAAGACCATGACGAGCACGCCGTACGCCGCGCCGACGCTCAGCAGGTTCAGCACGACCGCCTTCAGCGGCACCAGTACCGACCGGAACAGCACCGTGAGCAAGAGGAACGACAGCAGCAGCACGGCCACCACGAAGCGCAGCATCCGCTCCTGCACCCGGTCACCGAGGTCGGCGAAGGTGGCAGTCTGACCGCCGACATGGGCGGTCGCCGCGGTGCCGTCGAGCACCGTCGGGAAGACCTCGCCGCGAAGCCTCGCGACGGTCTCCTGGGTGGCTTCGTCCTGGGGCGACGTGGTCGGCTGCGCCACCAGGGTCGCCACGCCTGCGGTGAGATCGATGGTCGGGTCGCCGACCGAGGTGATGCCCGGGTCGGCTGCCATCGCCGCGGCCAGCGGTGCCACGACGGACCCGCCCTGGGAGATGTCGACCGCGATCACCAGCAGCCCGTTGGCCCCGGGGCCGAACCCGTCGGCGATCAGGTCGTAGGCAAGGCGTTCGGTCCTAGACTCGGGCTTGGTCCCGTCGTCGGGGAAGCCCAGGTTGAGCGCGAGAACGGGTGCGGCCAGGGCGATCATGAGGACCGCTCCGCCGACCAGGTACGCCGTCGCGTTGCGGGTCACGTGAGCGCCCCACCGGTACCAGCCGGTGCTCGGCCGGTGCGGCGTGCGCCGGCGTCCGTTGATCCGGTGCCCCGCCAGGCCGAGAAGTGCCGGCAGCAAGGTGACCGAAGCGAGCACCATCACGAGCACCATCGCGGAGATGGCGACCCCACCACCGGTCACGAACGGGATCCCCGCGACGAGCAACCCGAGGATCGCCACGACGACCGTGCCGCCGGCGAAGATCACCGCCTGTCCTGCTGTTGCCAGGGCTCGGCCGGCCGCTTCGGCGACCGGCATCCCCAGGGCCAGGTGCTCGCGGTGCCGGGTGACCAGGAAGAGCGCGTAGTCGATACCGACGCCGAGCCCGACCATGGCCGCAAGCTGCGGCGCCCACATCGGGATGTCGATCAGGTACGTCACCAGCTTCATCGAGGTGACGCCGATGACCAGACCGAACAGCGCCATCCCGATAGGCAGCCCCATCGCGACGAAGGAGCCGAAGGCGATCAGCAGGACGATCATCGCGACGACGATCCCCGCGACCTCGCCGAGCCCGGTGGGTGCTTCCTCGAACGCGAAGAACAGATCGCCTCCGGTCTCCAGCGTCAGCGACGACTCGTCACGCAGGTCGGCGACGGCGTCCTTGAGGTTGTTCAGGTCGGAGGAATCGAGGTGCTCGATCGCGGGGTACTGCACGCGCACGAGTGCGATGGCGCCGTCCGGCGAGACGTTGCTGGTCGTCCTGAGCACGCGCGGGAGTGCCTCGAGAGCGGCCTCCACCGGCGCCAGCTGCGCCGCAGCGTCCTGGGCTTCGAGTACGACGTGGGCGGTGATCCCGCCCTCGTCAGCCTGGGCCTCGGCGAGCAGCGCCGCAGCGTGGTAGGAGTCGAGGCCGGGTGCCTCGAAGCTCTCCTCGAGAGCGCGCCCGAAGGCAGCGGAGGAGGCGATGACGACGAGCGCGAGGACGACCCAGGCGCCGATGGCGACCCAGGGCCGGGTGGCAGCAGACCGGCCGAGCCGGTAGAGGAGATTCGACATGCCTACACGGTGACCCGGCGGCGAGCGAGGCACATCGGGCCTTGGAGTGGGGGACTCCTCGGCCGAAAGGACGAGAAGCGGCTCATGCTTGTGCCCCGTACGACGAGCGTCACCGCTCTCTAGGCTGGGGAGGTGTTCGCCTCCTTCATCCGCTCGATCCTTGCCGAGCCCCGTGCCCCGGACCCGCCAGCGCGGGTGTGGTGGGACTGGGCCCTGGTCGGCGCCTTGCTGGTCACGGCCGCGGGCGAGGCGATCTTCCGCCCCGACGTATCGGCGCGGCCCTTGGCCACCGTGGTCGCGCTCCTGGTGATCCCGGCCCTGCTCTGGCGGCGTACTCATCCACTCCTGGCGACCGCGGTCGGCTTCGGCGGCGCGATGGTGCTGCACATCCCGATGATCGTCGACGACGTCGCCGATGCGGGGCTCTACTCCATGATCGGCGTCCTGCTGTTGCCTTACGCCTTGTACCGCTGGGCTTCGGGCCCCGAGGCGCTGGTCGGTACGGCGATCGTCGCCGTACCGGCCGGCCTGGGTCTCGCGACCAGCGAGACCCTCGAGGACGTGATCGGTGGCACCACCGTGCTGGTCGCGGCGTTCGCCCTCGGGGCCGCGATGCGCTACCGCGCGGTTGCGCGCCAGCGCGAGGTGCAGCAGGCCCGGACGCTCGAGCGCGGTGAGCTCGCCCGCGAGTTGCACGACACCGTCGCGCACCACGTGTCGGCCATCGCGATCCAGGCCCAGGCGGGGCGGGCGGTGGCAGCCACCGACCCGGCTTCGGCGGTCGGGGCGCTGGCAGTGATCGAGGCGGAAGCGTCGCGGACCTTGCACGAGATGCGCACGATGGTCCGGGTGCTCCGCGACGGCGAGGCGGTCGACTACGCGCCGCCGCGGGGCATCAGCGAACTGGACGAGCTGACCCGGATGAGCCCCGTGGTGCAGGTGCACCGCGGCGGCGACCTCGCTGGCCTGCCGCAACCGGTGGAGGTGGCGGTCTACCGGATCTGTCAGGAGTCGGTCACCAACGCGATCCGGCATTCGCTGAACGCCACGGCGGTCACCGTGGGGGTCACCGGCGACGTCGGCGTCGTACGGTTGCGTGTGCACGACGACGGACAAGCAGCCCGCCCCGCGACCACCGTGGGCTACGGCCTGCTCGGTATGGCAGAACGAGCCAAGCTGCTCGGCGGCGCCTGTCAGGCCGGGCCGGACCCGGCCGGCGGTTGGACCGTCGAGGCGACTCTCCCGCGGGAGGTGCCGCGATGACCATCCGGGTGGTGGTCGCCGACGACCAGCTCCTGGTCCGCACCGGGCTCACCATGATCCTCAACGCGCAGCCCGGGATCGAGGTCGTCGGCGAGGCAACGGACGGTCACGAGGCGGTGGCCGTGGCCCGCGAGCTGCGTCCCGACGTCTGCCTCTTCGACATCCGGATGCCCGGCATCGACGGCGTCGAGGCCACCCGCCAGCTCGCTGGCCCAGGCGTCGAGAACCCCCTGGCCATCGTGGTCATCACGACCTTCGATCTCGACGAGTACATCCATGGCGCCCTCAAGGCCGGCGCCCGAGGCTTCCTCCTCAAGGACGCCGGGCCCGAGCTACTGGTCCAGGCGATCCACGCAGCCGCGAACGGCGACGCGCTCATCTCACCCGACATCACCCGCCGCCTGCTCACCACGCTGGCTGGCCTGGAGCGAGCCTCCCCGCCGACCCAGCCGATCGAGCCGCTCACCGAACGCGAGGAAGAAGTGCTACTCACCGTCGCCCGCGGCCGCACCAACGCCGAGATCGCCGACGAGCTGTACATCACCCTGAGCACGGTGAAGACCCATGTCGCCGCGCTGATGAACAAGCTCGGTGCCCGCAACCGCGTCGAGGTCGCGATGTGGGCGTACGAGACCAGGCGCGTCAAGGGATAGGGCCGGCTGACCTCCGATCGCGTTTACGCAGTTCGCACGATCATGCCGAGAACGTCGGTGAACGTCGCCGGCGGGTTCTGGCGGAGGTGGCAATCCGGCTGGACGGCGTCGTAGACCGCTTCACGGCCGAGGCGAGCAGCCAAGCGGCGTAGCGCCGTCAGACATGGAGACACCGACCAGCGAGCCGTCAGCGTCACGCGCTCAGCGAGCAATGGGAGGCCACCGCCTGCGGCGAACCTGCGCCAGTCCGGATAACTCGCCGTAAGTGGGCACTGGATCAAATCTCTAAATGCTTTCAGGCTCGGAATCCGTAGATTCCGAGCCTGAATTTGGTAGCGGGGACAGGATTTGAACCTCCGACCTCTGGGTTATGAGCCGTTAACCGGTCCCCTGTTGCATCGTACTCGTAGCGGTAATAGCCTTATTTTATAGGGAATTCAGTGCCATTTAATGCCGCCTCATGACGGCTCGTGGCGCGCCGTGCGGGGTCATCAGAGGGTCACGAGCACAGTTGAGGAAAACAATGGGCCAGAGTCGCAAACGCATCATCGGCAACGGTGACATCCGCTACACCGCGTACTACGACGATCTCCGCGGCCGACGCCGCTCCGCCGGCACCTTCGCCAGCAAGAAAGCAGCCGACGCGGCCTGGCGCAACGCCGAGTCGCTCCAACAGTCCGGACATCCAGGTGACCTTCGAGCAGGACAGCGACCATTCGCGGATTACGTCGCCACCGCGTGGTTGCCGAACCACGTCATGGAGCCCACGACCCGGCAGTCGTACCACTACAACCTCGACCGGCACATCATCCCATGGTTCGGGCCGATGAAGATGGCCGACATCCTGCCCATCCACGTCCGTGAATGGGTCATCGACATGGTCACCCGTGGCGTAACCCCGGCCACCATTCGGCACCAGAAGATCATCCTGTCCGCAGTCTTCACAACTGCCCTCAACGACTTCGTCATCCGCCTGCACCCTTGCCGCGGAGTCAAGACGCCAACCGTCCCAATCAAGTCATTCCGCATCCTGGCCCCGGACGCTCTGGCAGACCAGCGTGGTTACCCGGCCGCGTCTATCAGGGCGATCCAAGTGTTGAGTTCGCTGATCGCGTCCGCGAGGGGAACAGTGACGCCACCTGCTGTCGCGGCCATCGAGTAGTCCCGGGACCAGTGCTCGTGGGCAATCGCTATGGGTGGCCAGCTGCGTTCCGGGCGACCTAGCTCCCGGGCTTCCGCGGCTCGTGCCTGGAACAACGAGAGGCATGCTTGTCTTAGTTCGTCAGCAGTGGGCGACTGTTCTGCATTTACCAGGTCGCGCAGCAGTAGCAGGTCGATGATGTCGCGGGCTCGGTCGTTGCGCAGGTCGGGCGACAGGTAGAGCTGCCGAGCGATCAGGGGCACCCGGAGGCCGGACAGCAGTAGCCGTACCACTTGCGCCTCACGGTCAGACAGCGCGCACGCCTCAGCGTGCGTTTGGCCGGGCTGCACCGGGCTAGGAGTCAGCCAGTCCCTGGCTGATGTGCCGGGGTGGTCGCCAGCCCTCCTCCACGTCGGCCGTGTGGGCCAGGTACGCGGCGAGGTTACGGATGCTGTCCGGATGCACCGTGCATCGGAACCGCTCCCCGCCGGTGTCCTCGGCCGGTTCGAACTCGATAGCCAATCGAGTCTGGTCCGGCGTGTGCCCGAGCTGGCCGAACCGGAACGGGCGCACCAGGTAGGCCGAGAAGTAACCCGGCCGTCCGCCGTCGTCCAGGGCGCCAAAGAAGCCGTCATAGCTACGGCACTCGGTGTGGTGGTGGTTCGGTGACGCGTACCCGTCGGGGAACTGCGGGTGGCTGGCCCGGTCAACGCACCAGTCCGCGCCGTAGTCGAATTGGTAGCTGTCTCCGTCCTCGCCGTCAGGGATGAGTCGCCAGGGCTGGTCGGGTGTGGGCACCCACTCCGGGCTTTCGCCGGGGTCAGACGAGCTGGAACGGTCGGAGCCGTTAGATTCGTTCATTGGGTCGTTGCCTATCTCGCGTAGGTAGCGATCAAGGCCCTGGTCGGTGTTGCCGCACCGGCCGGGGCCGCCTGATGGGGATGGTTCTGGGCCCGTTCACTCGACGGGCCACTCGGCTCTTTCCGCCGCGCCATCAACATGGCGGGGAAGGTAGACGCCGCTATGACAACTTCAACCGGCCGATCACGACCCCGCGGCTGGGTTGTCACCCGCATAGCGCCGGTGCAGCACAGCCATCGAAGGCAGGGGTGCTCCAGGTTCGGGTATACGTACTCGTCGCTGGCACCACGGCGGGTCAGGTTTGGAGGTTGGGTAGTTTCGTCATCGGGTCGTCTCCTGTTGACGCAGGGTTCGATCAAGGCCCGGTCCGGTGCTGCTAACACCTGGCCGGGCCGCCTTGTAGGCGGCTCCCCTAACCTATGGACGCCATCGGCCAGCTCGCCCCGTCGTCCCCGCCAAACGGGCAACTGTGTCACCGTCGCGCAACGTGCTCTGCAGTCGTCTGGATTGACCGATTGGCTGCGTGCGGCTACCTTGTGTCGCATGGAACTGGGTAGCACACGCAACCCGATTACCCAGCTGCGACGTGGGGTGCTCGAGTTCTGTGTGCTGTCCCTGCTGCGCGACGAGCAGCGTTACGGCTTCGACCTCGTGCGTCTGCTTGGCGAGGTCGAGGGCATGGTGACCAGCGAGGGCACGATCTACCCGCTGCTGTCGCGGTTGCGCCGTGACGGGCTGGTGACCACCAGTTGGCAGGAGTCCGATGTGGGACCTCCGCGCCGGTACTACGCGCTCTCTGAGGACGGGCAGGGCGCACTGAAGGCCTTCACCGTTGAGTGGGCACGGTTCCGCGATGCCGTCGACACCCTTCTGGACACCGGAGCCCGTCCATGAGCATCCCTGTCACCGATCCGTTCCTCCGGGCCTACCTGGACCGGCTGGACCGGTGCGCTGCCGTCCTGCCGACCGACCAGCGCACTGAACTGGTCGAGGAGATCAGCCGGCATATCGCCGATGCGATGGCGATCGGCCAGGTGCGCACGGAGGCGGATATGCGCACCATGCTCGACCGGCTCGGCGAGCCGGAAGAGATCGTTGCGGCCGCGCGCGCCGATGCGGGCGCGACGCCGGGATTCACGCTCTCGCCGCCCTACATCGGCGAGGCGCCGGTGGCACTGCGCGCGCCGACCACGACGTGGGAAGGCATCACGGTCGCATTGCTGACCATCGGGTCGATCGTCCCGGTCATCGGTTGGCTGGCCGGCGTCGCGATGCTGTGGACGTCCACGCGGTGGCGCCCGGGAGAAAAGGTGCTCGGCACGCTGATCATGCCGCTGGGTCCCGCCGCGGTGATCTGGTTCGCGCTGATACCCGTCTCAAGCGAGTCGTGCACGGGCGGCACCGAGACACCGTCCTTCGACGGCACCGTGACCACAGTGCCGCAGGTATGCACGCACAGCGGTCTGATCCTCTCGGCCTGGATGAGTACTCCGCTGATCCTGTTCTGGCTGATCGCGCCGATCGCGGTCGCGGTCGTGTTGTTCAAGCGTGCCGCCGCGCGCGCCGCAAAGGAACCACCCGTGCCGATCACGATCGAGCAGTTGGACGCGGCCCGTTGGGGCGGACTCGAGATTGCAGCGGTCCTGCTGCTGTCGGTGGGCACATTCGTCGCGCCGATCATCGCACCGATCGCAGGGCTGGCACTCGCCTGGACGTCCGATGCGTGGACCCGCACCGAGAAGGTCGTCGCGACGGCACTGACGCTCGGCGCGGTTCTCCTCGGCCTGTTCGCCTTTTTCTTCCTGTTCTTCCTGATGGTGGCGTGACCGACAACAAAGCTTGCCCTACGACAGCTCGGAGTTAGACATGCTGGCCCTCACCCTCGTCGGTACGGTGTTCCTGCTGGCCGCGGCCGCGCCGTTCTTCGCGGCCATCTACCTCGCCGTGCGACTCAACTCGCGCCGCAAGCTTTGACCCGCGTCGAGCTAAGCAAACACGCACCCTTCTGTCGCGCGGTTACCCGGCCGCGCTGCTCTGCGACAACGGCCCCGAGCGGGCCTGCGACGCGAAGGCCGACTGGGGCCGGCGAACGCTTCGGACTCTCCTTCATCCCGCCCGGCGAACCTTGGCGCAACGGCTACGTCGAGCCGTTCAAGCCACCTCGTCGGCAGCCTGCTGATCTCGATCAGCCTCGTAGTCGCGCACAACCTGCTGGGCACCCCTGAAGCTCGCTGCCTCCCCGGCTCGGCGCGGCCACATCCCCCTGAACTCACTGAGCCGCCGTGGGTGGCCGCGAAGCTGAACGATCACGCCGAGCTTGGCAGCCCAAGAAGCAGGAGTATCCACCTGCGACCGCATCCGCAGGAACACCGACTCATAAGTGCCTACCAGCGCCACGAGGTACAGGTATGGCAGGGCCGCGACGGTCAACCAGACGGGCACCAAAAAGGAGGCGACGACATCATGCGGATTGAGCTCGTGCCAGTGACTGGCCAGATACAGTGCCGTCGCCACCACCAACCAGAGCAACACACCTAAAAGCACGACATTGATCGCTCGATGCACCGGTTTGAACTCGTCTTTTGATGCGCTCACCACTTGCAACATCACTAGCACCGCTAAACCAAGCTGCAACACAATCTCGACCGGAATGCTGAACGTCCGAATGTTGAGGAAGAACTCAAAGAATGCTCCCGCTCCAATCAGCTCAACAATCCGCTTCCGGAAGAATCCGGGTTTCTGGATGGCGTCCATACTCTGTATAAAAAGGCCGAAGCCCGTAAAGAAGAACCAAAACCCGACTGCGCCGATCAAAGAGGGATCCCAATAGCCCAGTCGATCAACCACCCAGGTTAGCCCTGCGATAATGACCATATAGGTCAGCAGCGGCACCAACAACTTAGAGTTGCCTAGCTGCTTAAGTATGTTTCCCAGCGACTGGCGCAGTTCAGAATGCGTCAGGCAAAATACAAGCAGTACCGCCAACCAAAATAGCGTTGCCCATTCACGCGTTCCCATACACATATCATAAATCATTGAACGACTAGCAATTCGGAGGAGATCCCGCAGCCGTACTATATAGGCGAGGTGGTCTACTGCGGCGTGCGCTATCCGGGCAGGCACGAAGCGATCGTCGATCCCGCCACCTGGCAGCGCGTCCAAGCCGTCCAAGCGGTCCACAACAGCCCAACCTGCAAACCTGCATCGCCTACTTGCAGGACTGCCAGGCGGCCTACCTGGGAGCGTCACCGGCAGTCGCCGACAGCTCAACCAAGCCTTCTTCGACAAGATCTATATCGATGAAGGACGGCACCGATGCGAACAAGGCACCGTATCGCTCTGTGGTGCTTCGTCACGACCGAGGACGTGCCCTACCGCCTCGTGGTGAGGGTCACACCAGGGTCACAACGAGCAAGGCCTCCAGCGCGGTGCGCTGGAGGCCTTGTATCCTGGGACCTACGTTGTAGCGGGGACAGGATTTGAACCTGCGACCTCTGGGTTATGAGCCCAGCGAGCTACCGAGCTGCTCCACCCCGCGTCGGTAAGCACAACACTACCTGCCGGCCTACCCGCCACCAAATCGGGGCCGCCTCGCGTGGCAAGGCGGCCCCGATCCGGCAGCTGGAACCCGGGTTAGGGCGGCGTGGCCGACGGCTTCGGCGACGCGGCCCGACCATCCTCGTATGCCTTGAGGAGCCGCTGGACATCTGCCTGCGCCTGGCCGATGGCTGCGAAGTCACCGCTGCGGTAGGCGGCCTGCAGCCTGGTGATCGCCGTATTCAACTGGGTAAGGATCTGCGCCTGGTTTCCGGTGATCGGCGGGGTGCTCGGCTGGGCCGTGGGCGGCGCGGACGTCGCCGGCGGTGTCGGGCTGGGAGAGGTGGTGGCGGGCGGGCCGCCGGTGCCCACCCCGCTGCTGTTGATCAGCGAAACGCCGACCGGCCCCCGACTGAGGTTGTCCAGCGCGCCGGCGAGGTCAGCCGCGTAGCCGATCTTGTCGCCGTAGGCCACCATGACCCGTTGCAGGATCGGGTACCCGGTCGACCCGGAGCCCTGCACGTACAGCGGCTCCACGTACAGGAACGAGTCTCCGATCGGCAGGGTCAGCAGGTTGCCATGGATCACCTGGGAACCGCCGGAGTCCAGCAGCGAGATGTTCTGGGAGATAGTGGCGTTGGAGCGGAAGGTGTTGGCGATCTGCTCCGGCCCCTGGATCACCGTGCCGTCGGGCACGTTGAGCACCGTCATCTTGCCGTACGTCGGGCCCGGATCGCTGTCGACGGAGATGTAGGCCGCCAGGTTCGTGCTGTTGTTGACCTTCATCGGGGTGGTCAGCTGGAACTTGGGCGTGCCGGCCTTGGTCCCCGGCGCGCTGGCCAGCACGTAGTACGGCGGCTGGGCCACGTCGGAGTCCAGGTACGGGTCGTTCGGGACCGTCCACTTGTCGGCCACGTTGTAGAAGTCGGTGGCGCTGTCGACGTGGTATTGCTCCAGCAGCTTGCGCTGCACCTCGAACAGGTCCTGCGGGTAGCGGACGTGGGCCAGCACGCTGGCAGGCATCGACGCCTTGGACTGGACCAGGTCCGGGAACACCTTCATCCAGCTCTTGAGCACCGGGTCCTCGTCCCACTCGTACAGGGTGACCTTGCCCGAGTACGCGTCGACCGTGGCCTTCACCGAGTTGCGGATGTAGTTGACCTGGCTGTCGGCCTGCGACGCCGTCCGGTTGGTCGCCGTCAACGAGTCGGTCGTCAGGTCAGAAAGGCTCTGCCGCTCCGAGTACGGGTAGTTGGCGATAGTGGTGTAGCCGTCGACGAACCACTGCACCCGGCCATCGATCACGGCGGGATAGGGGTCGCCGTCCACGGTCAGGAACGGCGCGACCTTCTTGACCCGCTCACGGGGGTCGCGGTCGAACATGATCTTGGCGCCCTTGGCGCTGGCGGCGTCGTTGAGCAGGAAGTTCGTCTCGCGGTACTTCATGCCGAACGCCAGCCGGTTCAGGATGTTGGACAGCGGCACCCCGCCGGTGCCGGTGTAGGTGGTATTGACCTCTGCGCCGTCGTACTCGCGCGGCGCGCCGGACGCGCCGACGATGGAGTAGTTGGGCAGCAGCTCGCCGTAGTACACCTGCGGCGTGGTCAGGTTCAGCGGCCCCTTCGGCGGGATCTCGCCCTCGGTGAACTGCTTGGTGTTGGTCACGTCGCTGCTGGCCGCGGCCGCCGCGAACCCGTAGCCGTGGGTGTAGAAGGTGTGCTGGTTGATCCAGTTGGTCTGGTTACCCGTCAACTTGCTCTGGTCGAGCTCCCGGACGCCGACCACGTAGTCGGCGACCTCGCCGTCGACCTCGTACCGGTCGATGTCGAGCTTGGCCGGAAACCCGTACTGGTTACGCAGCTGCTGGAATTTGCTGAACGTCGGAGACACCACGTTCGGGTCCAGGATGCGCAGGTTGGCCACCGTCGGGTCAGAGGCGGTGAGCGCGGCATTGTCCGGCCGGTTGGTCACCTGGTAGTCCTGATAGGTCACCTGGCCGCCGTCCTTATCGGTGACGATGTCGTAGGCCTGCCTGGTGGCTTGGATATTTCGGGTGATGTACGGCGCTTCCTTGTCGCTGGCGTTCGGCTTGACGGTCACCTGCTGCACGATCGCCGGGTAGATGCCGTTGATGCCGATCGACAGGATCAGCAGCACCACGAACGAGATGACCGGGATCTGCGCGCTCTTGAGCCACAGGCTGGCCAGCACCGCCAGCGCGATCAGCACCGCCACCCAGAACAGGATCATCTTGGCGGGCAGCGAGGCGTTGACGTCGGTGTAGGAGGCGCCGGTGACCTTGCCGCGGCCGGAGAACACCAGGCCGTAGCGGTCCAGCCAGTAGGCGCAGGCCTTGAGCACGATGAAGAAGAACACCAGCAGGGTGACATGCCGGCGGGCAGCGATCGTGAGCTTCGGCCCCGGGGTGGCGATGCGGAAGGCGCCGAACAGGTAGTGCACCGCCAGGCTCAGCAGCAGCGAGAACACCACCGCGTTGAAGCCCAGCCCCAGGATCAGCCGGTACGCCGGGTAGTCCCAGGCGAAGAAGGAGATGTCGCGGTTGAACTGCGGGTCGGTGACGCCGAAGGACTCACCGTGGCGCCACAGCTGCCAGATCTTCCAATTGGCCTGGGCCGAGGTGCCGGAGGCGATGAAGATCAACCCGACCAGCGCGGCGAAGATCAGCCGCTTTTTCGGCTCCAGGGTCACCCGGTAGCGCTCCAGGTTCTCCTGCTCCTGCGAGATCGGCCGGAACGGCGGGCGCATCCGGTAGGCCAGGAACACATTGGCGCCGATGATCACGGCCAGCGCGATGCCCACGGTCAGGAACAGCACAATCCGGGTCACCAGAATGGTGCTGAACACGTCGCGGAAGCCCACCTCGCCGAACCACAGCCAGTTCGTGTAGACGCGCACCAGCGAGCCGAGGGCCGACAGCAGCACGAATAACGAGACCAGCACCCCGATCACGATCTTTCCGCGCCGCGACACCCGGATGTTCGGCATATCAGGCCGCATGGCCACGAGGTTCTCCTCACCTGGCGGTCCAGTCGCCCGGTTCCCGCGGCGGGTCCGGAACGCTCTCATTGTTCTTCAGCAGCAACGTACCGAGTCGGATGCGGGTTCCGCCCGGATGGCACGATCTAGCCATGCCCGATGACCAGTCTTCAGCCGGCTCCGCCTCCGAGCCCGAGCAACTTCTGCTCGAAGCCGTCGCGGCCGAGATCGAAGCCTACGTCGGCCTGGCCGGATGGGACCTGGCGCCCGCGTTATTCGCCCTAGTGCCGACCAGGATGCTGGCCGCCGACCCCGCCGCCGCGGCCGCGCTGGGCAGCGCCGCGGGGGTGGACCCGTCGGAGATCTCCCCGGACGCGATCACTCCGGTGGCCCAGGAGGAGCTGCCCGACGGGCCGCTGGACGAGGCGCTCGCCCAGATCGGCTGGCCGCCCGAGGTGCTCGGCTGCGCGCTCAGCCAGGAGATCGTCCTGCTGCCACCGTCGGCCGAGCCCGATCTGGACGACCTGACGGCCGAGTCGGCGGCCGCCACCGCCCTGGAGCACCCGGATCGCCGGGAAGCCAGGCTGGTGGTGGCGGTGCTGCGCGGCGGCCGGTCGGCGAGCCTGCTGCGGCTGCGGGGCACCGCCGAGACCGGCGATGAGTTGCTGACCGGGCCGGAGCTGGCCCCTAACCTGGTCGCCGCGCTGAGCGCCACCCTGGCCGACTGAGCTGATCGTCTTCGGCGTTGGCAGCCACCTGGCCGGCTGAGCCGACCGTTTAAGGGTTGACCGGCTAGCAGCGCGCTACCGGGCCGCCGCTGGCGTGGGCCTTCAGGTTGTCGATCGCCTCGTCCAGAGTCGCCACCCTGATGACGTCGAGCCCGGACGGGATATTGCCGGTGACGTCGGCGCAGTTGTTCGCCGGCGCCAGGAACACCGTGGCTCCGGCCCGCTTGGCGGCGATCATCTTCAGCGCGATGCCGCCGATCGGGCCCACCTTGCCCGACGAGTCGATGGTGCCGGTGCCGGCGATGAACCGGCCCCGGGTCAGGTCGTCAGTGCTGATCTTGTCGATGATGCCGAGCGCGAACATCAGCCCGGCCGACGGGCCACCGATGCCGGTCAGGCTCAGCGTCACCTGGAAGGGCGGCAGGCAGCCCTGGACGATGGTGATGCCGATCCGCGGCGTGCTGCTCTCGGCTGCCGGCGGCTGCAGCAGCAGCGTCACCTGGACCTGCTTGCCGGCCCGCCGGATCACCGCCGGCACCCGGTCACCGGCGCGGTGGGAGTCCAGGATCTTGCGCAGCGCCGCGTCATCGGTGACCGAGGTTCCGTCCACCGACACGAAATGGTCCCCGGCCTTGAGCGCCGTCGCGTTCGGCGAATCCTTCGACACCGAGTTCACCCCCAGGCCCTCCGGATACCCCAGCTCGCAGGCGGCCGCCTCGACGGCGTTCTGCTGGGACACCAGGAAGTCCTGGGAGTTCTGCTCGTTCTGCTCCTCCTGCGAGGTTCCCGGCGGGTACAGGCTGTCGTGCGGCACGACAACCTCATCTCGCCGCAACCAGCCACGGACCGCGCCCAGGACCGTGGTCTTCTGGGTGTCGGCTGACACCGTCGTGAGGTTCAGGTGGCCCGACGTCGGGGTAACCGGGTGCCCGCTGATGGCGATGATGTCCTTGCCGTCGTCCTTGCCCAGGGTGTTGAAGGTCGGCCCGGGGCTCTCGACCAGGTAAGGCACCTGCAGCCCGAAGCTGAGGATGCCCAGCACAAGGCACAGGACAGCGCCGACGATGAGCGTGCGTAACTGACGGGACATTGCGATCACAGTAGCCGCCGGATGCCGGCTAGGGCTGTCGCTACGTCAGTCCGCCGGCTGCTCGGCGGCAAGCACCCGCATGGTGACCGGCGGCGGCGCGGCAGCCGAGGGTTGCTTCGCCAACGCCCGCAGGAGCGCCTGGTGTTCGGACATCGCATCCGTACGGCGAAGCCGTCCACCGGTTTCGGTCGGGGCCCGCCACCAGATCACGGCGGCGCCGAGCCCAGTGCTGGCGATCGGAGCCAGCAACCACCACATCCACGCCATGGGTGCACGTTAGGCGTTTCGGCCACCACTGGTGCGGACGCGCGCCGAGCCTCGCCGCCGGCTGGGCGGAACTCGCGTTCGCTCACGGCGTTCGCTCACGGCGCAGTCAGGTGGGCACCGCCGCTGCGAGCCGCTCGTTGCAGATACCGTGGCTGGTATGAGCAACTTCGGATTCGGATTCGGGCAGTTCGGGCAGGACGAGCCAGGCCGGGATCCAGATGACCTGGCGAGCAAGATCCCGCTCTTCGCCGAGTTGCAACGGCTGCTGTCCAGCTCTGGCGGGCCGGTGAACTGGGACCTGGCCAGGCAGTTGGCGATCTCGAGCCTGGCGGGCCAGCACCGCAAGATGAGCCCCGCCGACCACGCCGCCGTCGCCGACGCGCTGCGGCTGGCCGACATCTGGTTGGACGGGGCCACCGACCTGCCCTCGGGCATCACCACCACCCAAGCGTGGAGCCAGGTCGACTGGGTGGAGAAGACCATCGGTACCTGGGCGGCGCTGTGTGACCCGGTCGCCAGCCGGGTGGTGACGGCGATGTCGAGCGCGATCCCTCCCGAGGTGGCCGCCCAGGCCGGGCCGATGGCGCCGATGATGGCCCAGCTCGGCGGCATGATGTTCGGCGCCCAGCTGGGCCAGGGCATCGCGGCGCTGGCTGATGAGGTCGTCTCGTCCACCGAGGTGGGCCTGCCGCTGGGCCCCGCCGGAACCGGTGCGCTGGTGGTGGCCAACCTCGACGCGCTGGCAGCGGGTCTGCAACGTCCGGTCGCCGATGTCAGGCTCTTCATGGCTCTGCGAGAAGCGGCGCACCAGCGGCTGTTCAGCCATGTGCCGTGGCTGCGCCAGCAGCTGATCGAAGCCGTGGACGCCTACGGTCGCGGCATCTCCATCGACCCGGAGGCGATCTCGGCCGCGCTCAACGACATCGACCCGACCAATCCCGAATCGATGCAGAACGCGCTGACCGGTGGGCTGTTCCAACCGCAGAACACCGACGCCCAGAACGCCGCGCTGCGCCGGCTGGAGACGCTGCTGGCCCTGATCGAAGGCTGGGTCGACGCGGTCGTCAGCCAAGCCGCCGGCGAGCGGATGCCCGGCGGGCAGGCGCTGACCGAGGCGATGCGGCGACGGCGCGCCTCTGGCGGACCGGCCGAGCAGACCTTCGCGACCCTGGTCGGCCTGGAGCTTCGCCCACGGCGGTTGCGTGATGCCGCCACGCTATGGGCGGCGATGTACCAGCTGCACGGGACCACGGCCAGGGACGGCCTGTGGAATCACCCGGACCTGCTTCCCCGCGCCGAGGACCTCGATGACCCGATGGCCTTCGCGGCTGAGCACGGCGCTGCTCACGACCTGCAGATGCCCGAGCTTGACGATCCCGAACTCGCCAGCTTCAAGCCGGCCGCCGAACCGGCTGAGGTCGAGCCGACCGAAGTCGAGCAGGGTCAAGTCGAGCAGGCCGAGGACCTGACCGGCGCGACGCCGGCGACCGAGGCCGAGCCGCCTGGCCAGGAAGAGGGCAAGGCAGAGTCACCAGCCGGCCCGGATGCCGGCGTGGAGGAATCCGGCACAGCAAAGCGGCCCGGCAGTTCGGAAGGGCCGGCTGGTCCACAGTCGAGCTCGGGCGAGTCACAGTCGGACAACCCGGGTAGCTGAGCCGCCACGGCCACGCCCTCCAGGAAGCCCCGGGCGCGTTCGGTGCGCGGATAGCGCTCTGCCCAGGCCCAGAAGGCCCGGTCGTGCCCCGGCTCGAGCAGGTGGCTCAGCTCATGCATCAGGACGTAGTCGATCACCCAGGACGGCATCGACTGCAGCCGGTGGGAGAGCCTGATGGTGCGGTCGGTGATGGTGCACGAACCCCAGCGATGGTGCATGTTGCGCACCCAACGGACGCTGACCGGCTGAGCCCGCCCGTCCAGGTAGGCCCTGGACAGCTGGCGGGCGCGGCTGAGCAACTGCTCGTCGCCGGCGCGCGGTCCCGTGGTGGCCACCTTGGCCTCCCGACGGGTGACCCGGTCCACCATCTCGGTGATCAGGCGCTGTTCTTCGGCCTTGCTGGTGCGAGCCGGCATCAAGATGATGATCTTGTCGCCCTCACGATAGGCAGACACGGTGCGGCGCCGTCGCGCGCTTCGCCGCACTTCGATCGGCTGGGGTGCATCAACCATGGGGTCACCCTAGGCCGCGTCAACGACAAGAATCGCTGGCGGCGAGCCGATTGTGGAGAAAGAGATAGCTGATTGTGGAGAACGTCAGCCTCCGCGTCCCGGCTGCGCTCCGGGCCCTCTGTCGAGGACTGCGTCCGTTATCCACAACTTGTCAACGGAAAGTTCGGCGCGTCGTCCAGAGGTTATCCACACCCCGCTCCACAAGTGTGGACATGTGGTTGAGGGTTGCCCGGGTGCCTGTGGACGGACTGGCGGCCCCGTCGGCCAGGTGTGCCAACGTCCTCGCCATGACACCGCAGCACCCTCGGCCCGACCCGGGCCCGACCTCAGGCGACAGCTCCACGTCTCAGCCCAGCCGGCGACTCAACCGGGCGACGATCGTGCTGTGGCGGTCGCGGCGGGTGGTGCAACTCGAGCTGGGCACGCGGCGAATCGTCGTGGAGGACGTCGATCCCGAACAGCTTTCCGCGCTGCTGTGGCGTCCGGCCGGCAGCCGACCCGCCACGCCTTACCGGCATCCGGCCAGCGGTGTGGCTGAACTCACCGCCGTGTTGGACAAGGCCGGTTTCCTGACCAGCACCGGCTGCCACCCTTCCGGACAGCCGGCCGCGCCGGCTCGGCTGACGGCCGATCTGGGCGCGCTCACGGCCCAGTTCGGGGACGGCGCCCTGGCCGTGCTGCAGACTCGTCGGGCAGCGGCCGTGGCGGTGCACGGCACCTCCAGGCTGGCGACGTCGGTGGCCGCCACGTTCGCCGCCGCAGGGGTCGGGTGGATCCAGTTGGTGCACGGCGGCGAGGTCTCGGCCAGCGACGCCTGCCCGGGCGGCGTGACTCCCGCGGACGAGGGCCGCAGGTTCGCTGTCGCGGCCGACGAGGCGGTACGCCGGTGCGGTCCTGACGTGGTGACCAGCCCGATTCCGCCTGAGCGCAGCGCCGACCTGGTGGTGCTCACCGACCCCGCGCCGCTGGACAGCTCACTGCGCTCGGCGTTGCACCAGGAGCAGGTGCCCCACCTGCCGGCCAGCGTGGACGGTCAGCGGGCCGTGGTCGGTCCGCTGGTGCTGCCCGGGCGCACCGGCTGCCTGCGGTGCGCCGACCTGCACCGCACCGATCGAGATCCGGCCTGGCCGGCGCTGGCCGTGCAACTCGGCGCCCGGCCCCGCCGGCGGATCACCTCCGACGTCGCGCTGTGCGTGGCGACGGTAGGTGTGGCGGTCGGGCAGGCACTGGCATACCTGGACCGGCAGCGCCCGGCCACCATCGAAGCGAGCCTGGAATGGCAGCTGCCGGACTGGCGGTTGCGCCGCCGGAGCTGGCCCGCTCACCACGATTGTGACTGCGGCGCGGCGACGGCAAAACCGCCACACCACGGACACGGCAGAATAGATCCGTGACCGACATCCCGCAGCGCGGCGTGGCCCGAACAGCCCGGCTCGCCAGCTTGCCCCTCGGCGTTGCCGGCCGGGCGACAGTTGGCCTTGGCAAGCGCTTGACCGGCCAGTCGCCCGAAGACGTTCAAGCAGATCTTGCCCAGCGCACGGCCGAGCAGCTGTTCTCGGTGCTGGGCCAGCTCAAGGGCGGGGCGATGAAGTTCGGGCAGGCGCTGTCGGTCTTCGAGGCGGCTTTGCCGGAGACCTCCGCGGCGCCGTACCGAGAGGCGCTCACCCGGCTGCAGGAGGCGGCTCCCCCGATGGCGCCGGCCATCATGCACCGGGTCCTCGACGAGCAGTTCGGCACGTCCTGGCGCTCTCGGTTCAGCTCCTTCGACGACCTGCCAGCGGCGGCCGCCTCGATCGGGCAGGTCCACCGGGCCGTGTGGGCCGACGGTCGCGAGGTGGCGGTCAAGATCCAGTACCCGGGCGCCGGGCCCGCGCTGATGGCCGACTTCAACCAGCTGTCCCGGTTCGCCAAAGTCTTCGGCATGATCTCGCCCGGCCTGGACGTCAAGCCGCTGCTGACGGAGCTGAAGGCCCGGGTCAGCGAGGAGCTGGACTACACGCTGGAGGCCGGCGCCCAGCGCCAGTTCGTCGCCGCTTACGAAGGCGATCCGGACATCGTCGCGCCGCGGGTGGTGGCTAGCGCGCCCAAGGTCGTGGTCAGCGAATGGCTGGAGGGCACCCCGCTGTCACAGATCATCGCGACCGGCACCCAGGAGCAACGAGACCGGGCCGGCCGGCTACTGGCCCTGCTGCACTTCTCGGCTCCGCAACGCAGCCAACTGCTGCACGCCGATCCGCACCCCGGCAACTTCAGACTGCTCGAGGACGGCCGGATCGGGGTGCTGGACTTCGGCGCGATGGCCCGGCTTCCGCACGGCACTCCCGAACCGCTGGGCCGGATCACCCGGTTGGTGCTCGACGGTGACACGGAGGCCGTCATCGCCGCGATGCTCGCCGAGCGGTTCATCCGGCCGGGGTTGGACATCGACGCGGACCGGGTGATGGATTACCTCCGCCCGATCCTGGAGCCGTTGGCCCAGCCCGAGTTCACCTTCACCCGGGAGTGGATGCGGGAGCAGGCTCAGCGGATCGGTGACCCCCGCAACGAGGCCGCCCGGATCGGCCGGATGCTCAACCTGCCGCCGGAGTACCTGCTGTTGCACCGGGTGACCCTAGGCTCGATCGGGGTGCTGTGCCAGCTCGGAGCTCGGGCCTCGTACCGCGCGATCGCGGAGGCATGGCAGCCCGGCTTCGCCAAGTGAGTCAACCCGCCAGGTGAGTCAGAACTCCCGGGTCACCACCAGTCCGGCTCGAGCTTGGCCTCCATGGCCCGGACGTTGTCCCGGGCGCAGCCAGGACAGGTCCAGCTGCGCCGGTCACCTGCGGTGTCAAGCACCCAGGTCAGCGGCGGATCGCCCTCGGCCGGCTCTGCCGTCCGGCCGCAGCGCTGGCAGGTCACTGACGGTTGAGTCATATCTCATTGCAGCGCGCCGCCGGCTCCAGGCCAAGCCACCACACCGCGGCCGCCGCAGAATCCGGGCCCCGTATGGAGATGACCGGGCCGGCCTGGCTGACAGCCAGGCCGGCCCGGTCAACGAGAACGGCTGGTACGGCTCGTAGAGCTAGTACGGCTAGTAGAGCTGGTACGGCTCGTAGAGCTGATACGACTCGTAGAGCTGATACAGCTCGTAGAGCTAGTACGGCTAGTAGAGCTGGTACGGCTCGGGTTTAGCCGACCAGTTGGTAGTCAGCCCCGGATCGCTCAGCCAGCCGGCGCTCGGAGTGAGCTGCCCGGTTCGCGGAATATGCCGCTAGCCGGTTCCAGCGCCGAGCCTGAACGAGTTGCTGGGACAGCCGACGCTGAGCTGCCAGCATCGCCTGCTCCTGCGTTCGCTCTCGTGCGAATGCTTCATACATGGTGAACATGTTGTCCAACTCCTCAGTGGTCTGTCAGCTTGAACCCGTTGCCCGTAAGGGCGAACGGAAGATCTCGGATCACCCGACGACCGGTTACCCGGCCGCCGAACGACGTTCTTCTCAGGCGGCGACCTCGTCCTTGCGAGGCCGGCCGCGCGGGCGCTTGCGAGCGATGACGGTTCCCTGGCTGAAGATCTCGCCGCCCCAGACGCCCCACGGCTCGCGGCGGTCGAGCGCGCCGGCCAAGCATCCGGCTCGGAGCGGACATGGCGCGCACAGCGCCTTGGCCTGCTCCAGCTCGGTCGGTGACTCGGCGAACCAGAGGTCGGCATCGAGTGACCGGCAGGGCAGATCGTCGATGTCGGCGCCGAAGGCCGGGTCGACCGTGGCCGTCAACGGCTCACAGATCGAGATAGCAGCCGGCTGTTCGGCCACAACCCACGGTTGCGCCTGCGGCTCGATCAGAGTGGCAGTGGCAAACACGTCGGGTCACCTCCTACTTCGTTGCGGAAACTGGATTTCGTGTTCGGTTGTGTGGTGGGCGACTGCTGCATGTGGTGCCCCTCGTGACCTGCGTGCTGAGCGGGAAATAACAAAGGCCGCGGTTCCCGGTCAGGGAATCCGCGGCCTCGAAAGGATCGCTCTAGGAAAATCAGAGCGGTATCTTTCGAGGTCGGCGAGCCTGACCGAAGACATTCGTCATCTCGATGCCGGTGATGTCGTGATCGCGAACTGCCGAGACAACTGTCAATCCCGTCGGAACAGCACCGAACGCAGCCGCGATCTCGACGGCTGCGCAGAAGTTGGTGTAGTTAGACATGTTCGGCGCCTCCTTTTCGAGTCTCGACGCGGCTACCAGTAAGCAGCGACGGTTAGCGGTGGTGTTGTGTACGCGAGGCTAGCGGAGCGCCTTGGATCCGCACAAATCATTTTCCACGAACACGCCGAAATTTTTTCTGGCACGGCTGTGACTCCTCCGGAGCCCGTTCGGCCAGCCGTCGCCACACCGGCACAGGCGACGTCGGCACGCGCTGTTCAGTCCAGCTCGACCGGCTCCGGATCCTGGCCGGCCAGCACCGCCAACACCACGTCGGCATAACGCTGAAGCTTGGTCGGGCCCACCCCCGGCACCTGTGCCAGCTCGGCCTCGTTCGCCGGCGCCCGGTCGGCGATGGCCACCAGGGTGGCGTCGGAGAACACCACGTAGGCCGGCACCGACTGGGCATCGGCCTGTTTCTTGCGCCAGGCCCGCAGCCGTCCGAACGTCGCGGCGTCCTCGGCCGGCACCGCCGTCTTGGCTCGCTTGCCCGAGCCGCTGGAACGGCTTGAACGCTCGGCCGTCCCGGGCCGCAACCCGTCGAGGAACCTGCTGGGCCGCCGGCGCCTGGCCTGCCCCTGATGCCGAGCCAGCGCCCAGGACAGCATCAGCCGCTGCCGGGCACGGGTGATGCCCACGTAGAACAGCCGGCGTTCCTCAGCCAGCTGCTCAGGAGTGTTGGCGTGCTGGATCGGCAGGGTCTGATCGGTCAGCCCGACCAGGAACACCGCGTCCCACTCCAGTCCCTTGGCCGAATGCAACGACGCCAGGGTGACGCCCTGCACCGTGGGAGCGTGCTGGGATGCCGCGCGCTGCTCGAGGTCGGCGTTGAAGTCATCGAGCCGGGCGGCGGGCAGCTCGACGCGGAACTGCTCGGCGAGGTTCACCAGCGCGGCAAGGGACTCCCACCGTTCTCGGGCAGCGCCCCCCGGCGGCGGGTGCTCGGCATTCCAGCCGACCGAGCTGAGCACCTCGGCCACCGACTCGGGCAACGACACGCTGCCGTCGTCGGCCCGGGCGGCTCCCCTCAGCAACACCAGTGCCTGGCGCACCTCGGCACGCTCGAAGAACTTCTCCCCGCCGCGCAGCACATACGGGATGCCGGCCTCGCTGAGGGCCTGCTCGTACGCCTCGGACTGGGCGTTGATCCGGAACAGCACCGCGATCTCCGAGGCCGGCGTCCCACCGGCGATCAGCCGCTTGGCCGCCGCGGCCACCGACTGGGCTTCGGCGACCTCGTCGTCGTGCTCGGCGAAGCTGGGCTGGGGGCCGTCCGGGCGCTGACCGATCAGCCGCAGATGCGCTGAGCGGCTCTCGGTCGCACCGCTGATCAGCCGGTTGGCCAGGTCGACGATCTGCGGGGTGGAGCGGTAGTCCCGCTCCAACCGCACGACAGTGGCCTTCGGGTAGCGCTCGGCGAAATCGAGCAGGTACGACGGTTTCGCGCCGGCGAAGGAGTAGATCGTCTGGTTCGGGTCGCCCACCACGCAGACGTCGTCACGGCCACCGAGCCAGGCGTCCAGCAGCCGCTGCTGGATCGGTGAGACGTCCTGGTACTCATCGATCACGAAGTAGCGGTACTGGGTGCGGATCGACCGCGCCACCTCGCCGATCTCCTCCAGCGCGCCGGCCATGATCAGCAGCAGGTCGGAGAAATCGATCTCGTTGTTGCGGCGCTTGGCCTCTTCATAGCCGGCATAGACCTCCGCCACCCGTTCCGGTGTCACCGAGATGCCCCGGTTGGCCTTCGCGGCGGCGCTCGGATAGTCCTGGGCGCTGATCAGGGAGGACTTGGCCCAGTCGATCTCGCCGGCCAGGTCACGCAGTTCCGCCTTGTCGGTGCGCAGCCGCAACCGGTTCGCGGCCTGGGACACCCACCGGATCGGGTTGCTGGCCACCTCGGGCATCGGACCGCCCAGGATCTGCGGCGCGAAGTAGGTCAGCTGGCGCAGCGCGGCCGCGTGGAACGTGCGGGCCTGCACCCCGCCGGCGCCCAGGCCGCGCAACCTGGTGCGCAGCTCACCCGCAGCCCGGGCGGTGAAGGTCACAGCCAGCACCGCGTCGGCGGGCACCGCGCCCACCGCCACCGCGTAGGCGATCCGATGGGTGATGGCCCGGGTCTTGCCGGTTCCGGCGCCGGCCAGGATGCAGACCGGGCCGCGGACGGCCTCGGCAGCCTCGCGCTGCTCGGGGTCGAGCCCGGCCAGCACCCGCTCGGCCGAGGCACCGGCCGGCCGGTCCGCCGGCGAGCCGTCGGTGGAGTACTCGGTGGAGCTGGCGGCGGTCACCCCTGCATCCTGCCAAGCCGGACCGACAGTCGGGCCGTGGGCCCGAGCACCTGTGCATAACGACACCGATTCGCCGCATGGGCGAGAACGAGGTGCGCGCCGGGAACATCTGCGGCCATTGTGGCGGTTGAACCTTCTGACGACACCCGGCTTACCCTGCGGAGGGCTCTGGCATGACTGCCACTTTCACGATGTACACCACCCCATGGTGCGGTTACTGCGTCCGGCTCAAGGACGGTCTCAAGCGCGCCGGACTCACCTTCGCCGAGGTTGACATCGAGCAGGACGAGAGCGCGGCCGAGCGTGTCATGCAGGTCAACGGGGGCAACCAGACGGTTCCGACCCTGGAGTTCGCCGACGGCTCAGCGCTGACCAACCCGAGCGTGCGACAGGTGCAGGAGAAGCTCGCCGCGCTGGTCTGAGGGTGAGGCGCTACACCGCGATCACCCCGCAGGCCCTGACCGGGCAACTGGTCGAGCTGCTGACCCGGCGCCACCCCGGCAGCCATCCGCTGCGGGTCGCGTTGGACGCGCCCGGCTGGGTCGAGCTGGAGCCGCTCACCGAGGCACTGCGTGCCGAGCTGCACGCGCTCGGGCATCCGGTGGGCGTGGTGTGGGCCAGGGACTTCTACCGGGACGCCTCGCTGCGGTTCGAGCACGGCAGGACCGACCCCGAGTCCTTCTACACCGGCTGGCTGGATCTCAGAGCCCTGCAACGAGAGGTGCTCAGCCCGCTGGCCGGGGCCGAGAACGCCCGTTACCTGCCCGCGCTGCGCGATGCGGCGACCAACCGGGCCACCCGGACCCCACCGGTGCCACTGCCGGCCGCCGGGGTGCTGCTGGTGTGCGGTGAGCTGCTGCTCGGCGCCGGGCTGAGCTTCGACGTGGTCATCCACCTCGCGCTCAGCCGGTCCGCCAGGAAGCGGCAGGTTCCCGAGGACCGGCGCTGGACTCTGCCGGCCTTCGACCGCTACGACATCGACGTCGACCCGGTGGGGCTGGCCGATGTGGTGATCCGCTACGACGATCCCAGGCATCCCGCCGTCTCGGTGCGGTGACCCCGGCGCGGGACGGGCCTCGGCAGTCAGTCCCCCGGCAGTTGCTCCCAAGCGGTCAGTCCTCGGCGAGCAGCCAGGCGTTGATCAGCTGCCGGGCGATCGACATCGCCCCGGGCAGTCCGCGCAACGCCGGCAGCGGGTGCGAGGTCGAGCCCGCGTCGGCCACCGGCTCAGCACCCCAGTCGGTGGTGCGGCGGACTTCCTCGCGGGTGTACCAGCCGGCCTCGACAATCTCGTCGGCGTCGATCACCAGCCGCGGGTCCCCGGTCACCCGCGCGGTGTAACCGAGCATCAACGAGGCCGGAAAGGGATGCGGCTGGCTTGCCACATAGGCGACGTCGCACACCTGGATGCCGACCTCTTCACGGACCTCGCGGACGATCGCGGCCTCCGCCGACTCCCCCGCCTCGACGAATCCGGCCAGCACCGACATGCGCCCGGCCGGCCACTGCGGGCCCCGGGCCAGCACGCACCGGCCGGCGCCGTCGTGCACCAGCACGATCACCGCGGGATCGGTTCGCGGAAAGTGCTCGGAGGAGTCCACCGGGCAGGTCCTGCTCCAGCCCGCCTTGCTCACCTCGGTCACCGCGCCGCAGCGCGCGCAGTGCCGGTGCGACTGGTGCCAGGCCTGCAGGGCCACCGCGATGGTGAGCAGCCCGACCTCGAGGTCGGTCAGCTCGGTGGCCAGCTCGCGCAGGCCCCGCCAGTCCGGGGCGGCGCCGTCCTGGTCGCCGAGCGTCGCGAGGTAGACCGTGCCGCCGGCAGCGCCGAGTAGCACCCGGACGCCGTCGGGCGCGGCCTCGGCGGGTGCGACGAACCGCAGCGCCCGGCCGCCGGAAAGCACCGGCGTGGTTCCGGTTCGCGAGAGCTGCAGCACCCGGCTGGCCGGGTCCTTCCAGACGGCCGCCAGCCAGTCCTCGTCGGTGCGGCGGTGGGCGATCCGGTCATGCGCCGAGCGCGCCAGGATCGGCACGTCCGGCACCGCCCAGGGATCGCGCGCCGGCCGGTCGGCACCCCGATCAGCGGTCAAGGACTACTCGACCTCCACGATGCCACTCAGCGGAGCTGTGATGGCGGCGGCGTCACCCACCGCGACACCGACCAGCTTGCGGGGAGGCAGGAACTCGGCGGCCACCTCGGCCACCTCGGCCACCGTGACACCGGCCAGCCGGGTCGGGTGGGTGGTCAGCCACTCCAGCTCGACGCCGGCGCCCAGCAGCGTGGCCGCGGTGGAGGCCAACCCGGCCTGGGTGGCGGTCGACAGCGCCAGGGTGCCGATGGCGTACTGGCGCACCGACTCCAGTTCGGCCTCGGTGACCGGCAGCGAGGCCATCCGGCCCAGCTCGTAGAAGGTCTCCAGCAGGGCGGGCGCGGTGACCTCGGTGGCGACGTCGGCGCTGATGGTGAAGGTGGAACGCAGCACCGAATGCTCCAGCGCGCTGCGCGGGGAGTAGGAGTAACCCTTGCTCTCCCGGATGTTCTCCACCCACCGGGACGAGAAGTAACCGCCGAAGATCAGGTTAGCCAGTTGCAGCGCCGGATAGCGCTGGTCCTGCCTGCCCAGCCCCGCGCCGCCGAACCGGAAGGCGGTCTGCACCGAGCCGGGGCGGTCCACGATCAGCAGCGGCCGCTCGGTGATCGGTGGCAGGGCCGGCGCCTTGGTGGCCGGGGCGCCGCCGTTCCAGCCGGCCAGCGCCGACTCGGCCGCGGCCAGCGCGCGCGCCGGTGAGATGTCGCCGACGATGACCAGCAGGGCGCCGTCAGGACGCACCATGCTCGCGTGCAGGCGGCGCAGCTGGGCGGCCGTGGTGGCCGCGACGCTCTGCTCCGTCGGCAGCCTGCGGCCATAGGGGTGCCCTGGTGACATCCGGTCGGCCAGCGCCTCGCCGGCGATCACACCGGCCTGGGACCGGGACATGACGATCCGTTCCAGCATCCGGCCACGCTCACCGCTCACCTCGGAGCCGGGGTAGCTGGCCGAGTCCAGGATCTCGGCGTACAGCCCCAGCAGGGCCGGCAACCCGGTGGCGATCGCCGAGGCCGACAGCTGCAGCCGGTCCGGGTCGACGCCCACCGACAGCTCCGCGCCCAGCTCCCCCAGCGCGATCGCCAGCGCTGCCCGGTCGTGCTCGGCGGTGCCGGTGCGCATGGTGCCTGCCAGCAGCGAGGACTGGGCCAGGTGACTCTCCTTGGCGGAGAAGAACGGGATCCGCAGCCGGACCTCCACCATCGGCACGGTCGGACGGCGAATCGCGACTATCCGCAGGCCGGAGTCCAGCACTCGCTCGGAGAACGTGAGCTTCTTCGGCTTGGCGGCCTTGGCCAGCCCGGGAACCGTCAACGGCGCGCTCATCTGGTGGCTCCTGGAATCAGTTCGAGGACTGCCCGGCTGTTGGGCGCCAGTGCGCCGGCGACCGTGCGGATGTCCTGGTCGGTCACCTGGCTGAGCAGGTTGGGCAGCCGCATGATCAAGGCGGCCTCGCCGAACAGCAGCTCGAACTTGGCGAATTCCTGGCTGCGGTTGGCCACTTGATCCAGTTCCTGGGAGATGGTGGCGGCCAGCTGGACGCCTGAGCGGTGCAGCTCACCCGGTTCGGTGCCGTCGGTGGCCAACCGGTCCAACTCCTCATCGACCGCGGCCAGCACGGCGCCGGTGGCAGCTCGGTCGGCGTAGTGGGCGGTGATGTTGAGCCGGGTCGGGTCGCGCTCCTCCAGCGGGTCGCCGAAGGTGCCGAGGTAGGCGCTGACGTCGGTCACCAGCCCCTTGGACTGGACCAGCGAGCGGTGCAGCCGGGAGGCGTCGCCGTTGGACAGGATCTCGGCGAGCAGCACCGTGGCCAGGTAGCGGTTGAAGTCGGCAGCCGGGTCGGCGACCCGGTAGCCGATCGCCAGCGCCGGGATCGGCGCCATCTCATCGATCACCTCGTCGCGCCGCTCGCTGGTCAACGGCGGTTCGGCGAAGTCCGGCCGCTGCGGTTTCTTGCGGCGCTTGATGGGCCCGAAGTGGCGCTCGATCATCTCCAGCGCCTCGTCCGGGTCGAAGTCGCCCGCCACGCTGAGCACCGCGTTCGCCGGGGCGTAGTAGCTGTCGAAGAACGAGCTGGCGTCGGCCACGGTGGCGTTGGTGAGGTCCTCGAAGCCTCCGTAGCCGTTGTGCGCGTTGGGAAAGGTGTCATACATCAGCGCGGGCAGCTGCAGCCACGGGAAGCCGCCGTAGGGCCGGTTGAGCACGTTGACCCTGATCTCCTCCTTCACCACGTCGATCTGGTTGGTGAGGTTCTCCTGGTTGATCCGCGGCGAGCGCATCCGGTCGGCTTCCAGGAACAGCCCGCGCTCCAGGGCATGGGAGGGCAGCATCTCGTAGTAGCTGGTGTAGTCCAGGTGGGTGCTGCCGTTGAACATGCCGCCGGAGGACTGGATGTAGTGAAAGTGCTCGAGCTTCTCCAGGTTGGCCGAACCCTGGAACATCAGGTGCTCGAACAGGTGCGCGAAGCCGGTGCGGCCCTCTGGCTCGGAGCGGAATCCGACGTCGTAGAGCACCGCGATGGCGACCACCGGCGACCGCCGGTCCGGCGCCAGCACGACCCGCAGGCCGTTGCGCAGCGTGTGGTGCAGCAACTGGAAGGACAGGGACGGCAGAGTGGGGATACGTGACGAGGTGGGCACCGGCCCACCCTAGCCAAGTCGATCGCTCTACAGGACGTGCACGGTCGCGACGGTGGCCTCGGCCTTGGCCCACAGGTCGGACCGGTTGTCCGGGATCGAGAGCATGAAGATGCTGACGCCGGCCGTGGTGGGCAGCCCCACGGTCCACAGCCGCTCGGTGCGGGTGGACAGTCCGCGGCGCTCCCGGTACGCCTGATTGATCGTTATCTCGGTGAGTATCTGGTACCCCTGCACCCCGCCGAAGGACCTGGGACGTTCGGCCAGGCTCCTGCTGGTCGGGTTGTCACCGTAGGCCTCGGCCAGCGCCAGCTCGGTGCGCCGGCGCACCTCGGCGCGGACCTGATCGGCCGAGGGCAACGCCGGGGCGGCGGCCCGTCGGGTCTCTCGGGCCTGTCGGGCCTGCCGGAAGGTCACCACGTCGTTCGACGGCGGGCTGGCCAGGCTGCGCGGGTTGCCTGAGCCCTGGCTGATCAGCCAGCCGGGTTCGACTTCGAGGTTGAGCGTGATCCGCAGGCCGAGATAGGTGTCGGAGCCGTCCTGCTGGAGCGCGTTGTCGATGCAGCGATAGCCCAGCCGGGACTCCTCGTCGCGGATCTGCGGGCAGGCGACCAGCGGCAACCGCTCAGGCCGCCGGTCGCGCGGGCCGGGGCCGTCAGGGGTGGCTTGGTTCGACGGCGCCTGGGTCAGCTGGCGGTCGGACAGCTGCCCGACGGCGCTGTCGCGGTTGCGCTGGGAGTTGATGAGCGCCACCACCACGACCAGCGCCAGCACGGCGGCCACGATCACCTTGGTCGCACCGCGGCCACTTCGGGCGGGCGGCGGCGCGGGCGGCTCCGGCGGTAGTAGCTCGATCATCCTTCGAAACTAGCTCTTCAAACCGTCGCGGCCCAGCGCGGCGAACTCCTTCCACAGGTGAGCGGCAGCCTCGGCGCCCTTGTAGAGCATCGACAGGGTCACCTTCTCGTTCGGGGCGTGGATCTGGTCGTCGGGCAGGCCGACGCCGAGAAAGACCATCGGCGCCCCGAGCACCTTCTGGATGGCGGCTTCGGGACCCGAGCCGCCTTCGCGGGTGGGCAGGATCAGCTCGGCGTCGAAGGCCGTGCAGATCGCGTTGGACAGCGCCTGGTAGGCGGGGGTGTCCATCGGCACCAGGCAGGGGGCGACCCCTTCGCCCTCCCACCGCAGGCGGTGGGTGATGCCGGGCGGGACGTGCTCGGCGATGAAGGCCTCGATCGCGGGCTTGATGACGCTCGGGTGCTGGTTGGCCACCAGCCGGAACGACAGCTTCGCCAGGGCGTCACTGGGCACGATGGTCTTGGTGCCCTCGCCCTGGTAGCCCCCGCCGATGCCGTTGACCTCCGCGGTCGGCCGGGCCCCGAGCCGCTCCAAGGTGGAGTAGCCGGCCTCGCCCTCCAGCGCCCGGGACTTGCTGGTGGCCAGGAACTCGGCCTCGTCGAAGGGGACCCGGGCCAGCAAGTCCCGCTCGCGATCGGTCAGCTCCAGCACGTCGTCGTAGAAGCCCGGGATCCGCACCCGGCCGTTCTCATCGTGCAGCGCCGCCACCAGGCGAGCCGCCGCCTTGGCGGGGTTGGGCACCGCTCCCCCGAAGACGCCGGAGTGCAGGTCCAGGTCGGGCCCGTGCAACCTCACGTCCACCGACAACATGCCCCGCATCGCGGTCACCGAGCTCGGCATGTCCTCGCCGAGCATGCCGGTGTCGGTGATGACGACGACGTCGCAGTCCAGCCGCGGGCGCCGCTCTGCCAGCAGCGGCTCGAAGTTCGGCGAGCCGGCCTCCTCCTCGCCCTCGATCAGGAACTTGAGGTTGACGGCCGGGTTGGCGCGGCCGGTGCTGGCCAGGTGCGCGCGCACCCCGAGCAGGTGGAACAGCAGCTGGCCCTTGTCGTCAGAGGCCCCGCGGGCTCGCAGCAGCGGGCCGTCGATGGTGGGCTCGAACGGGTCGGTGTGCCACAACTCGATCGGATCGACCGGCTGCACGTCGTGGTGGCCGTACACCAGGACGGTGGGCGCGTCCGGGTTCTCACTCGGCCACTCCGCGAAGACGGCCGGCTGCCCGGCGGTGGGCCAGATCTCCACGGTCGGGAAGCCGGTTCGCCGGCAGGCCTCGGCGAACCACTCGGCGCTGCGCATCACATCGTCACGGCGTTCGGGCTCGGAGCTGATGCCGGGGATCCTCAACCACGCGTCGAGGTCGGCGAGCATCTCGGCCGAGTGGTCTGTCACGAATGCGCGCACGTCGTTAGTCACGTTCGGCAGGCTATCGCGCACCGGCTCGAAATAGCAGCCCGGGCAGCGACGATATTTTCAATTATGTGACTGCACCATTTACCAATTCGCGAAGCTGGCGGGCATCGAGCAGGTTGGTCGGCGCCACTGTCAGGCCGGCGCCGACGTAGTAGAACGCCGCGCCGACCGTGTCGAGCTCGGTGTCGGGCACGCCGCGGATGGCAGCCCAGGCCAGCCGGTAGAGGGCCAGCTGAACTGCCTTGGCGTGGGCGTCCGCGCCGGTCGGCGGCCTGCCGGTCTTCCAGTCCACCACGGTGAAACGGCCATCGGGGTCGGAGAAGACCGCGTCCATCCGGCCCCGCACCACCCGGGCGCCGAAGGACATCTCGAAACCCACCTCGACCGCGATCGGCGTCCGGTCGGCCCAGCTGCTGCGCTCGAACGCCGCCTTCAACGTCTCGAGCTCACCGGCGTCGGCAAGCTCGTCGACCGCGCCGGGCAGGTCCTCGATGTCGAGAAGGGACTGCGCGGCCCAACGCTGTTCGAGCCAGTGGTGAAAGGCCGTGCCACGCCTGGCCTGCTTGGCCGGCTGCTGGGGCAGCGGCCTGCGCAGCCGGCGGGCCAGCTCGACCGGATCGGCCGACAGCGCCACCACATCCGAGACCGACAGCTGCCGCGGGATCATCACCTCGATGACGCCCACCTCCGCCGCCGCGGCCCGCTCGGCCAGCAGCAACTCCACATCCCGCTCCCACAGCTTGGCCAGCGGGCTGCGCTGCGAAGCCGTCAGCGAGCTGGTGTCGCCCGGGGAGCCCAGGGCGGCCAGCACCCGGTCGGCGCCGCGCTCGACCAACGCCCGCCGACCGGCCAGCGGATCGGCCGGCCAGCTCTGCCCGAGGTCCTTGCCCGCCATCGGGTTCAGCTCGCCCTCGGCCAGCTGCCACCAGCCGTCGACCTCGACCGTCGCGGACTCGCGCAGCTCCTCCAGGAACACCGACGCCGGCCGCGCCTTGCTGCCCGCGCCCCAGGCCGCCCCGCAGGCGTAGAGCGCCTTGCGGGCCCGGGTGAAGGCGACATAGGCCAGCCGGCGCTCCTCCTTCAGGTGCCGTTCCTTCAACCGGGCGCGGTGCTCGGCGATCCGCGCCTCGGCGTCTCCGTGGTGCTGGCAGCCGGTGAAGTCCAGCACCGGCAGGTCGCCGGCGTCACCGCGCAGCGGAGAGGGCAGCAGCGCCGGGGCGCTGGCCCAGTCATGGTTCTTGGCCGCGTCCGGAAAGCCGTCGGTGACCAGTCCGGCCACCGCCACCACATCCCACTCCAGGCCCTTGGCGCCATGCACCGTCAGGACCTGCACCCGGTCGGGCAGCACCTCCAGCGTCGCCGGCTTGAGCCCGTACTCCTCTTCCTCGGCCGCGCGCAGATAACCCAGAAAGGCCGACACCCCGGCTGCGGCGCGATCACTGGCGAACTTGGCCGCCTCGTCGATGAAACGGTCGAGATTGGCCCGGCCGGCATGCTCGGCCCCCGGCCGGGACGCCACCTCGACGTCCAGGCCGAGCGCTCGCTCGACCTCGGCGACCAGATCCGGCAGCGGCAGGTCCAGCCGCCGGCGCAGCCGCCGCAGCAGAAAGGCGCAGTCGGCCAGCCGGCGGTAACCCTCGGCGGAGTACTCCGACGCCTCGCCGAGATCGTCGAGCGCCTCGATCAGGGACGGCTCGATCCGGTCGTCGTCATCGGGCTGGCCGGCGGCCGGACCGGCAGCGTCGACGGGACCGCGCATCGCCAGGCCGGTCATCCGGGCCAGCACCCGGGCCCGCCGGTGCAGCGCCACCAGGTCAGCCGGCCCGATCCGCCAGCGGGCCCCGGTCAGCAACCGGGCCAGCGAACCGCCGGCGTTGTGATCTGCCAGCACCTGCAAGACCGCCCGGACGTCGGCGATCTCGGGCAGCGTCAGCAGGCCGCCGATGTCTACGACCTCTACCGGCAACCCGGCCTCACGCAGCGCCTGGGCGATCAGCGCGATGCCCGAGCGCTTGCGCACCAGCACCGCCAGGGTCCGCTGTCCTGCCGTCCAGTCGAGCCGAGAGTCCCATTCGGCCCGCAGCTGCTGGGCCAGCCAGGCCGCCTCGTCGGCGACCGACTCGCTGTAGCGCGCCACCACCCGGCCCTGCGGCGCCTCCGGCCGGGCCGTCAGCGGCGGGCTGTCCGGCCCGCGCAGCTCCTCGGCGACCCGGTTGGCGGCCGAGAGGATGTGCCGGTCGTTGCGCCAGCTCGTCATCAGCGAGTACGCCGGCGCCGGCGCGCCGGCGCTGGTCCGGAACCGCTCGCCGAACCGGCCGATGTTCGCCGCGCTCGCGCCCCGCCAGCTGTAGATCGACTGCAGCGGGTCCCCCACCGCGGTGACCGCCCGGCCGTCGCCGAACAGCGCCGCCAGCAGCTGGATCTGGGCGTGGCCGCTGTCCTGGTACTCGTCCAGCAGCACCACGTCATAGCGCTCGCGCTCGACCGTCGCGACCGCCGGCATCGCGGCCAGCCGGCTGGCCAGCACCATCTGATCGGCGAAGTCCAGCAAGCCCTCGGCGCGCTTGCGCTCGCTGAACGACTCGACCAGGGGCAGCAGCTCGGTCCGCCTGGTCAAGGTCTCCAGCAGCTTCTGGACGTTCTCCGGGTAGGCGCGGCGGGTTCCCGGCTTCTGCGGCAGTGACACCAGCTCGGCCTTCAGCCGGGCGGCGAGCCGGCTGAGCAGCTCCGGTTCGACCAGGTGGTCGGCAAGCTGGCCCGACAGGTCCAGCAGCCGCTCGGTCACCGTGGCGACCACGCCAGGTTCCAGCGAGAACGTGCCGTCATAGCGCCGGACCACCGCGTCGGCGACCTGCCAGCGGGCCGCCTCGGTGAGCAGCCGCGCTCCGGGCTCGGAGCCCAGCACGATGCCGTGCTCCTCGACCAGCCGGCCGGAGTAGGCGGCGTAGGTGAGCACCGTGGGCTCGGCGGTCTCCAAGCCGAGGCCCAGCACCCGGTGCAGCGACTTCAGCCTGGCCCGGACTCGATGCTGCAACTCCCCGGCCGCCTTGCGGGTGAACGTCAGTCCCAGGATCCGGTCGGGCGCGACCAGCTCGTTGGCGACCAACCAGACCACCCGGGCGGCCATCGTCTCGGTCTTGCCCGAGCCGGCGCCGGCGATCACCACCGCCGGTTCCAGCGGCGCCCCGATCACCGCGGCCTGTTCCTCGGTCGGCGGGAACAGCCCGAGCAACCGGGCGACGTCGGCGGGCTGGTAGCGGATCGGCGCCGCCGGGGTGGGGGGCTTCGGGTGTTGAACCCGCTGCGCCCTGGACGGCTGAGCCTTGCGGGCTGAGGTCTTTCGGGCCTGGCCCGGCAGGGTCTGGGCCGGCAGGATCTGGGTCACTGGGTCACCTGCCTGCCGTCGTCCTGGGCCGGGCAGCACGCGCGCACCGGGCACCGGCTGCAGCCCTTGCCCGGCTGCGCGGTCACCGTGTTGCCGCGCAGCACCGCCGCGATCCTCGCGAGCTCGGCGGCCACCCAGCCGGGGTCGGCGAACTCCGCCAGCGGCGGCTGGAGCTGCGGCCCGGGCGTCGACGCGCCGACCTGCACCAGCCGCGCCCCGCCCGGCTCGGCCGGCTCACCCTCGGTGAACGCGCCCTCGGCCACCGCCAGCTGGTAGAGCGCCAGTTGGGGGTGGACGGCGACCTCCTCCCGGGTGGGCTTGCTCTTGCTGGTCTTGAGGTCGATCACCACCAGCCGGTCGTCCCGGTCGCGCTCCAGCCGGTCCACCTTGCCCGACAGCACCGCGTCGCCGACCTGCACGGTGAACGGCTGCTCGCGGCCCACCAGGGTCAGCTCGGTCCGGCTCTTGACCAGCCAGTTGGCCAGCGCGACCAGCATCCGCTGGGCCCGGGCCCGCTCGGTGACGGCGTGCCAGGGAGCGCCGAAGTCCAGCCGCGACCAGCCCTGCTCCAGCAGGTCGGTCAGCTCCTGAACGCCGGCGTCCGGTTCGGCCTGCTCGGCCACCCAGTGCACCAGGGTGCCCAGCGAGGCGGCCACCTCGTCGGTGGTGTCGGTGGCGCCTAGTTCCATCAGCAGCGCCCGCAGCTCGCAGTCGGTGTAGGCCTGGAACTTCGACGGCCGGATCGGCACCGGCCCGAGCGCCTGGGGCCGGATCGGAGCATCGGTGGACAGCGGCGCCCGGCCCCACCAGTCCCGGGGGTGGGCCCCGGACACCCCGGCCGCGGCCAGCCTGGCCAGTTGCTCGGCGGCGGCGTCCCGCTCCTCCTCAGCGGTGCGCGGGTCGACCAGCACCCCGCGCAGCTCGGCGACCAGGCCGGACAGCAGGAACCTGCGCGAGGCGGTGGACACCGGCCGGACCTCGACGGTGTCGGGCAACGGGTCCAGCTCCTCGACGAAACGAGAGGGCTGCGACTCGTCGCTGTCGACCGCGGTCACCAGCAACGCGCGGCTGGCCCGGGTGATCGCCACGTAGAACAGCCGGCGCTCCTCGGTCAGCCGCTCGGTGAGCAGGCCGCTGGAGACCCTGGCCCGGTGAGCCACCAGATCCACCAGCAGATCCGAACCCAGCAACGAGCCGCGCTGGCGCAGGTTCGGCCAGACGCCGTCCTGCACGCCGGCCACGCACACCACCTGCCACTGCAGGCCCTTGCTGGCGTGCGCGGTCAGGATCGAGACCTCGTCGGTCACGGCCCGGCGCCCGGCCCCGGTGTCGGTGATCTGCAGCTGGCTCACCCAGTCCCGCAGCTGGCTGATGCCGCCACCCGGGCTGCGGTCGGACAGCTTCGCCGCCTCGATGAACAGGGCCAGCACCGCGTCCAGCGCGCGGTCGGCCCGGGCGCCGTCCGGGCCGCCGGCCAGGCTGCGGGAGTTCAGCCGGGACGACAGCCCGCTGGCCTGCCAGAGCGCCCACAGCGCGTCCTCGGCGGAGCAGCCGGGTGCCGCCAACGCCTCGGCGGTGGCGTCGATCACCGCGCGCAGCCGCTCGACCGGCGGGCGGACGGCGACCGGCACCAGAGCCAGCGCGCCGGGTTCGGTGATCAGGTCGGCGAGGCTGAGCGGGCCGGCCGGGGCCCGGCGCAGGTGCCGGCGCATCCGCAGCACCTGCAGCGGGTCAGCCCGTCCGACCGAGCCCAGCAGCAGGGTCTCGGCCGCTTCGGGCTGCACGGCGGCCGGGTCGGCCACGCACCGCAGCAGCTCCAGCAGCTGTGCCACCACCGGCTCATCGGCCAGGGGGCCGCGGACCGCCTGCCCGACCGGCACGCCGGCCGCCACCAGGCCCCGCCGCAGGCTGTCGGCAGCCGGTCCGACGGATCGGACCAGGACCGCCATCTGCGACCACGGCACCTGGTCCTCGGCGTGCGCCCTGCGCAGCACCGAGGCGATGTGGGCGGCCTCCTGGCTGGCCGAGCCGAACACCGCGACCTCGACCGCGCCCGGGCTCAACTCGGGCGCGGCCACCAGCGCCCGGTGGTGAGCCGGTCCGCTGAGCCGGGCCGCGATCCGCCGCGAGGCCGCCAGCAGCACCGGTCCGCTGCGCCGGCACTGCGACAGCGACACCGTGTCCACCGGCAGGCTCAGCTCGAGCTGACCGGCCCGCTCCGGCTCGCGTGGCACGCCGGACAGCGAGCCGAAGTGCAGCTCGACGTCGGCCATCGCCGTCTGCTCAGCGCCCCGGAAGGAGTAGATGGCCTGATCCGGGTCACCGATCAGCACCAGCTCGTCGGCGCCGGCGGCGATCAGCTTCAGCAGCTCGATCTGGGCCGGGTCGGTGTCCTGGTACTCATCGACGAAGATCCGGCGGCGTTGCCGGCGCTCGGCGGCCAGCAGCTGCGGGTTGTGGCGCAGCTCGGCGTTGGCCCGCTGGATCAGCTCCGCGGCGTCGAAGGCGCCCGGCGCCTTCAGCGCGGTCACGTCCAGGTACTCCCGCAACACGCCGGCGGCGACCACCCAGTCCGGCCGCTGGTGCTTGGCCCCCAGGGCGGCCAGCGCTGCCGGGCTGACGTCCCGCTCGATGGCTCGCATCAGCAGGTCGCGCAACTCCTCGGCGAACGCCTGGGTGCGCACCGCGGCCGACAGCTCCACCGGCCACGAGTCGACCTGATCGGCCAGCCGTCCGGCCAGCAGCTCGCGCAGTGTGACGTCCTGCTCCGAGCCGGACAGCAACCGCGGCGGTGGGTCACCGGCGAGCACCGCGGCCCGGCGCACCACCCCGAAGGCGTAGGAGTGAAAGGTGCGCGCGACCGGCTCGGAGATGGTGCGCTGCAGCCGGGAGGTCACCTGGTCGCGCAGCTGCCCGGCCGCCCGCCGCGAGAACGTCAGCAGCAGGATGTTCTCGATCGGCACCCCGCGCCGGGTGACGCGTTCGACCACCGACTCGACCAGGGTGGTGGTCTTACCGGTGCCCGGGCCGGCCAGCACCCTCAGCACGCCCAGGTCGTGGGTCAGCACCCGCCGCTGGTCGGCGTCGAGAACCGGCGCGGCCAGCGCCGGCAGGTGCGGGTGCACCAGCCGGAACGCGGGCTCGGAGATGACGCTTGCGGACACCTGGCAATAGCATCATGACGCGCTGACAGATTCGGGCAGGCGCGCTGCCGTCCAGGCGGTCTCAGGCGGCTAGGTCAGCGCCAGAATCGGGCCCTGCCGCCAGGACGCCGGCCCGCCGAAACCTCGACCGACGCGTATGTCCTTCGGTCGCCCTGGCGACCAAAAGACATACGCGTCCCGGCTGGGCTCAGCGGCCGTCCCAGCGGGCGGCGGCCAGGTCGACCCGCTCGCCCCGGATCGGAACCCCTTCGGCCGCCAGCCTGGCCAGCTGCTCGGCCCGCAGGTGCTCGGCGCAGGTGCCGTCCGAGCGCAGCACCCGGTGCCAGGCCACCGTGCCGCCGTCGGCGGCCAGCACCCGCCCGACGTTGCGGGCGGCCCGGGAGCCGACGTACTCGGCCACATCGCTGTAGGACATCACCTTGCCGGCCGGGATCGACTCGACACACTCCAGAATCCGCTGCGCCAGCGGCAGATCCTCGGTCATGGACTCAGTACGAGGGCAGCGACGGGTCCACCTGCTTCACCCAGGCGGTCACGCCGCCCTGGACGTGCACCGCGTCGGAGAACCCGGCGGACTTGACCACGGCCAGCGTCTCGGCCGAGCGCACCCCGGTCTTGCAGTACATGACGATCTGGCGGTCCTGCGGCAGGTCCGAGAGCGCGTCGCCGCGCAGGATCTGGTCCTTGGGAACCAGTTTCGCGCCGGGGATCGAGACGATCTCCCATTCGGCCGGCTCACGCACGTCGATCAGCTCGATCGGCTTGCCCGAGTTGATCAGGTCCTTCAGCTCCGCGGCCGTGATGGTGGAGCCGGCGGCGGCCTGCTGGGCCTCCTCCGACACCACGCCGCAGAAGGCCTCGTAGTCGATGAGCTCGGTGATCGGCTCGGCGGTGGGGTCCTTGCGGATCTTGACCTGGCTGTAGGTCATCTCCAGGGCGTCGAAGACCATCAGCCGGCCGACCAGGGGCTCGCCGATGCCGGTGATCACCTTGATCGCCTCGGTGGCCATGATCGAGCCGATCGAGGCGCACAGCACGCCGAGCACGCCGCCCTCGGCGCAGGAGGGAACCATCCCCGGCGGCGGCGGGTCGGGGTAGAGGTCGCGGTAGTTGGGCCCGTACTTGTTCCAGAACACCGAGGCCTGGCCGTCGAAGCGGTAGATCGAGCCCCAGATGTAGGGCTTGTCCAGCAACACGGCCGCGTCGTTGACCAGGTAGCGGGTAGCGAAGTTGTCGGTGCCGTCGACGATCAGGTCGTACTGGGAGAAGATCTCGAGCACGTTGTCGTTGTCCAGCCGGGTCTCGTGCAGGACGACGTTCACCCGCGGGTTGATCTCGCGCACGCTGTCGCGGGCCGACTCGGCCTTGGACCGGCCGATGTCGGACTGGCCGTGGATGATCTGGCGCTGCAGGTTGGACTCGTCGACGACGTCGAACTCCACGATGCCCAGCGTCCCCACGCCGGCGGCGGCCAGGTACATCAGCGCCGGTGACCCGAGGCCGCCGGCGCCGACGCACAGCACCTTGGCGTTCTTCAGGCGCTTCTGGCCGGTCATGGCCACGTCGGGGATGATCAGGTGCCGGCTGTAACGGCGCACCTCCTCGACGGTCAGGGATTCAGCGGGCTCCACGAGCGGTGGCAGAGACACGAGTTCTCGTTCCTTCCACGGACATCATTTCTGCGGTCGCTGGCACAACAGCGCGACCGCATTGACAGATTCCCACACGCCGGCGGTCAGTAGGAATTGCCAGGTCAGGAGGAATTGCGCTGGAAGAACGCCGCGTCGGCGTCGCTGCCGGCCTGCTCGGCGCCCGGCGCGTCCGGCACGCCGGGCGGGAACGGCCAGGGGTTGGCCCGGCACCGGCCGTTCTCGGTCTTGGTTCCGATGGTCTGCTGCATCATGATCGGCGCCAGGCCGTTGTTGAGGCAGCGATGGGCGTGACTGTGCCCCACCGCGTGACCTACCTCGTGGTTGACCACATAGTGGTGGTAGTTGGCCAGGTCGCCGCCGAACGCCTGCGCGCCACGCACCCAGCGGGACAGGTTGAGCACCACCCGGCCCGAGCCGGCGTAGCAGGAGGTCTCCATCCGCAGCGAGTACCCGCACAGCGGCCGCACGGTCAGCGGGGCGGTCAGGCTGATCCGGAAGTCGACGGGTCCGGAGTCCACCCGTTGCAGCGCGACCGCCTCGGTGGCGATCCAGGACCGCTGATCGCTCAGCGTGCTCATGACCGAGGCCGCGAACGCCTGCGGGTCCGCACCGCTGATGCCGTCCTCGACCTCGATCGTGAACCGGCGCAGGTTGCCCCGGCCCAGCACGCCCGAGCTGCCCGGAAGGATCGAGAAGGAGCCCTGGCCGGTCATCGAGTAGGCCGGGCCGGCCGGCAGCGCCAGCGGTGACAACGGGGTGGGCGTCGGCGTCGGCCGCGCGGAGCTGGTGACCGGCTTGCTGGTCTGCGGCCGGCTGCTGCTGGCGGCGGCGGAGGGCCGGCTGCTCTGCGGGGTGGGGGTGGTCACGACGGGGCTCTGCGCCGCCGGCACGCTGGTCTGGGCGCGGGCGGCCGGACGGTCCCGGTGGGTGCTGATGTTGTAGACCGCCACCACGCTGAGCACCGTCAGCAGCGGCAGCGCGTAGGCCCGCCAGCCGTAGCGGCCGGCGAAGGCGCGCCAGCGGGCTCCGGAGCCCCGATCACGCCCGCCCGGGCCGCCGGATGAGCCGCCGGCCGAATTCCGCTCACGCGGCTGGGCGCTCGGTCGGGTCACTGCCTCACGATCCCACACCGGCCTCCCGGTGCGCGTCATTTGCGCGGGCCAGCAGGGCAAGGATGGCCCGGGCGGTGCTGACCGGATCCTCCAGCTGCGCGGTGTGCCCGATGTCGGGCAGCACCAGCAGGCTGGCGTCGGGCAGGGTCCGGGCGACCCGGGGCGCGTTGGCGACATCGACCAGCCGGTCGAGCTGCCCCCACACCACCACGGCCGGCGCCTGGATCTGGCTCAGGGCGTACCACGAGGACCGAGGCCCCAGAGTCAGGTAACTGCGCACCACCGCCCGTAGCGACCGCAACAGCGCTTCACCGGACCACGGGTAGCCCCGGCGGATCTCCAGCTCGGCGACCGCCTCGGCGAGCCGGTTGGCCGGTACCCGCTCGGGATGGGCGAAGCACAGCTCGATGAGCGCCCGCACCCGCCGTTCGGGCGGTATCTGGTCCAGCCGGTCAAGCACCCGGTATCCCAGTCCGGGCACCAGCAGCAGCGGCATCATCCGGTCCGAGCCCTTCTTCGGCCGCAGGTCCGGCACCGCAGGTGAGACCAGGGTCAGGGTGCGCACCAGATCCGGCCGGTTGGCGGCCACCTGGATCGCGATCGTCCCGCCCATCGAGTTGCCGACCAGGTGCACCGGCCCGCGCCCGCTCTGCTCGAGGTAGGCGATGACCAGCCGGCTCTGTGCGGGGATCGAGTAGTCCCGGCGCGGCGGCGGTCCGGACCGCCCGAAACCGGGCAGGTCCAGGGCCTGGCCGTCCAGCCACGGTGAGAGCAGGTCGGCCAGGTCGGTGAAGTTGGTCGAGGCCCCGCTCAGGCCGTGCAGGTACAACGCCGGCGGGGCGTCCGGGTTGGCCGAGGGCGTGTGCCGGACGTTGAGCGCGACCTCTCCGAGCCGCACCTCGGTGGCCGGCCACGGCACCCGCGTGGAATCTGGCGCCGCCAGCCGGTAGTCGGCGGCGCCGGCCAGGGTCTCGGTGCGCAGCGGCCGGCTCGGCCGTGGCAGCAACCGGCCGCGGCCGGCCTGCAGCACCCGGCGGCTCTGAGCCAGCGGGCTGTCCAGAAGGATGCGGCCCCGGACCATCGACGCGGTCTTCATTGGAACAAAAATACCTTCTCGGCGCGGCGAGCGCGCCGCGGGAAACGATCATGGGAGCTGGGATGGCTACCCACCGGTAGCATCGAGTTCGCCCCAGCGCCTCGCCAGGAGGTTCGTCATGACCGAGACCATGGACACCTCACGAGGAGCACGGCTGCCCCGCTCGGCGCGCCGCAAGCAACTGCTGGCCGCCGCCCAGGAGGTCTTCGTGACCAACGGCTACCACGCCGCCGCGATGGACGACATCGCGATCCGGGCCGGGGTGTCCAAGCCTGTCCTGTACCAGCACTTCCCCGGCAAGCTCGAGCTCTACCTGGCACTGCTGGACACCCACGCCGAGGACGTGCTGGAACGGGTCCGGCAGGCGCTGGCCGAGACCGAGGACAACCGGGTCCGGGTGCACAACGTGCTGACCGCGTACTTCGACTTCGTCGACGGCGCCGACCGGGGCGACGAGGGCGCGTTCCGGCTGATCTTCGAGTCCGACCTGGGCAACGAGCCGGCGGTCCGCGAGCGGGTCGACCGGGTGGCGCGGATCACCATGCAGGCGGTCGCCGACACGGTCGCGGCGGACACCGGGTTGGGCCGGCCGCAGGCCGAGTTGCTGTCGGTGGCGCTGACCGGCGCCGCCCAGATCACCGCGACCTGGTGGCTCGATGCCAACCGGCCGATCCCGAAGGCCGAGGCCGTCCACCTGCTGGAGACGCTGCAGTGGCGCGGAATCTCCTTCTTCCCGCTGCAGGCCGGCGCCCCGGCGCCATCGGCCAACGGCTGAGCCAGGGACCGCTCAGGCTCGTTCGCTCACAGCGCAGCGACCGGCCGAGAGCCCGGCGGCGGCGTTCGACTAGCGTGGAGCCGTCCGGAGGCGAAGTCCTTCCGGCTATCTAGCTGGCAGCCGAGCCGGTCACCGCGACCGTGCCGGCGACTGAAACTGGAGGACCGCGTGGAGGTCAAGATCGGCGTGCTGCACACCCCTCGCGAGATCGTGCTGGAGAGCAACCAGACTCCCGCCGAGGTCGAGGAAGTGATCGCCACGGCGCTCAAGAGCGTGGACGGCCAGCTGTCACTGACCGACGAGCGCGGGCGCAAGGTCATCGTGCCGGCCAACCTGGTGGCCTACGTCGAGATCGCCCAGGCCGACAGCCGACGGGTCGGCTTCGTCGCCGGCTGATCCAGCGCCCGGCTCGGAAAGGCCGGGGGCCTAGTTGGACAGCCCGATCGCGGTCATTCGCTGGGTGTGCTTGAGCATGATCCGATCGGTGAGCCGGCTGATGCCGGTCAGGTCACCGACCCCGCCGACGATCAGCATCGTCAGGGCGTCCCGCTCGGCCGCCACCCGCTGCGCCTGGGTGATCGCCTCGCCGACCAGCCGCCGTCCCCACAGCGACAGCCGGGACGCCGCGGTCGGGTCGCTGCTGATCAGCACGCCCACCTCGCGGATCGCGAACTCCGCATTGCCGGAGTCGGCCAGGGCCTCGGTGACCAGTTGCCGGGTCGAGTCATCGACGTACTGGGCGACCTCCAGGTAGAAGTCAGCCGCCAACCCGTCCCCCACGTAGGCCTTGACCAGCGCCTCGCCCCAGGTCCGCGGCTCGGTGCGGTGGTGAAAGGTCTCGACGGCTTCGATGAACGGCGCCATCGCCTGCTGCGGGTCGGCGCCCAGTTCGGCGATCCGGGTGACCAGCTTGCGGTAGTGGCCCATCTCCAGCGCGGCGACCTCGGACAGCGCGGCGCGCAGGGCCGTCGTCGGCGCCATCCTGGCGTCGGCGGCCATCCGGTCGAAGGCGCTCAACTCGCCGTAGGCGAGCACTCCCAGCAGGTCGATGATCGCGGCCTGATCTGGCTCGTTGGCAGGCATCATGGGCCTCGGGCTCCCCTTCGCCGACTCCGTGGTGCGCGGTTGCGCGGCCCACGCTAACGCTGACTGCAAGGATTTCCGGGTCGCGGCAGCTAGACTGCAGGCTGAGGCTTGGGTTTTCGATGGGTTCTCGCTCTCATTCGGGCGTCCTCGAACCGGCTTCAACGTCCTAGCGGGTGTCTGCCGCGCTGGCGGCCAGTAGCGATGGCCCCGCCACAGGTGCCCACGAACTGTTCGCACCTGTACGCAGAATTGGATACCCACCCATGACAGACGCTGCCTTCAGCGATGCCCCGCGACCTGGCGACACCGACGAGCTGATCGCCGACGACACCGACGCCGTCGAGGTCATCGACCCGGCCCCGCTGGTCGGGATCGCCCCGGTCAAGCCCGACAGCCCGCTGTTCTCCAGCTTCGCCATCAAGGAAGAGATCATCGCCGCGTTGCTGGCGGTCGGGATCGAGCACACCTTCGCGATCCAGGAACTGACCCTGCCGATCGCGCTGGCCGGCTCGGACCTGATCGGGCAGGCCAGGACCGGCACCGGCAAGACCCTTGGCTTCGGGGTCCCGATGCTCAACCGGCTCGAGCTGCCCAGCGCCAAGGGCGCCAAGCCGCAGGCGCTGGTGATCGCGCCGACCCGCGAGCTGGCCGTGCAGGTCGCCGGTGACCTGACCACCGCCGGCAAGCGACTGGGAGCCAAGGTCGTCACGATCTACGGCGGGCGTGCCTACGAGCCGCAGGTCGAGGCGCTCAAGGCCGGCTGCGACGTGGTCGTCGGAACCCCCGGCCGGTTGTTGGACCTGTCCCAGCAGGGCCACCTGAACCTCGGCTACGTCCGGTGCCTGGTGCTCGACGAGGCCGACGAGATGCTCGACCTGGGCTTCCTGCCCGACATCGAGAAGCTGATGTCGCAACTGCCCGCGGGCCGCCAGACGATGCTGTTCTCGGCCACCATGCCGGGCCCGATCGTGGCGCTGGCACGGCAGTTCCTCAACCAGCCGATCCAGATCCGGGCCGAGTCCGACACCCATATCCCGGCCACCGAGCACGTCGACCAGTTCGCCTACCGGGCACACGCGATGGACAAGACCGAGGTGCTCGCCCGGATCCTGCAGGCCGACGGCCGCGGCCTGACCCTGATCTTCACCCGTACCAAGCGAACCGCCCAGAAGGTCGCCGATGACCTGGTCGAGCGGGGCTTCGCGGCCGGCGCGGTGCACGGCGACCTCAGCCAGGGCGCCCGCGAGCAGGCGCTGCGGGCCTTCCGCTCGGGCAAGGTGGACGTGCTGGTGGCCACCGATGTCGCCGCTCGCGGCCTGGACATCGACGACGTGACCCACGTGATCAACTACCAGTGCCCCGAAGACGCGATGACCTATGTGCACCGCATCGGGCGCACCGCCCGGGCCGGCAAGTCCGGCACCTCGGTGACGCTGGTGGACTGGGACGACCTGCCCAAGTGGAAGCTGATCTGCGACACGCTGAACCTGCCGTTGCACGAGCCGGTCGAGACCTACTCCACCTCCGATCACCTCTACCTCGAGCTGAGTATCCCGACCTCGGTCAAGGGCGTGCTGCCGCGCGCGGCGCGGACCCGGGCCGGCCTGGACGCCGAAGCCGTGGAGGACCTCGGCGGCCCGGACCGCAAGAAGTCCGGCCGCGGCGACCGCGGGTCGGCCGGACGTCCGGCCCGGTCCGGACGCTCGCAGGGCTCCGAACGCTCTGATGGCTCCGGGCGGTCCCGGTCGCGTGCCGAGTCCTCGGCGAGCGGCGCGGAGTCCGAGCAGGGCGAGCGCAAACCGGCGGCCAGCCGCAACCGTCGTCGCCGGCGCACCCGGGCCGGCGCTCCGGTGACCGGCTCGACCCCGGCGGAGCAGAGCAGCGCCGGCTGAGTCAGGATCACCTCAGGTGTCAGAACCGGACGGGCCTCTCGCGGCGTCCCGCGAGCCTGCCACGCATCCCGCTGGCCCGGATCGGGCTGCCGGCAATCAGGCAGCCGACGGTCGGGTCGCCCACGATCAGGTCGCCGGCGATCAGATCGCGCACGATTCGGTCGGCCGGACAGCGACGGCGACCAGACCGGTTCATCCGGCATTGCTCGCCTATCAGACCCGCACCACCAGGGCCACCCGGATCTATGCGGCCGTGCTGGCGCTCGTGCTGCTGGCGGTGGTGCTCGCCGTGCGGACCGCCTACGCGCGTGGTGAGTTGACCCATGTCAGCCGCCGCAGCGCACCGGCGCCGGCGCCGATCCCGACCGGTTCCACCGCTGACGCGCTGGCCCGGACGTGGCTCAGCGCGGACCGCCCCGCTGCCGGAACCCCGGTCCACGACGGGGTGGTGATCAGCTATGACAGCCACAGCGTGCACGGCCTGGATGCCCGGACCGGCAAGGTCCGCTGGCACTACACCCGCTCGGACCAGACGATCTGCTCGGTGCTGCAACAGGACGCCTCGACGATCGCGATCTACAACCGGCACGGCAACTGCGACCAGGTGACCGGGTTCGTGAGCGCCACCGGAGCCGTCAAGTGGCTGCGCACCCTGACCGACAACGGCATCACCGAGGCCACCAGCGCGCCCAACGTGGTGATGACCGTGGCTCGCCACTCGGTGCACGTCATCGACAACGCCGGCGGGCTCGACCGCTGGAACTGGGTGGCGCCGGATCGCTGCTCGGTGGACCGCGCGCTGGCCGGTTCCCAGGGGGTGCTGATCAGCACCACCTGCGGCTCGCAGCACCGGCTGGTGTTGCGGGGGCTGACCTCTGACGAGCTGAAATGGAGCGTGACCGTCCCGCAAGCCATGGTGCCGGTCGCGGCGAGCGCGTTCGTGGGCGCGCTGGACCCGAGCACCGGCGTTCTGCACAGCTACAGCGCGGACAAGGGCGAGGAGACCAGGTCCGACCGGTTGGCCGCGCCTGCCGAGCTCGCCGCCGAGCTGGACCGGTTGCCCAGGGCCTCGACCGCGGTCGACGGCTTCACCGCCACCGGCGAACCGCTGGAGGTGCTCTGGCTGGGGCGGCTCTACAGCTTCGCCGAGACCGGGAAGGTCAACTGGTCCGCACCGGCCACCGGGCCGGCGACGGTGCTGGAGTCGAGCGTGCTGGCCGCGGTCGGCGACTCGACGGTCCAGCGCTTCGCCGGCGCCACCGGCCGGGTCGAGGCGCGGGTGCGCATGTCACCGGCTCCGAGCGGCGCCGCTCGGGTTTTCCCGGTCGGCAACGGATTGCTGCTGGCCGGCGCAGACACCCAGATGTACCAGTGAGAACCGAGTTCTCGCTGTCGAGCGGCAGCCTCGCCGCCCTGGACACCGGCGTCACCGGGGTCACCGGCGCCGGGTTGCCGGCCGGGTCGCGTCCGGTCGTGCTGCTGGTGCCCGGCTACACCGGCAGCAAAGAGGACTTCCTGCCGCTGCTGCGCCCGCTGGCCGACGCCGGCTATCGGGCGGTGGCGATCGACCAGCGAGGCCAGTTCGAGTCGGCGTGGGCGACCAGCCCGGCCGGATACACCCTGCAGGCGCTGGCCGAGGACGTCTGCCAGCTTGCCGCCGAGCTGGCGCCGGCCAGGTCGCGGGTGCACCTGGTCGGCCACTCGCTCGGCGGGCTGGTCGGCCGCGCGGCGGCGCTGGCCAAGTCCGAGCTGTTCGACAGCCTCACCCTGATGAGTTCGGGGCCCGACGCGGTGACCGGCCAGCGGCGGATCCTGCTGGACGCCGGTGAGCTGGTGCTGGCCAAGCGGGGCATGGCCGGTCTGTGGAGCCAGTTGGAGTTCAGCGCGCAGGCCGATCCGAAGTACGCGCGGTCGGCACCGGGGCTGCTGGCGTTCCTGCGCACCCGGTTCATGGCCACCGACCCGGTCGGGCTGCAGGTCATGGGCCAGGAGTTGCGCACCGCGCAGGACCGCACCGCCGAACTCGCCGGGACCGGACTGCCGGTGCTGGTGTTGCACGGTGAGTCCGATGACGCCTGGACGCCGGCGGTGCAGACCGAGATGGCCCGCCGGCTCGGCGCTGCCCATGCGGTGATCGCCGGCGCGGCGCATTCACCGGCGGTGGAGAACCCCGCCGCGACCGTGCGCGCCCTGCTCGACTTCTGGCAGGGCCTGCGCTGATCGACGGGTCAGCTGCTTGCCACGCCCACCTCGCGGCGGTGCGCGATCATCGGGAGCGAGTCGACCGGCATGGTGATGGCCAGCTTCGGCTTGGGCTGATGGCCAGGTGCTGACACCAGCCGCCAGCGCGCCGTGATGGTGGCCAGCAGGACGATCATCTCCACCCACGCGAACTGGTCGCCGATGCAGCCGTGAACACCGATCGAGAAGGGCATGAAAGCGCCCCGCGGTATGGCTCGGGCTCGCTCGGGCAGCCAGCGATCCGGATCGAAGCGCTCCGGATGAGCGTGGATGGCCGGGTTGTGGTTGAGCGCGTGGAAGCTGTAGAGGACGTCTGAGCCGGCCGGGATGTGGTACCCGCCGAGATGGACATCCCTGGTGGTCACCCGGCTCAGGAACAGTCCCTGCGTCCGCTTGCGCAGTGTCTCGGTGATCACCCGCCGGGTGTATTCCAGCCGCGCCACGTCGTGGTAGCCCGCGGCCCTGCCGGCCAGCACCCGGTCGACCTCGTCGTGCAGGCGCTGTTCGACCTCGGGATTGGTCGCGATCTCGTGCAGCGCCCAGGACAGCGTGTTGCTGATGGTGTTGCTGCCGGCGATGAAGAAGGTCATCACCTCGTCGTGCAGCTGCTGGTCGGTCATGACCGGCTCGCCGTCGTCGTCGCGGGCGTAGAGCATGGTGGACAGCAGGTCGCCGCGGTCGACGCCGCTCTGGCGGTAGTCGCTGATCACCTGGTTGATGGTTCGCCGCAGGTACTCGGTGGCCGCGCGGTAACGGAGGTTGGCCGGCGTCGGCAACCGGGTCAGGCCGATGGTGTCGGTCATCCGCCGGAACAGGCCGCTGAGCACGACCGTGGTGGCCGCCACGAATTCGGGGATGTCGATCGCCGTGTCAGCGGCGAAGATCACCTTCGTGACGTTGGTCAGGGCGAGATCGGCCATCTCCTTGTCGACGGCGATCTGCTGGCCGTCGGGCCAGGACTCCACCCTGGTGGCGACCACCTCGCTCATCAGCGCGGTGTACCCCACGATCCGGGAGTGGTCGAAGGCAGGCTGGATCACCGAGCGCTGCCGCCGGTGAAACTCTCCTTCGGAGATGCCCAGGCCGTTGCCGAACATCATGCGGAACCGCTCGGTGATCGGGCCGCCCCGCGCGAAGGTCTCCGGATCGCGCAGCAACTCGCGGATGAGTCCCGGCTCGTTGACCACGTACATCTGTTTCGGTCCGAGCTGGATCACCGTGACGGCATCGCCGGATGCTTGCAAGGAAAGCAGGAAGTCGCCCGGCCGGCGCTTCATCCGCAGCGCGTGACCCACTATCGGCAGCCGACCGGGCGCCGTCTCCGGCGAGCGCGCGATGGTAGTCATCGGTCACAGATCGCCGGCGATGGAGTTGCCTGGCGCGTCCGGGTCATCGCTGAAGTAGTACTCCTCGAGCGCCTGGGCGAATTCCTCGGACGTGACGTAACCGTCCCCGTCGGAGTCCAACAGCCGGAACGACCGGTGGATCTCCCGCTCACTCATCCCCGACCTGCGCTGAGCGGCACTCATCTCATCGACGTCGCACCGGCCGTCCCCGTCGGAGTCCGCCACGGCGAACGCGGCCAGGCTGAACGGGATCGCGGCGTAGGTCACGAAGTCGGTGTACTCGTTGCTGCCCATCCAGGCGATCCACTCCTGCCTGGTGAGCTTGGCCGGGTTGAGCGTTCCGGTCCGTCGCTCGATGGCCCGCCACATCACCTGCGCGCAGCCGTGCACCTTGCGCCAACTCTCGCTGCGAGGCGGGATGCCGTAGGCGTCGCAGTAGACCTGCGCCATCCCGGTGTAGTCCAGCACGTCGATGACGCCGTCGCCGTCGGTGTCGAACGAGGCGAACACCTTGTCGGCCTTGCGCACCTGCAGGTCCGTTGCCGTCGTGGTCCTGCGGGAATCAAGGTCAGTTGTCATCCGTCAGCTCCTTCTATGACCTGGTGACCGGCGAGTGAGCACCGCGGCGGTGCGCTCGATCAGAACTCACTCGTCGTCGTCCGCCTCGTCCTGGACCAGGGTCGTGACCAGTTGCGTCCGCGGCAGGTGGCCCATGGAGTTCAGCACGCGTGCCGTGTCCGGGTGCGAGCGAACGGAGCGGATCTGGCCGTCCTGGACCGTGAAGACGTCGACGCTGCTCAGGCGCACCTTTCGGCCGGTGGGCGGGGTGGAGAGGAACTCACCGCGGTGGGTGGGACGACCGCTCCAGCGCACCACGACCGTGTCACCCTCGGCCACCATCCAATCGATATCGACCCGCAGGTCCGGAAACGCCTCGAGCACGTGCTTGGTGAACTCCTGCCACGCGTCCACGTCGACGGGCTCTTCCTTGGCGGGTCCGCCAGCGGCGGACGGGCCGAACCGGCCGCCCCTGAGGGCCGGGCTCGTCACCAGTTCCCGGAAGGCGGTGCCACCGCAGGTCCCGCCGCCATTGTCGCGGCTGACGAAGCTGCTCAGCGAGTCCACGTCGCGTTGGTTGACCACCTGGTCGAAAAAGCGCTGGATGAGGGCCTTGTTCTCGTCGGGCAAGGTCTCGGTCATCTTTACTACCTCTTCTCGGGCTCGGCAGCCTGCATGGCTGCGTACAACGGATCGCTGCTCCTCGGAGCCGGCATCGGGCGGAACCCGGTGAGCGTCGAGATAATGCTATATGATTTAGTAGTGACCTGCAACACATTACGCTTGAGAGACGGCCTACTGGTCAGCCACCTACCAGGCGCCGTCAGGACGGACGGTCCGCTCACTGCGTAGGCAGGCGTGCGGAAGCGGCCGCTCTTCCGATCCGGTCACTCAGCAGAACTGAATGCCGCCCGGAGCGGACGCCCGGTACGGACGCGGGCGTCAGTGTTTGGAGACGTCGGTGTTTTGGAGACGCACCACCCCAGGGCTCAAGAGGCCCTCCGGTTGAGAGCTCACCGCCTCCGTCAGAGCTCGAGGCCTTCCGGCGGCGCCTTGTCCGCCACCAGGGTCAGGATGATGTCGTGCTCCAGCAGGGCCTTCACCACAGACAGCACCATGGTCCAACCCGCGGTGGCGTCAAGGACACCGGCGATGATCTCGTCGGTGGTGCCGGTGAATCCGGTCGCGGTCACGTCCACATAGGTGTCCTGGCGCCACGGGATGAATCGGATCTTGAAGGTCGTGGGCGACTCGTCATCGGAGCCCCAGTCGGCCACGATCAGTCGGCTCTGTTGGAACTCCCGTACCGTCACCGTCTTCGTGACGCCGTACATCTCCCACTCCCACTGGACGGTCGCGTCCGGCGCGAGGTCACCACTGCTCTTGGTGAACCAGAACCGAGTGGCGATGGAGCGGTCGGCCAAGGCTTGGAAGACCTGCTCGGGCGGCCTGTGAATAAGCATCCCCGCCTTGGCCGGAGGGATCTCCTCGAGCTGGTGATCAGCGGACTCTGCCATCGACTCGCTCTCCTTTTTCGTGAGCAGTGGCACCGGGTGTCACGAGCCTCGGACCGGACAGTTGCCGCGCGAGTTCGCGGTAGGGCGAGGCTAGCCTTCTCGCCGCTCGGTGTCAGGAAGTTACTATTGAATAGTTTAGCTTTGAGGGCCGCTGGTTGTCGATTTGTCATCCGGACAGCGCGCGCCACCTTTCGGCTTCGCCTCAGGGCTGGCTGGAGTCCAGCAACCCGAGGCCTTCCCAGCTGGCCCGCGGGCGTGAGCTGGCCTGGCCTTCGGGGCACAGCCGCCGAAAGTCACACCAGCCGCAGGAAGGCCCTGGAACCGGCGCGAACACCTCGTCCGGATCGGCGCCGCCGGCCACCGTGTCGGTCGCGGCGAGGATGTCGGTAGCGGTCTCACCGGCCCGGTTGAGGTGCTGGCCCAGCGATTCCTCGGTGTGCTCGAAGGCCGCGACCTCCCCGGTGGGCAGGTGGTGCAGTTCGACCCGGCGGCAGCGCTGGTGCAGGGTCCGCTCGGCGGCGACGGCGTACAGCGCCAGAGCCAGCGAGCCGCGGGCGTCGTCGGCGTCCAGCCGGGAACGGCCGGTCTTGTAGTCCACGATGACCAGCTCGCCGTCCCGCTCGTCGATCCGGTCCACCCGGCCCGAGATCGCCAGCCGGTCGGTGCGGGTGGCCACCGTGCGCTCGACCCCCCTGGGCTCGCGGTTCGGGTCGCCGCGCTCGATCTCGTCGGTGAGGTAGTTGGCCACCCAGTCAGCGGCCTGCTCGCGCCATGCCTCGGACTGCTCGCGGTCGGCGAAGCCGTCGTGCTGCCAGTTCCGGATCACCAGGCCGGCTCCGGCCTGCGGGGTCCGCCGGGCCGGTTCCAGCTGCCACCAGCGAGCCAGCGCCAGGTGGACCGCGGCCCCGACCGTGTTGTGCGCCCACGGCGGGCCCTTCGGCGCGGCCGGCCGGCTCAGATAGGTCAGCCGGTAGCGCCGCGGGCAGTCGAAGTTGGCGAGTTTGGACGGGGTGGCCGCGAACAGCGGTCGAGGCAGCCCGGTCAACTCCAGCTGTTCAGGAACGCTGGTCACCAGCTGCCGCCACCCGAGTCGCCACCGCCACCGCCGCCGCCGCCCCAGTCGCCGCCGCCGCCCCAGTCGCCGCCGCCGTCCCAGCCGCCGTTGTCGTGCTCGGCCGATTCGCGGCCGGCCTCGAAGCCGCTGCCATAGCCTGAGCCATAACCGCCCCAGCCGCCGCCCCAGCCTCCGAAGCCGAAGCCCCAGCCCGGTGTCAGGGCTTCGGCGATCAGCAGCGTCTGCCAGAACGGCATCGAGTACCAACCGCCGGCGTACCCGCCGCCGCCCGCGAAGTAGTACGGCGCACCGGGGGTGTAGTCGGGATAGCCCTGCACCGTCTGGCCGCCGACCTCGACCTGCTCGGCCTTGGCCAGCTGCGGGGCGTTGGACTCGGCCAGCGGTGGCAGATCGGGGCCGGGGTCAAGGCCCAGCGCCACCCGGGCGGTCCTGGCCGCCTGCAACCCTTCCAGGATGCTGCGCCGGGCCCCGCCGAGCTGGGCCAACGAAGTCGCCGTGGCCAGCTGGGAGCCACCGGAGTTGTAGCGCTCGGAGGCATCGGCCAGCGCCTGCAGGGCAGTGGCGTTATTGCCGGGTTGCAGCGAGGCGACGTCGGCGGCGAGCCGGTCGTAGTAAGGCTGGATCAGCGCGCGCGCGTCGGCCAGCGCCTGCCGGTCCTTGCGCTTGCGCCGCCACACCAGCCCACCCACGACACCGGCTCCCAGCACCCCGAGCACGCCCAGCGTCGCCCAGCCGCTGCCCCCCGATGACTGCGCCTGCTCGCTGTTGTCGCCACCGCTGCGACCGCCGCTGCAGCTGGGGGCGGCATCGACGAGGCCGGCGAAGTCCTTGACCGTCTCGGTCAGGTCGCCGTTGGACCGCAACTGACTGAGGTTGTCCTGAACCGCCCTGCGCGCCAGCTGGCCGGCGCGGCCCGTGCACAGCTCGCTGGAGGCCGCGTTGAACGTCCTGCCGACGAACACGCCCACCGTGAGCTTGTCACCGGTGTCGACGGCTTGACCGATCTGCCTGGCGAGCTGGCCGGGGTCACCGGATCCGGTGGGTAGCACCGCGATCTTGATCGACGAGTTCAAGGCTGACCGGGCGGCGCCCTCGTCCAGGTTCGCGTCGGCGTCCGGATCGACGTAGAGGTTGCCCGAGCGCAGGCTGCTGATCGCCTGATCGACGTCGGCCACGGCCGGCCCCGCTGTCAGCAACAGCATGCCGGCCACTGCCACAGCCAGCAGCACGGCCGTGCGCAGCCGCCTCACGGGCACGTCAATCGGGTCATAAATCCATGCTAGTGGCAGCTACTGACGGCTGTTCGGTCGCTCCACAGGCGCGCCGGCGCCGCTGTGGGCCGGGTGCTCGACCGCCGGCGGCGACTCGGCGCCGGCGTGGGCCACCGCCGCGCCGGGCCTGCTGGTCCGCAGCTGGAATCGCGCCGAGCCGGGCCGCTGGGTAGCCGCCACCGGTTGAGCTGCCGCGGCGGGTTCGGCGGCATTCGGCCGCACGGTGCCCTGCGGAGCCGGACTCGTGGGGCGCGCGCCGGGCCGGTACGTGTTCGGTGAGTGGCTGCTGCCCGGCGGGACGCTCCGAGCCGGGTCGATCAGGTGGGCGCAGAACGCGGTTACTCCCGGCACCCCGTCGGCTGCCATGACCAGCGGCGCGAAGCCTGGCCTGGCCAGCAACGCCGCTGCCTCGACCGAGCCGGCTGCCTGGTAGGCACGGCACAGTCCGACCAGTTGCGGCAGGCTCGCGGCACTCGTGGCGGCCCGTCCGGCGGCAGTGCTCGAACCCGGACGGTTCGGCGCCGAGGACGCCCCAGAGCCGGTGCGCCGCGGTTCCGGCCGGACGGTGGGCTCGGCAGCGGAACTGGCCGGCGCCGGCGGCGGGCTGTCAGCCGGCGCCGAGGTGTTGAGGAGGTCGGAGACGGCGTTATGCAGGGCCGTCGGCAGCTCAGGGGCGGCAGTGGCGGCGGCGGTGCCTCCCAGCAGCACCACCAGCGCTGTGCAGGCCACGGTGACCCGCGCGGCCGACCAGCGGCCGACCCCCGCCAACCTCGCCGGGGCACGGCGTTCCGGGGCTGCCTGGCCGGTCGCCGGGTTGATCGGCTCAGGGCGGAGGGGGCCGGGCCGCTGAGCCGCCCGGAAGTGGGCGATCGCTTGGGACCGACCTTCGAGCTCAGCCGTCGACGGCGGCGCTGATGCGGCCGCGAGCAACTGGCGCAGCGCGGCAGAGGCCGCGACAGCCTGGACGAGTTCGTGCTCGTCCGGATGGCGGCGGGGGCGGCGGCTGGCGTTGCTCATCTCATCTGGTCAGCGCCGACGCGTAAGCATCTGTCACACCGCGCCCGGCACGCTCAGTCGATGCGGCCTTGCTCCAGCATGGCGGCCAGATTTTTCAGGCCCCGGTAAGCCGAGGTGCGGACCGCCCCGGGGCTCTTGCCCAGCACCGCGGCGGCGGTCTTGGCGTCCAGGCCGATCACGGCGCGTAGCAGGACCGCCTCGGCCTGCTCCCGCGGCAGTTCACCGATCAGCCGGAGCGCGGCAGCCGTCGACATCGACTCCTCGGCCTGGGCAGCGGTGTCCTCGTCCCCGGCGACTGACAGCAGCGTTTCCAGCGGGGCTGGATCAGTGGGCCGCCGGCTGCGGTTGCGAAGGTGGTCGAGCCCGCGATGCCGGCCGATCGTGGCGACCCAGCCGCGGAAGCCGTCGGCGTCACCGGTGAAGGTGTGCAGATCGCGGCAGACCTGGAGCCAGGTCTCGGAAGCGATGTCCTCGGCATCCCGGCCGACCAGCACGCTCAGGTACCGCAGCAAGCCGGGCTGCACCGAGTGATACAGCTCGCTGAAGGCCTCTTCGTGACCGGCCTGCGCTGCCAGCACGGCCGCGCTCAGCTGATCGTCGTCGCGGACCGGCGTCAGCAGTGGCCGTTGGTCCGGTAGGTCCTCACCTTCTCGACGCAATCGCGTCAGCACGCGCGGTACACGGTGACGCACCCACCTTGCCGCTCAGGTCGATCTCACAGACCGAACTCGGCAGACCGTACCCGATCAACTACCCGCCGGGGAGTGTTTGATTGCTAACCCGCTCGTGTGTCGAGCGGCAGAGATGGGGCCGAAGGAGGGACTGAAAGGCCGAAGGCCCGTCCGCGTTGGCGGACGGGCCTTCGGATAGGACTGGGACTACGGTGCGGCGCGGAACCTCGCCCGGGTTAGTAGTAGTGCCTGCGGCCACCGACCGCGCGGCCCATTCCGCCCATGATGGCGAGGATGGCACCGATCACGAGCAGGATGATTCCCAGCGTCGTCAGGATGCCGATGTCGGCAACGATTCCGATGATGAGCAGGATAATTCCGAGGACAATCACTGGTACCTCCAGGCAGTTGTTGCGTTACGTACGGACGGGTCGTGCGGGCAGTGAAGTCGTGCGGGCAGTGAACTTAGTATCGAGGGTCCGCCGGATCGACCGGCCCACCGGGCTCGATGTAGGTGGTTCCGTTGCGGCTGTGGATGACATCGGTGCGGCGCCGCATGCTCATCATGATCAGGGTGATGATCAATCCAAGCACACCAACGATCATCAGGATTACCCCAATGGTGCTGATATCGATCCCGTTGACCTCAGCGGTGACCGCGAACGTCAAGATTGCGCCGACCGCAATGAGAAAGAGACTCGCTCCGATCCTCATGGCACTCCTTATCGGGGGTAGAAAACCGGCGACCGGTGCCTCACGGTAGCCGCGAAGCGCCCGGCTATCCGGCTGAAACTCCGTGTTCGCCAGGACGACGGTTGACTTGTGTGGGCCTCGGGTGTCTGTTCACCCTCACCCCATCAGCGACCGGAGGCGAAGTTTTGTCACACCGACCCGCGTCACACCGCCTCGGCGGCTGGCTCGGAACGGACGACGTCGAGCCCGGTGGCCACGCCGAGCAGCCGGTGCAGGGACTGCGGACTGGTGGTTTCGGCGCCGAGTCGGACCGATTTGCGGGTGCCGTGGTAGTCGGAGGACCCGGTGCTGAGCAGCCCGAGCTCGGCAGCCAGCTCGGACAGCCGGGCCCGGTCCGCGGGGGCATGGTCGATGTGGTCGACCTCGATGCCGAGCAGTCCGGGCGCCACCAGGCTGCGCAGCGCCGCCTCGTCCAGGATCTGACCGCGCTTGCGGGCCCAGGGGTGCGCGATCACGGGCACGCCGCCGGCCTGCCGGATCAGCTCGATCGCCCGATGCACGGGCATCTCGAGCTTGGGCACGTAGTAGGGCGACGAGCTGGACAGCAGGTGGGTGAAGGCGTCGGTGACGCTGTCCACCACGCCGGCCTGCAGCAACGCCTGCCCGATGTGCGGGCGCCCCACCGCGCCGCCGCCGGCGATGTCGACGACCTGCTGCCAACTGATCGGGTACCCGGCCGCAACCAGCGCCTCGACTATCGCCTCGCCGCGGCCCAGCCGGCTCTCGCGCAGCCGCGCGCGTTCGGCTTTGAGCGCTTCGGCGTCCGGGTCGAAGAGGTAACCGAGCAGGTGCAGGCTGATCCGGACGCCGTGGTCGTCATAGACGCAGGAGAACTCGGTGCCGCGGATCAGGGTGAACGCCACGTCCAGTCGCCCTACCGACGCGACGGCCTCATCCCAGCCGGCAGTGGTGTCGTGGTCGGTGATGGCGAGGGTGTGCAGGCCGGCAGCCACCGCGTTGCGCACCAGCTCGGCAGGGGTGTCGCTGCCGTCACTGGCGGTGGTGTGAGCGTGCAAATCGATCATCGGGCCACCCTACGTGCCCCGTGGTGGGACGATCGGGCTCAGCGCATGGGCGGCAGCGGCGTCGTGGGATGGTCCCTGCCCTCGTCTGGGCGCCCGCGGTAGTTGAGCACCGACCTGGGCCCGAACAGCAGCGTCGAGACCTCGTGATAGAGCTGGTCAGGCCTGGGCAGGTACTCGACCCGGCTCATGG